>JBDTAZ010000021.1:0-38493 GCA_039924325.1 Gemmatimonadaceae bacterium
TCGGTTCCCGTGATGTCCGAGGGTACCAGATCCGGCGTGAATTGAATGCGTCGAAATCCCAATCGCATCGCTTCCGAAACGGATCTGATCATCAGCGTCTTCGCCAGACCGGGCACGCCAACAAGCAACGCATGGCCTCCGGCCAGAAGCGCCATCAGAATCTCGTCGAGCACCTTCTCCTGCCCGACAATTCGGCCCGCGACTTCCGCACGAAGCCGCGCGGCGATCTCCAGCAGCTCAACGCGATCGTGCGAAATTGGCGATCCGTGCTTAACAGTTGTCGATGCAGTCATTGAGAGCAATACGACATGATTGGAGTGGTCGTTGAGCAAACGGCGCTAACAGTGCACACGCGTTTGCGTGTCAGGCGATTGTTGGAAGTCGTACTTTTGGCAGAATGGATCGAACAGGGATTATCCAGAAAACCTCACCGTCGAACCAGAACGTGGCGAGCTGACGATACCGATCCGCCAAGTCAATCACCGATTGCATGTTCAGCGCAATCGCGACGCTCTTTTCGCAGTGACTTCCATCCGGGCTGCACGCATTCACCCTCGCGTGCGTCAATCCAGACGCCGCCAATTCCTGATGTAAGCTAGCGGCGAGACGCTCGTTCTCCGTCGCCGTTTGCAACGAGCCCATCGGATTCTGCGCGGAGACAAGTCCGAACGATTGTTCGAAACCGATTTCCTTGAAGAACTTTCGGCTCGTTGAGCCAATGGCTTCCCTCAGGTCGATAGTACGCGGAGGGATTGTTTCGAAGTGGAGCACAGTGGACGAGAAGCTACCCCAAATTGGAGGAGCTTCGGCGGAGGCGCTGCTACTCAACCTTTTTGACGGGTCCAACGGGTGCTTCCAGGGGCAGCGAGACTGTGAATGCGCTTCCCTCTCCCACCTTGCTCGAGACTATGACATCGCCTCCCAGGAGCCGCGCGAGCCGTCGAGTCACGCTAAGCCCCAGACCGGTGCCACCGACCCGGCGAGTACTGGGCTGCTCGACCTGCCAGAAGGCATCGAATATCTGATCACGATGTTCCAAAGCGATGCCAATGCCGGTGTCACGGACGATGTATCGAACCACTGGCCCGTCGTGCTGAACTATCAGCGTGACCCGACCGGCCGGAGTGAATTTGACGGCATTGGAGAGCAGATTTACCAGGATTTGCCGCACCTTCCCACTATCCGTGGACATCGGGAGCGGGTAGCCGGTAGCGACGACCTCAAGAGGAAGCGATCGTTCACGAGCCAGCGGTTCGACAAGTGTCGCTGCATCGTGCGCGATTTCATTCGCGTCCACATCTTCGGCAGCAACCACTTCGCGACCGGCGTCGACCCGCGAGTATGAGAGAATCTGATCGATCAGGTGGAGCAAGTGCTGAGCACTGGCCTTCACGCGGCCAAGTTGGTGTTTCTGTGCCTCGTTTACGGGACCGGTTATCCCGTCAGCCAGAAGCTCCTCGTAGCCAATGATGGCGGAAAGCGGAGTTCGCAATTCATGCGACATCACTGCGAGAAAGTTGCTCTTCGCTGTATTGGCGCTCTCAGCCACTTCGCGAGCCTCCTGCTCACCGGCCAACAACTCCTCGCGCACGCGGTCACTTTCGAACGCCATGCGGGAGGCCCAACCAACAAGCCAGAGGAATATGACAACGGTCGCGAGCACATAGATCGATACGCCGAACGGCGTGTCGTAGAATCCATTCTTTTCGCCGACGAGACGTAACCATCCGAGGAGGAACGGAACGGCCACCGCAGCTGGAACCAAGCGCCTTGCTACGGTACCAGCGGCGCCGAGGTCGACCATGAGCTTGGGTAATCCCGCCGTGCGCCTCGCGAAGACGATACCCAGGGCTAGCACGAAAAGACAGACCGCAGTGCTTATGGCCATTCCAGAGTACTCGCCCAGCGCGTACAACCGCGTTACACCGAACGCATATCCAATCAGCCCCAGAAATCCGATAGTCCCGCTCACCAGACCTATCCAATGGGATGCGCTGGCCCCCGTCCGGTCATCGAAATGAAGGGATACTATACCCAGCCCTGTCACCACCATGCCGACAGTGGTGTTGAGAGCCATACGGCCAGGAGGATTCCACTGAGCACGCCGAAGCTGATCGCCGAACATGATCAGATCGAGACCGAGATCGCGCCCTTGCATCCACGAAGCCAGTTCTATGAGGGCAATGAGAATCACCAGGCATGCGAGCATGATCGACGCAACGCGGAGTGCGAATGGGCGCCCACGCTTGGTCGCAAGCGCCAGAGCAACCCCCGCCAGCCCAAACTCGACACACGCCAGCGGCACCATCGCCACCCCGCCGGGATAAAAGCCGGTGCTAGGATCCAGACCGCTATACCATTCGAACAGTATCCCGATCGACACCAGGACGACGAAGACAGCCGCTGCGAGCGGGAGCTGCTCGAAGAAGCGAATTACGCGGGCCTGGCCGCTCGACTGATTCATGCGGATTGCAATGGGTACACGAATGGTGGAAAGCTGTCCTCAATTTTCTGGTACTGCAACCACCGGCAAACACTTGTCGAGGTCGGTCCACCTGCACCAGTCGTTCCACAGGGACGATCAAGCGATCCGGAAGTCGAGGCATCCCAGCGTGACGGTTGGACTAAATGTGCGCTTCGGCCACACCTTCAGCACAGTTATCATGCGTGTGGTTACCGCTGTATTAGCACCTTCTTAGCTTATTCTGGCTCAATCGTTAGCGGGCCTGGTCCTTGCCCCAACCAAAACCATGCCGAATCATTCCGATTCCGTAATTCGGAACAATATCTGCGAAAAACTCACCGAAGCCCGGGTGCGTACTCTCCTGCTGGTGAGTTCGCTATCCGAAGACGATGTCCATCGCCAGCACGATGCGTTGATGAGCCCGATTCTGTGGGATCTTGGTCACATCATGCATTTCGAGGAACTGTGGCTCACGCGTAACGTATCCGGACCAATCGAATTCTCCGAAATGCCCGGGATGTACAACCCGTTCGAGCACCCCCGCTCCACGCGCGCCGCACTCCCATTGCCCACACTCGCAGCAGTAATAAATACGGCGGCGGAGATCCGATCGGATGTAATTGAGACGCTGAGCCACGCGAACTTCAGGTCCGATCACCCGCTGCTCGCGGAGGCGTTTGTCTATAACATGGTTCTGCAGCACGAATATCAGCACAACGAAACCATTCTGCAGACTCTCCAGTTGAAGACCGGATCCCCCTATGCACCACCCCGCGTGTCAGCTCAGCCTTGCGGAGGGGAAGACAGCTTTGATCGGATGATACGCGTCGGCGCAGGCGAATATTCAATTGGTACGAACGACAGACGAGAAGCGTACGACAATGAAAGACCGCGACACTCTATACTCAGTTCCGCATTCGAGATCGACGCAGCCCCTGTAACTAACCTTGCGTACAGCGATTTCATTTCCGACGACGGGTACAGACGGAAGGAACTTTGGTCCCAAGCCGGCAGTGCCTGGCTTGCCGACTCAGGAGCCACGTCACCGAAATACTGGCAAGCGGGCGATGACGGCTGGAGCGCGCGAACCATGGACTACAGCGCTCCGCTCTCTCCGAATGAACCGGTTTGCCACGTGTGCTACTACGAGGCCGATGCTTTCGCGCGGTGGGCGGGCAAACGGCTCCCGACGGAGTACGAATGGGAAATTGCCGCGTCGTGGAATGCCGACACCAATGGCGCTCAGCGCTTCCCATGGGGCGACGAAGAGCCAAACCGTTTGCTTGCCAACATCGACCAGCTCGGGTTCAGTACTGCGCCGATTGGAGCGTTCGAGCAGAACGTATCCCCACTTGGGTGTTACGGAATGGTTGGCGACGTCTGGGAGTGGACCGCAAGCGACTTTCACGGTTACCCTGGCTTCGTGGCATTCCCATATCCGGAATACTCCGAGACATTTTTCGGAAGCGAGTACAAGGTGCTTCGTGGCGGTTCCTGGGCAACACGCGCTGGCGCGATAAGAAATACTTTCCGGAATTGGGACTACCCTATCCGACGTCAGATATTCAGCGGCTTCCGTTGTGCCCGTGACGTTTGACCGCGCGCGCATGGCGCGCGATTTACGTGAGGGACTATCCGAGCAACCTCGGCGTATCCCGCCCAAATATTTCTACGACGAACGGGGATCGCGTCTGTTCGACGAAATAACCCGATTGCCCGAGTACTATCCAACCCGTGCAGAGCGAGAGCTGCTGATTCGATGGAGCAGAACGATCATCGGAATCGCCAGGCCGCGGACGCTCGTGGAGCTTGGCGCCGGAAGCGCGGACAAGACGCGAACCATCCTGGACGAGATGCTACGTGCCGCCCAGGACGACGTCACATACATCCCGGTTGATGTCAGCGCCGGGTTTCTTGCGCAGTCCGCAGCGCAATTACGGGACGAATATCCTTCGCTTTGCATTACCCCGGTCGCTGCCGACTTCTCTACTCATTTTGCCCTGCCGGACCACCCATCGCCGGCGCTGCACGCCTTTTTGGGGAGCACCATCGGCAATTTCACGCCTGACGAAGCCGTGAGTCTCGTATCAAGTGTACGCGAGCGAATGGAATCGGGCGATTACTTTCTCCTCGGCGTCGACCTCCGAAAGGATTCCGCCTTGATCGAAAGTGCGTACAACGACAGCCGCGGCGTAACTGCCCGGTTCAACCGAAACATGTTGTCCGTCATCAACGACTGTCTCGGTGCGAATTTCAATGTGTCAGCGTTTGACCATTCCGCGATATACAACGAGCGAGAGCACCGGATCGAGATGCGGCTTATCGCCCGGGCGGAGCAATCTGTTGCCATCCCCGATGTCGGCGACTTCACGTTTGCGGACGGCGACTGGATCCTGACCGAGGTCAGCTACAAATATGATCGCGCCCTCGCAGCCGATGTGCTCGCGCAAAGCGAGCTCGTCCTTCGGGAGTGGTTCACGGATGACGCGGGCCTGTTCGCCCTGGCCCTTTCAAGTCGCTGAACAATGGCAACGGCAACGGAGACACTACATGGGCTGATCGAGCAACTGTTTCAACCGGGGGCAAATCCGCGGCCCGACGGCTCAATGGGGGCAGAGTTCGAAGTCATACCGATTCGCAATCGGTCGCTCAGACGCGTGCCAATCCATGCAACTCAGGAAGGCCCCGGGACGGCCGACATCGCCCGCGATGCCGCTCGGCTCCAAGGCTGGGAGGAGGAGACCGACGACTACGGTGCACCAAGATGGAACATGCCCGATGGTGGTCGGCTCTGCTACGAACCCGGCGGTCAATTCGAGATCATCTCGCCAGTATTCGCCTCTGCGTCTGATCTCTCAATTCACCTGCGTAATAGCCTTCGCGTCCTGCGTGCGTCGGCCGCGAGTGCCGATGTACAATTGCTCGCGCTCGGCATTGATCCGTACAATACGATCGATACGGTAGCACTCGAACTTCACGCGCCGCGTTACGACGTCATGACAGCGTATTTCAATGGGATCGGCGAATCCGGCGTGCGCATGATGCGTCAGACCGCGTCGGTCCACGTCAGCGTGGAGCTTGGCCCCAACGTGATGCAACGGTGGGAGCTGCTTAACTCCCTGGCTCCGTACCTGATCGCGATGTTTGCGAACTCCGACAGGTACGGGGCCAGATCCACTGGCTACGCGAGCTATCGCGCCCACCAGTGGCAGACGCTCGACCCAGGTCGCACCGGCTTACCGTTTGATGCTGTCGACCCTGTCGGCGCGTATGCCAGGTTCGCAAGGCATGCAGGACGCATCCTGTCTGAAGACAGTGCTCACCTTACGACGTTGTTCCCGGAAATCCGCCCGCGCGGATATTTTGAGATTCGATCGCTTGACTCGATGGAGCCGGACCGGATCGACGCGGCCCTGCAATTTATTTCGAGGATTGTTCACGATCCGGACACGGCGTCGGCAGCATTGCGCATAATCGGCCCTCCTGATTCGTCACTGCTTTCCCATGCCGCATTGAACGGAAGATCCGATCCGCTTCTCAAGCCACGTATAGATCTGCTGGAGCGGCTGGTCGCCGAAGCATCCCGGATAGATCCGCGGTAATGCACGAAACAGTTACGAATCTGCTGGAGTCGTACGGCTACATATTCATTTTTATTGTGGTCGCCGTCGAAAGCCTTGGAATTCCTCTCCCTGGCGAGACTGTGCTGGTCACCGCCGCAGCATACGCTGCGCTGGGGCACCTCGACATCTATGTGGTAATATGCGTGGCTGCTGCGGCGGCAATTGTCGGAGATAGTGGCGGATATTGGATTGGCTCCCGAGGTGGCGTTGCGGTGATTCAGCGCTGGGGCAGGATTCTGCACATAAATGAATCCCACGTTTCCCGCGCGCACGCCTTTTTTGAACGTCACGGCGGGAAGACCGTCTTCTTCGGTCGTTTCGTCGCGATTCTTCGAACATGGGCCGCCGTTTTCGCAGGCGTGGCTCGAATGCCGTATCGCAGCTTTCTGATCTACAACGCAAGCGGCGCGATCATCTGGGCAAGTTTGTTCGGTACGCTCGGGTATATGTTCGGCAAGAACATCCCGAAACTCGATCACCTCGTTGGGCAGACGAGCCTGGCTATTGTTTTGCTCGTCGCACTCTTCGTGGTTCTCGTCGTTGCCGTCAAGTGGTTTCGCGCCAACAGCGATGGAATTGCGGAAAAATCCGCGACCTCATGGCATCGAAGGGTTCACAGTGACAGACTCGACCGGTACGGAAGCAGGTACCCGCGTGTTTGGAATTTCGTTTCCGACAGATTTGCACGCGGAGAGTACCTTGGGCTTCACCTCACGATCGGCCTGTTAGCCAGCATCGGTGCACTCTGGTTGTTTGGCGGGATTACAGAGGACGTAATTCACCACGATCCGCTGACTCAACTCGATGTTGTGATTTTCTATCAGCTCCGCGCCCATGCGACCACGTTTGGCGACACACTGATGTCCGCGATTTCCTTCGTAGGCTCACCAGCAGTAGTCGCGTTGATTGCCATCGCGGTAGGCCTCTTTCTCATCGGCCGAAGACGATGGATTGTGCTGAGCGGCTGGATAGCCGCGTTCGCCGGAGGGGCGGTGCTTGACTGGACGCTCAAGCGGATAATCCAGCGCCCACGACCTCCTGGCGCGCTGTTATTCATGCATCGGTTGAGCTACAGCTTCCCAAGTGAACACGCGATGGGATCATTCGTCGGATACGGCATGCTGGCATATCTGCTCATTACATTCTGGGCGACGAAGAATTGGACACGAATTCTGATTGCCGTTGCAGGCTTGGTGGTGGTAGTCGCTGTCGGCTTCAGCAGGATTTATCTCGGACTACACTACTTCAGCGATGTTATCGGAGGCTACGCCGCAGGCGCCGTCTGGCTGGTCGCGTGTATATCGGGCGTCGAGATCGCTCGACGCCAACCGCGGTTGTCAGGCGACTGAGATCGCCGGGGCACCGGCGCGGAGGCGCTCTTCGACCACTTCGAAGTCTTCGCGCCGCACGTGCAGCGATGTTGGTATGTCTGGAAGTCGAACCAACCTGTCTGTGAGGCCGAATGCTGTTTCCGTCGCGCCAAGGAACAGGTAGCCGCCCGGCGTAAGTGAGGACGCCAGGCGTTCAAGAACATCCTTCTTGGTCGTGGTGTCGAAGTAGATCAGCACGTTACGACACATCACAATGTCGAACTGACTCAGCGACCGAAACGACTCAAGCAGGTTGAGTTCACGGAATGCGACGCGGCGACGGATGTCATCCGCGAGCCGATATCCGTCCGGTGTATTGATGAAGAACTGGCGCAGGTATCGCTCAGGCAGGCCGCGCTGGACCTCAATCTGCGTGAACACTGCGCGCCGCGCTCGATTCAGGGCATGAGTAGCGAAGTCGGTCGCTACGAGTTCCACGTTCACGCCGCTCATCTGCACACCCATGTCGGAGAGCAACATCGCGATGGAATAAGCTTCCTGGCCAGTTGATGCTGCAGAGCTCCAGATCCGCAGGGAACGACCAGCGCGTCGGCAGCGGTCGGCCAATTCCGGCAGGATCGTCGTTCTGAGCAGATCAAATGGAAGCGTGTCACGAAAAAAGAAAGTCTCCCCGGTCGTCATCGCGTCGCAGACTGCCTTGACGAGATCCCGGTGCGGCCCGGTCCGCAGTGTGGCGACCAATTCTACTACGGATGAAAACCCGTACGCCTTCGCGACCGGTGGCAGTCTGCTCTCCAGCAGGTATTCCTTGCCCGGCCCGAGCGCGAGGCCGCTCCGCGTGCGGAGAAGCGTGCTCAGGTACGAATAATCTTCGGAAGTAATCACGACTGTACAGAACAGAGGGAAACGACGTGCGCAGAAATTGCCTGCAGCGGGACTATGGAGCAGGAGATTCCAGACGCAACGACACTGCCAGGCATTCCCCAGACGACGCTCGTTCGTTCATCCTGAACGATTACCCGCCCGCCAGAAGCGGCGACGGCTTCGCAGCCCTCTCGGCCATCCTCACCCATTCCAGTGAGGACGACAGCCAGCACTCCACGCGGAAACGCCTGTGCCGCGCTTCTAAACATCGGATTTGCCGCTGGCCTGCAGTGGTGCTCTGGCGGATCGGACGTTATGCGGATGGCAGGAACTCGCGCTACACCGGAACCTATAACGGTCAAATGGTGATCGCCTGGTGCCACGTAGACACGACCGGGCCGTAACGGCTCGCCATCCTGCGCTTCGGCGCACGGAAGCGTGCCCTCGCGCGCAAGGCGCTGGGCAAACATGGTCGTGAAGAGTGGAGGCATGTGTTGCGTGACGAGCACCGGGAGCGGGAAGTCACGCGGCAATCCCCCCACAATGGTCGCCAGCGCATTCGGCCCACCGGTGCTTGCCGCAATCGCGAGCACCCGTGGTTCGAAATCGCCGGCCGACAAATCAACGTGGTCCGCTCTTGAGAAACCAGCTTCGGCGACGGCCAATTCGCCGTCCCCCGAGACGAAGTCTGCGGGAAAGGGCGCGATGGCTCTGATTTTGGCAACGACGCTCAGGGCCGCTGCCTCAACGCCGAGAACACCTGTGCCTCGCGTAGAAGGCTTGTGTACGTAATCAACGGCGCCAAGCGCCAGCGCCCGCATAGTGATCGCAGCACCCTGCGCGGTCAAGGCGCTCGTCACAAGAACCCGGGTGGCTGGAAAACGCTGGCAAATAAGTGGCAACGCCGTCAGGCCGTCCATCACCGGCATTTCGATATCGAGCAGGACGACGTCGATCGGTTGCAGACGGAGGGCGTCGAGTGCGTCGCTCCCATTTGTCGCCGTCGTTACGACGCGCATATCGGGCTGCGCATCCACAATACGCCCCAGGACGCCACGCACGACCGCGGAATCGTCCACTACAAGCACGCGTATGGGGGTAGCGCGTTGCCTATTCACCGGTGCGACCGATTGAGATACGAATTCGTTCGCGCGAGCGACCTATATGCCCGCGCGGAGTTTGCCGAGGAAGCTGTCAACCGCACCCCCAAGGCGTACCGCTTCTTCATTGAGTGACGCCGCTGCTCCGTTGAGGGTCTCCGCGGTGTGGCCCGACTCGGCAGCAGCGATCGTCACGCCGGCAATATTGAGCGTGACATCCGCGGTACCTCGCGCGGCCTCAGTGACATTTCGCGAGATCTCGCCGGTGGCCGCATTCTGTTCTTCTACAGCGGCCGCGATGGTCCCGGAGATCTGATTGATTTTTCCGATCACGCTCGATATCTCACCAATATCGCGTACTGCGTGCGTCGCATCCTCTTGAACACTGGCAATCTTGCGCTCAATTTCCTCAGTCGCGCGCGCGGTTTGCCTGGCCAGTTCCTTGACTTCGTTTGCAACAACCGCGAAGCCCTTGCCGGCCTCTCCCGCCCTCGCTGCTTCAATCGTCGCGTTCAGCGCGAGAAGGTTGGTCTGCTGCGCGATCGACGTGATGACCTTGATGACCTGACCGATTTCCTTGCTGCTCTGACCCAGCTGCACCATGGTGCTACTGGCACTAGACGCCTGACTCACTGCATGCTGTGCCACAGTGGACGCTTCCTGCACCAGGCCTGCGATCTCACGCACGCTTACCGAGAGTTCCTCTGCCGAACTGGCAACCGTCTGCACGTTACGCGTAGCCTGCTCCGACGACGCAGCGACCGCCTGCGCCTGACAGGCGGTTTCCTCTGCTGATGCGGCCATGCCCTGTGCGCTCGTCTCAACTTCCGCAGCAGACACGGTGAGCATTTGCACAACACTCTTCACGTCGCGTTCGAATTCATTCGCGAGTCCGACCTGCTCTGCAGCGCTGCTTACCATTCGCGATACGTCTCGCAACATTGTCAACCGATGTTCCGAGGGGCGCAGTTCTTCGGCCGAGAAAAATTCCATTACTCCGATCACGCGACCTTTTGCCATGACCGGGAATGCTATCCCGCTACGAATATTTGCGCGCCTTGACATCGGCGAACGCACTGCATCACCCTGTTCGGTCATGTTTCCACCGAAGACCAGATCGTGGCTTGCCCACGCTCGACCGGCAAGCCCGTCGCCCTGTTCAAACGCGCAATCGTGCGTCGCACGCCTGAAGTCCTCGTCAACGCTTCCGGACTCGACGCAATAGCGAAGCGTGTTCGCCTTGTTGTCCAGTGACCAGTAAGTTGCGTATGTCCACTTCATCGAACTGCGAACCAGGTCGAGCGTGACCTTGGCGATTTCGTCAACGCAGTTGCGGCCGGCATTGGCGCGGAGTACGGTGACGAGCACTTCCATATCTTCTTCTGCTTCGAGTCGAGTCGCGCGCTCACGCATGCGTTCCAACGCCGAAGACACCAGCTCGGCTACTCGGCGCAATACATCAATGCGCTCATCGGAAAGAGCCAATGGTTCCATCACAAAGAAATCGAGCGCGCCGACGACTTCGCCGCCCACGCTCAGCGGAAGGGCAATAGCAGCGGTGCATCCCGCGGTCTGCGCCACTTCCCCGCGCCGGTCCTGTAGATACTGCAGGTCATCCACGATGAAAACGTCGCGATAACGCCATGCCTTACCGACCAGGCCGTCCGCTTCCGCGTACGATGCGCTGACGGTTACCCGGTGAAACTCATTGTTCACCGCACCAGACTCGAGATTGAACTGGAGGTGTTCACTCTGACTGTCAACGGTCCAATGGGAGCCGTACGGCCACGCGAAGCCTGCGCGAACGGCTTCGAGTGCGCCTCGAGCCGCCTCACCCTCGTTACCCGCGCGTGCCGTGGCTCCAGCCACATGCATGATCACGCGAGCGTGGGTTTGCGCTTCGAGAACTTTGGTTTCCAGTTCGTCTACTTCCTGGCGCTCACGCAGCGCTCCAGTGCGTCTGTCCGACTTGCGTCGCTCCGCTTTGGCGGTGCCGTTGCCATTCTTCACGGGCGCCGCAGCCGGTACACTAAGTTCGTCAAGGTCAATTCGGGTGGTCATACTACGTATCTCGGTTTATGGGCGAGTGCTTGATTCATCCAGCAGACGGGCTGCATCAATAAGGGCGAGCAACCCGTTATCCATCCGTACGACGCCGGTGCAGATCCGCGCCCACAGGCAATCGAGGCTGGCCGGTAGGCGCTCGAGCGTGTGGGGTGGGACGGCCACGACATCGCCAACTTCGTCAACGACGAGAGCAAATAATTCACCCCCATCGAATACAACGACATCCATTAAAGACTCGGACGCAGCCGCCGGAATCTCCATCCGGTCATGCATGTCGATCGCGGTCACGATCTGACCACGAAGATTGAGAAGACCGGCTACACACGATCTCGCCAGCGGCACGGGCGCCGTGGCTTGATGGCTGATCACTTCCTGTACGGCGATGACCGGAACGCCAAACCACTGACCGCCGACGCGGAACGTCACAACTTCATCCGTGCTTTCTGCCAAAGCGATCATGAGAGCATCCCGTCTCGCGCACGATTCATATAGTATGAAACATCGAGTACTTCAGTCGCCGCGCCGCCGATGATTGCGGTTCCAAGTACCCCTGGCCGTACGGCGATTAGTTGAAGATTCAATACTTCGTCAACAATATCGCGGATGTCGTTGACAGCTATCCCGAATGAGCTGCTCCCTTCGTTGAATACGATGACCGAATTCGTACGGCCGGAGGTGAATGTCACAGCAGGACCGGCCGCAACGACAGGCAATAGCGAACCACGATACTGGACTACCATACTCCCGCCTGTGGATTCGATTCGCTCAGCCGGGATCTCCTCGAGCCGAGCAACGAGTGACAGCGGCACGGCCTGCACGGCGTCGTCTCCGATCCCGAACAGCAGAAGGCTGTCCTGCTTCGCCGCTGGCGTCACGGGCTTTTCGGTTGCGACCTGCGCCAGACCAGCTGTTTCGGTACCAGAGCGGATCGCAAGTGCGGCGGGATCGATGATCATTACCACGCGTCCATCTCCGAGAATCGTACAGCCCGCGTAGCATCGCACCGATCGCGTAAGTCGACCGATTGGCTTCACTACAATTTCCTGGCTGTCGACGACTTCGTCGACGATGATTCCAAACCGTGCGCTACCTGCCTGACAAACTACGAGGGTGCGGATCTCATCAGCTGCGCACCCCGCAAGCCTCAGTTCGTCCGCGAGATCGACTACGGGAACCAGATCATCGCGAAGCCTGAACAGTCTGACGTTCTGCAGAGTGTCGAAGGTGGACATCGCGTCAGGTGCGAGGCGGATGAGCTCCAACACACTTGCCTGCGGAAAGGCAAATATCTCACCATTCGCCCTGACTATGAGTGACGATATAATTGCCAGCGTCAGCGGCAGCCGAATACGCACGGTGCATCCAGCGCCGGGAGCCGAAGCGATGTCCACGGCGCCGCCGACCCGCTCTATGTTACTGCGGACGACGTCCATGCCGACACCGCGACCGCTGATATGCGTCACTTCGGTCGCTGTCGAGAAACCCGGTTCGAAGATGAGCCGCAACGCCTGGCAATCGCTCATCGTGTCCGCGTGCTCGCGGCTCACTATCCCGCGTTCGATGGCAGTGCGACGTACTTCCGCCACGTCAATGCCCTTGCCGTCGTCCCGAATCTCGACGATGACGTGCCCGCCTTCGTGGTATGCGTTGAGTACGATCTTTCCAGTTACAGGTTTGCCCTGAGAACGTCGCACCGCCACGGATTCAATTCCGTGATCCGCCGAGTTGCGAACCATGTGGGTCAGCGGATCCTGAAGAGCCTGCACGAGCTGACGGTCCATCTCGGTGGAAGCTCCCTTCATGTCGAGTTCTATCTTCTTGCCCGTGTCGCGCGCGATGTCGCGGACAATGCGTGGCAGCTTGCCCCAAGCAGACCCGACCGGTTGCATGCGCGTCTTCATGATGGCGCTTTGCAACTCGGCAGTGATTCGATTTAACTGCTGCACCGGCGTCGCGAGTGCCGAGTCCTCGTCTTTCGATGCCATCTCGAGAAGTTGATTGCGATTGAGCACGAGCTCTCCCGCAAGATTCATGAGCGAATCCAGCAGCGCGATGTTGACACGGAGCGACGAATGGATTTGTGGCGGCTGGTCGGCGTGCGAAGGCGAAAGTGATGCGGCTGACTCGCCCGCAATCGCCGATCGGACTGCGAATTCCGTAGTCGCTGCTCTCTGTTCCCCGATTGGCATGAGCCACTGCTCCAACAGCGCTATGAGCAATGAGTCATCTCCAACTGGTTCCACACGGTGCGATTCCAGCTCTGCGAGGATGACCTTGATCAGATCGACGGCGCGAAGTATGTCGGATATGACTTCTGGCTCCCCCGCCAGGACGCCGCTTCGGAGTTGATCAAGAACAGACTCAGCTGTGTGCGAGACGTGCTCCAAGCGCGCGAGTCCCAGAAAACCGCACGTTCCCTTGATCGTGTGGATTGCGCGAAAGATCGAATTGAGGAGGGACGCATTGGACGGATCGCGCTCGAGCTCCACCAGGTCATGGTCGAGCTGGGCGATGTTTTCAGCGCTTTCAGCGAGAAAATCTTTAAGAAGATCGTCCAAACCAGCGTCTCCGAATCGGGAAGTAAGCGGCGTTGTGTTGACGAACTCGCTTACTCCTCAATAGTCGGCTCCGTACTGTGAAACTTGACGTCCCGGATGGCAACGGACAGCGTTCGGCCGGGCCACGAAAACCGACCTCTTCACACCGCGGCTGAAGACTAAAGTTTGCGTCCACCTGGCCCGATATTCGACCAAGTGTCCCTTACCCGCGCTTTGGCCGCCCTGTCGCAATGATTGAAAGACTCACTGAGCAAGTGTCGACGCGGATCGACGAGATCAGCGCGTCGCTCACCCCCAAGGAGCGAACGAGCGATACCGTACGGTTCCTGCAAGGTGTCAAGCAAACACAAGCAAGCAGCATCAAACAGGCGCCGCAGGCTGCCCAGCGGGCCTTAGCGAAGACGAGAAATCCAGAAATCGGGATGGCTGAGCTGGTGCGCGTCGTGGAAGAAGATCCAACCCTCGGTCAGGCGCTGCTACGCTACGCCAACTCAGCTTACTACAACACCGGTTCATCGGTTGTGTCGCTTAGGCATGCGGCACAACGCGTCGGATCCTCTGGCGTTCATAACGTCGTACTTGGTGTGATGCTGGAAGGGATGCTGTGCAAACCAGGCGGCGAATATCAGAAAATGGTTATTCAGGTACGAGACCACCTGGTACGTACGGCCCCCATTGCGCGCGCGATCGGTCGGAGTTTTGGGTTGGTCCCTGATGAGTGCTTTTCGCTTGCGCTGCTTCACGACGCCGGCAAGTTGATCATCTTCGACGTTATTGGAACTCTGCGACACGAGACGCGACGAGATGTTGATGTTCCGAAAAGCGTGGTTTCGCGAGTATTGCGCGACGTTCACGAACCGCTCGGTGGCATCGCTGTCCTAAACTGGGGACTCGGAGAGTCAGTTGCCACTTCCATAGCAGCCCATCACCGGAAGCCGATCCCGTCCGTAGTCGACCGAATGAGCGAGGTTCTTTTCGTCGCTGAGCGTGCGGATCACGCACTATCGGGCGTAATTCCGCGTGACGTCGCTGCGTGGTGGGAGGAAGGTGCCATATATGGCGACTCGGCTCGCGTGGAAGAGTTGATTTCCGCCTACACGCAGCGGGAACTCGCTGCCTAGGCGGCGTGATCTACTGTGTATCAGCCAGCTGGCGGCTGGTCTCGGAAGTATCCGTCGTCGTAGGCCTTTACGAACTCCAGGTACTGTCGCTCAGTATTGTCCGCCGCGATCCTGGCAATGTCCAGGATCGGTTCGCGCCAAGAGGATTCGCGTCCGAACGCGGATAGTTGCTCCGTAGGCGCGGAACTCAACCAACCGCCACCACGCAGGTGCATCCAGGCGGCCACAGATGCCATGAGGACAATCGCCTCAGAGATCTTTTTCGGTTGCTTTTCCCAGTCGTGGAGTCGGACTCGGTCGTCGTCGGGCTGCAACTCACGGACGCAGTAGCTCCGGCCGTCCCATTCTGAAGAAAAGAGAAACGCCGGCGCAACGATCGCAGAATGCCGCTGAACGGAGACTATTCGGTCTGCCTCACTGCTCCACTCCGCCTGTTGTTGCGGGCGGAAGATTGCAATCGCCGACGGGTGCGCCAGTTTAATGTCGAGTAGTACGTTGCGGTCAGGCGAGCCGCGGCCTTCGATCAGCACGATGAAGCGCGGAAGCGCGAGGCTTCCGATCCCGGCTACTCGCCGCGCAACATCGACTATGCGAAAGTAATCGGTGTCGTGCGCCATTTCGGCGATGCCGGTCAGCATCTGCTCGACGCCAGCACGTTCGTCCGAAGTCGCAGCAAAAAGCCGTTGGCCATCGACGACAAGCCGACGACGCTTGTTCTTCCTGGTCGAGTACGTACCGAGCAACTCGGAGCGCGATCGTCCTGCCACCTGCGCGAATAACCGCTTGACCGTACCCTTGGCGCTTTCCCGCTCGATCCAGGATGGTTTGCCGAGGCCGAGTTCAGTGGAATAGGCGGTGAGTGATCGCTGAACCAGGGTGTCGGTGCCATCGGCGGGCACTCCCCACTCGTCCGCTCCCACACGAATACTCGCCAGAAACCGGACAAGATCCAGGGTGATCGGTCCGCGAGCGGCCTGGTCGAAATCGTTCACGTCGAAGTACGTGAGGCGATTATCGCCTTTGTAGGTCCCGAAGTTTTCGACGTGCATATCGCCGCACAACCAGGCCGGCGGCGCCTCCGAAATCGGCGCTGCGGCTGGGAGCGAGGCATAAAAGAGTTGGCACGCGCCACGCATATAGCAGAACGGACTGCGCCGCATCGCGGCATATTTCCTGACCGTCATTGCGGGGTCCAGGCCGCGATGTAGAGCCGTCAGGTATGCGAGGCTATCGGAGGGCGATTCGTCGATCGGCTTACTGGCAATCATTCTTACAATCGTACCGGCAAGCGAGCAATGCGGGAAGGTTTGTCGATGTAACGGGTTTTCGAAATCACAAAGCCGCAGAGGGAGTCGAATCAAAAGTCATGGCAAAACAGCTCGATAACCGCGGCGGCGCCCCGATCAAAACGGCCCCAAACGCGCCCTTACGAAATACTGGCGTGTCGGCGTACCTGCGGAAACTCGGACCCGGCCTGATAACCGGGGCTGCCGACGACGACCCGTCGGGAATTGCCACGTACTCGCAAGCGGGGGCCGCGTTCGGCTATGGGTTGCTCTGGACAGCGCTCGTCAGCCTCCCACTGATGATCGCCGTCCAGCTGATGTGCGCGCGTGTCGGCGTAGTCGCCAAGACGGGGCTCGCGAGTACGCTGCGCACGCACTACCCCCGCAGCGTGTTGTGGTTCGCGTGCGTTCTGTTGATCGTCGCCAACACACTCAACATAGCGGCCGACCTTAATGGCATGGCTGCGTCCGCGCAGTTACTGACCGGCATTCCGCGCGGCATACTGGTTCCGCTGTTTGCAGCGTTGATTCTCGCGTTGTTGGTACTTGCATCGTACGAAGCCATGGCTCGGGTGCTCAAGTGGTTTGCCCTCGCACTTTTTGCGTACATCGGAGCCGGATTCCTGGCACATCCAAGTATCATAGGCGTCCTCAAGGGCACATTCATCCCTTCGATACGATGGGACAAGGCGTACCTGCTGACGTTCGTCGCAATACTGGGGACGACTATTTCACCGTATCTGTTTTTCTGGCAGGCCTCTCAGGTTGCAGAACAAGAGGAGCACATACGCGCGCGATTTCCCATGCGCCGCCGCAGGGGTGAGATGCGCCGCACCGGTCGCGAGCTGCACGACGCTGCACTCGATACCGAGTCAGGCATGTTCGTTTCGCAGGTGATCATGTTCTTCATTGTACTTACCGCTGGCGCCACGCTGCATAAGGCCGGCATGACCAACGTTCAAACGGCGGCTCAGGCAGCAACGGCGCTCCGCCCGCTTGCAGGTCCACTTGCTTACTGGCTATTCGCGCTCGGACTCATCGGTACCGGAATGCTTGGGGTGCCGGTGCTTGCAGGCTCCGCGGCCTACGCAATCGCCGAAGCTGGCGCGTTCAAGGGAGGCATGGATGAAAAGCCTGACGCGGCGGTGGTGTTCTATGGCGTGATGGCGACTGCGATGATTGTGGGAACCGTACTGGCGCTCACGGACGCGGACTCGATGAAAATGCTTCTCTGGTCTGCAGTGTTGAACGGGGTTCTGGCTCCGCCGCTTATCGTGATCATTCTATTCGTGTGTAACAACGAGAAGATCATGGGCAAGTACAGGAATGGGCGCCTTTTGAATGTGCTTGGTTGGAGCGCTGCGGGCTTGATGGGTTTCGCGGCGATTGCGATGGTCGTTTCGTTCTTTATCTGAGGAACCAAGAAGCCCGGTGCCATCTACGGCACCGGGCTTCTTTACGCACCAGCAACTGCAACAGTCCGTCTAGAGAGCTGTGCGGTTTCCCGTGATCAACCGGACGATCCAGACCAGGATGACTGCGCCGATAATCGCGACGATGATGGACCAGATCAGACCGCCGGCTCCGAAGCCAAGCATCCCCATGACCCAACCACCCACCACGCCACCTATGATTCCCAGGACTATGTCCATGAGCGGACCATAGCCCGATCCCTTCATGAGGCGCCCAGTCGCCCAACCGGCGATGAGGCCAACGATGATCCACCAGATCAAACCCGACATATATCATATCTCCGTTCACATCGTGGCCGGGACCGCACCTCCAAACCGCGACCAGTCCCGTTACAGCGGGTTAGGGCAAAAGACGCGCCGTCGCGGGCGGCACGTCCACACGAATTGAAACCATCCAAGAGAAGGCTACCTCGGAGGGAGTTTGTCAAGCACCATCACCGCCCCGCGTCCACCAGCGGCCAGTGCCGAGCCGTTGCCGAGAGGCCTGATCGCATTCAGTGAAAGCCGGTCCATTCGTTTCCAGGTGCGTCCAAAGTCTGTCGAGAGTGCGCTCCCTTCCGTGCCAACCGCCAGCACGGCTCCGGGGTTTGCGGGCGTCCCCAGATAGCTGACTCCAGACAGAAACGCTGTTGCAGAATCGGGGCTGGAAGCCGACCATGTCGCCCCCCCATCGTCGCTAATTGCGACGGTAACCTTGCTCGGATCGGGCTTGCTATAGTTGCCGCCAACCGCAATCAGGTGTTTGGAGTCGCGACACGCGAGGGAAAAGATGCCGGCGGGTGCGAGGCCAGCACTTATCGGGGTGGATACGACTGACCAGTTCTTGCCTGCGTCGGACGAGTGGTACACCCTTGCCGTCGCCGCGCCGCCGGTGCCAAGCCAGATGTCATTGCGACCGCATGTGACAAGCGACGTACTGCTTGCGGCGAACGCGCCATCGCCCGGCAGCGATGGAGGGAGGCGGCCGGCCGGAATTCGCGCCCAGTGCTGACCCCCATCTCGAGTCTCAAGGATTACGAAGCTGCCATCCATCGGATCGCCTACCGCAAAGCCATGCTGTGAATCAAAAAAGGCCATCCCGTCGAAGAACACCCCTTTGCCCACGTTTCGATATTGCACATGCCAGCTTTTGCCGCGGTCGGTTGTGCGATAGATGAGGCCGGTGTCCTGTGAGGAAACCATGAGGATGGCTGTGTCCAGGGAGAATGCCTGTACCGAGCGAAAGTCGAACGTCGCTGCCCCCGGAACCGTGCCGGCCTGCCACGTCTTTCCGCCATCGCTGGTCGATTCGAAGGTTCCGCCCGTCCCGCTGATCCACGCGACATTCTGGTTCACCACGCTCATCCCGCGGAAGGAGGCGTTGGTTCCGGACTGGACCTGGGTCCACTGAGCTCCGGCACCCGGCGCGAACGCGGCGAGAGCGAGAAGCAAGGAGCCGATCCGCACACGGCGCGGCGTTGCAAAGTGAGATGGAATCATGAGCAATAATCTACGGCGAAAGCCGGACACTTATTATTTCACCTTTCGGCGTATATTCGGTATACTTCTGTCCATGCAACGGGTCGCGCGATCAAGTCGTCAGCTACCGCTCTTTCAGGTGGATGTCGAACGGTCGTTCGAGACACTCCCGGAGCTTGGAGAGCAGGGCGACATTCGCTATTTCGCCACGCGAGCGCGATCGGTGATGAACGCGCCCAAGGCTACTGGGATGAACTTCTGGTCGATCAACCCTTATGTTGGCTGCGCGTTCGGCTGCACGTACTGCTACGCGCGATACGCACATCGTTACTTAATGGAGCGCGCTGCCGATCGGGATAGGCTCGAGGATCGGTTAGCTGCGGAGTTCGAGAGCATGGAACCGTGGCTCGCGTTTGAGCGGCGGATCTTCGTCAAGCGTGATGCGCCAGACATTCTGGCGCGTGCGCTGAGAACTGGCGGCGAGCGGTACCTTGGGCTGATTCACGGCGACACCATTCTGATCGGATCTGCGACTGATCCGTATCAGCCCGCGGAGCGACGGTTTCGGGTGACGCGACGGATTCTGGAGGTGCTCGCCGAGCATCCGGGATTGAAAATCGTAATAATCACGAAGAGCCCGCTCATAACACGAGACGTGGATCTACTCGGCCGAATCGCGCGGCACTCTGACGTTCGCGTTCAGATTTCGCTCATAACGGTAGATCGCGAGCTGGCTCGGCGCATCGAACCACGATCACCCACGCCTCATGCGCGGCTGGTGGCGCTCGCGCGACTGCGTGACGCAGGAATCGAGACCGGCGTGAACTGCATGCCGGTACTGCCTGGAATCACCGACGATCCCGAGGCGCTTGACGAATTGGTACGGCAGGTCGCGGCCGCGGGAGCTACCAGAATTGGTGCGTGCGCTCTCCGCCTCGATCGCAGCGCGAGGCTGCGTTACCTGCCGTTCATCGAGCAGGAATTTCCAGAATTCGCGGCGCGTTACAGAGCGAGCTATTCTCGCGGGCGAAATGTGGGTGAGAAATATCGTGAGGGTTTGACGGAACGATTCAATTCGCTGCGCGCCAAGTACGGCATTGGCAACGGAGATCGAGCCTAGCTACTCACGGATGCGATTGTCGTGTGCTATTGACGTGCGCAATTCAGGCGCGTTCAAGACCAACCAGGCTCGAGGCGTTAGCTGCTGGTATGTAGCAGTGCAGTCCGCATGGAATGAGGCCGGCGCGTTTGATTATTCGTAGGTACGTTGCGCGCGATTCAGTATGCCAGTCAATCGTATCGCCTTCGACTTCGTCTTCGCTCGCGAATATTTCCAGGTACGCCAGCCCGCTGGTGCGCTCCGCGATACGATGGATTGCGCGAATCATCAATTCGCGCGGAAGATAGTTGATCACGCTGCAGGAGACCACGAGATCGAACTGACGCCGCGGGAACAGTTTGGGGAGGTCATCGAGTGTTCCCTGCACGATGTTGCGTCGCTTGCCGAAACGTCCGGTCACATAATCGCTGGGATCGATTCCGTGATAGCGCGCTGTCGGCCGCAGCTTCATGATCACTGGATACCAGCGCCCCTCACCGGCTCCTGCGTCGAGCACCGTTCGAATTGGTCGCGCGATTACGTACTCCGTGGCCGCAACCGCGAAGCGAACCATTCGCGCTAGGTCGGTCGCGGTTCCGATGCGGTGATCGGGATGACGATACCACTTGTCGAAATAGCTGTTGTCGAACCGCTTGTGGGTCATGCTGGGGATCTGGTCACTCGTCGGTGTTGCTCCGGCGCACGCGCTTCTTGTCTGATGTCCTTCGCTTGTCGTCCAGTCTCGCTTGCTTCGCGGCCCGACTTGGCCGCGTTTTCTTGCGCGGTTTGGGAACGAGCAACGCGCGCCGGACCAGATCTGCGAGTCGCGACTCGGCCAGTTCACGGTTCTGCAGTTGGCTGCGTGTATCACTGGCAACGATACGCAACTCGCCGTCTTCACTAAGCCGCGACGAGAGTCGCGCGGCGATACGAGCACGATCTACATCTTCGAGCACCTGCGATGTAGCAACATTCCAGGTGATTTCTACCCGTGTCGACGTCTTGTTTACGTGCTGGCCGCCGGCGCCCGATGCACGAGTTGCTCGCACGACCAGCTCACCACGGGGAATGGCGAGCCGGTCGTTCACGCGAAGATCGCGATCTTCGCGCAGGCTAGCAGCGGAAGATCTTGTCGCCATCGAAGCGGCCGTTCTCGATAAAGATCCCGGATGTAAACCGACCTGCGACGATACTCCCAGCCATAAAGATGCCGGGCACGTTGCTCTCCAGTGTATCAGGATTTACAGTAGCACGTTCGGTATCGCGTTCCAGCTCGATACCGAGTCTGCGAAACAGCGCAAAATCTGCGCGGAAGCCGGTGAGCGCGTACACCCTGTCGGCATGCAGTTTCTCCTCGACGTTTTCCGCGTTGCGAATTACCACCGTTCCGGGTTCGATACGATCAACGCTGGCGCCGAGCCGTGATGAAATCTCTTTCGCGGCGATGCGGTTCTCGATGTCCGGCTTGACCCAATACTTGACGCTCGGCGGGAATACCGTTCCGCGGTAAACCAGCGTAACCCTCGCACCGGCACGAAACAGTTCGAGTGCCGCCTCGACCGCCGAGTTACGGCCGCCGATCACCACTACGTCAAGTCCGAAACTGAGATGTGGTTCATCGAAATAGTGATAGACGAACGGCAGCGATTCGCCAGGAACATCCATCAGGTTCGGTTCGCCAAAGTAACCAGTTGCCAACACGAGGCGTTTGCAGTCGACAGTTGACTCGCCGGATTCTGTTTGCAGCGTACATGTGATGACATCGCCATTACGGGTTGCATTCAGCAGCCGAGTGTACGTTTCCACTCTCAGCCGATCGGCACGCACGACACCCCTGTAGTATTTGAGAGCCTCCTCGCGAGTTGGCTTCTGGCCTACAGAGACAAAGGGATGCCCGCCGATTTCGAGTAATTCAGGCGTGGTGAAGAATCCCATTCCGATAGGATACCGGACAATCGAATCAGCGATCGCACCTGCCTCGACAATGAGTGGATCGATTCCGCACTTACGTGCGGAGAGGGCGCAGGCCAGTCCAATTGGGCCGCCGCCGGCGATTATCGTGTCTTCGAATTTATTCAGCATGGGAGTTCGTTAAGCTACAATGGTGCCAAAAGTGCTGCTATCATCCATGATGCAGTTTAACCGTTGATTCAATGGGGTTGCAATGAACATCGCGAAGGCTCGGGTACTCGTCACGGGGGGATCCAGCGGCATCGGGAAGGCCACAGCGTTCGCGCTGGCGGAGAGCGGTGCCCGGGTAGCGATCTGCGGGCGCGACACGGTCGCTATTCAGAAGGCGGCCGGCGAAATCGGCGCCACGCCCTTTACCGCGGATGTCAGCCGCGAAGCAGATGTCGTCGCACTCATTCCAGCGGTAATCAAGGCTCTCGGCGGCTATGACGTGCTGATCAACAACGCCGGCTTTGGGCGGTTCGCGGCGCTCGTGGACACTACGGCCGACGACATGCGCTCTGTCTGGGAGACAAATGTGCTCGGGGCAACGCTGGTCGCTCGCGAGTCGGCAAAGCATTTCATCAAGCAGTCATCCGGCAACATAATCAACGTTGCATCGACATCGGCGTTGCACGGCGGCCAGAATGGATCTGCGTATTCATCGTCAAAATTCGCGCTCCGTGCACTCACTGAATGTTGGAGAGTGGAACTACGAAAGCACAATATTCGCGTAATGCAGATCAACCCAAGCGAGGTGTTAACGGACTTCGCTCACCGTGCGCGTGGTGCAGAGCGTGCCGACAACCCGACGAAGCTGCTGGGGGCCGATATTGGCGCGGCAATTTCCGCGATGCTTGCGCAGAATGATCGGGCAATGGTTACGGAAATGACCGTCTGGGCCACCAATCCGCAGTGACGCTCTGTGAGTGGATCACTGGGGGTGAGCGAGCGAGGGTTGAGCTAGCGGGGTTTAAGCTAAAGTTGAATTAGAGCCCGAGTGACTCGGCCGAACGTTGCATTGCGCCGATGACGAAGGCGATGTGCTCATCGAGGTCGACGCCGAGCTCCTTCGCGCCCTCGGTGACGTCTTCGCGACTAACGCCGCGCGCGAACGCCTTGTCCTTCATTTTTTTGCGGACGGATCGCACCTCGACGTCACGAACCGCACGTGATGGCTTGACAAGCGCCGTTGCGGTGATGAGGCCGGAAAGTTCGTCCACGGCGAACAGCGTTCGAGACATCAGCGATACGCGGGGCGTTTCCGTGTACGCCGCGTGGCCCATGATCGCATCGAGGACGTCCTCGGGGTAACCGAGCCCACGGAGGATTCTCACTCCCTCGCTGGGGTGCTCTTGCGTGGCGGAGCGGCTGGCATTGGGGAACCGCTCGTAGTCAAAGTCGTGCATGATGCCTGCAAGCCCCCACCGTTCAACGTCCTCGTTGTAGTGCTCCGCGTAAGCGCGCATGGCGGCTTCGACGCCGAGCATGTGCTTGCGCAGCGAGTCGGATGGCGTGTACTCCTGCATGAGCGCGAGAGCCGATTCGCGCGTGGGTAGGGCAACTTCGGTCATGAGCGTGGTTGAAGACAGGTGGAACGACTGAATGAATAGATGCCATCACCGATGTGAATTGGGATTCGCAATCGCCAATTCTTCTGCGAGAGTGACGTCAACCTGCGGGAATCGTGAGCGTCACAATGTCGCCGCGATGCACGAGGATCGTGCTACTGACAGACGTACGCACCCGCCCAACCGGATCTGCGAAGAATTTCAACGAAGTCACTCCGCTAACCATGAGACTATCCGGAATGGTCAGTTTTGTTGTTACGCTCCCGGCTGCTACGCCGAGATGCACCAGCACGGGGGATGGAGTACGGCTCACGTAGACATTCATGTCTGGAAGTCCCTGATTGACTACGTCAACGACCGTTCCTGGAACTGGAGTTGCCGCTGTTGACTTTGACCTGTTACACGCCGCTGCGGTACTCAAGCAAGCAAGGGTGATGACGAGTGCAAGTGACTTCAACCGCATGAACCTCCCTGATATTGAGTCTTTGTTCGTCTGGCGCATTCATCCCGCTCTCGACAGCCGTGAGAATCAAACACCCGGCTTGCGCTGGACACTTTCGCCTTCGTACGTAACATCGTTGGCCTTCTTATCGTCGCGGACTCCAAGAAATATGGGCTGCCGGAGCCGCCCGTCGGCGGTCCATTCGCTGAATTTTACCTGGACGACGACGTTCGGCCGAACCCATGTTGCCGGTTCATTGGTGTGAAACTCGGATTCGAATGGCGACGTCTTTCGGATCAGGCCATCCAGTATTTGTCGCATTTCCCGCAGACCTGCACGTGTAAAGCCGCCACCAGTGTGACCGACGTACACGAGTTTCTTCTTCGGATCGAAGTAGCCGAGCAAAAGCGCTCCGAGCCCCTCTCGCGATTTTCGCGGGGCGGTGAAGCCACCAACAACGAATTCCTGCTCGAAATCTATCTTGAGCTTGAGCCAGGCGTCGGAGCGAACCCCTGGTCGATATGGTGCGTCCGTTCGTTTCGCGATAATTCCTTCCCAACCATGCGCTTGAGCGCGGCGTAACATCGCTGCACCTCCGCGTCTGGTGGGGGAAAGGCGGAGGTGCCGTGCGACCGAATCCCGCGCGCGCCCATTCTTCGTGCTAGCAAGGCCGCCAAGAAGAGCCTCAAGCACCTCGCGCCGCTCTGTCCACGGATGACGGGTTAAGTCGCGACGATCATAGCTCACCGCATCGAATGCAACGAGCGCCGCCGGCATGTGTTCTGCCGCGATCGCGATTTCATTGCGCCCCTTCATGTGCATTCTGCCTTGAAGCGCCTGGAAGCGCGCGGCGTCATCGCCGACTACCGCAACGATCTCGCCGTCAATCGTAAAAGACTTCCCGAGTCGTATTCCCAACTCGGCGAGCGCGGTGGTTATCTCGGGGAATTGAAGTGCCTTGTCGTTCCCGTTTCGCGTCACCAGCCGGACACCGCGGGAATTTACATATGCGAGTGCACGGATTCCGTCGTACTTGGGCTCAAAAGTCCAGTTGCTGCCTACGGGAATGTCGTGCCCTATGCTGGCATACATTGGCTCAATGCCGCCTTTCGTGTCGCGCTGCGCCCGCGTCATTCCGTCAGCCCTCTACTTGAGAGGGTTGGACTGCCAGGAACCGTACATGGGGTTTGGCAGCGCGAAGAACGAATCCCCGAATCGTGAGAATCCTGCGTCTGACCCATCGCGAATGGACTGTTTAAGGTGCGGGAAGTCCTGAATGTTGTCGCCGACCCATTCGAGGACGGTGAGCGCCGGGAAATCGGGTGCGGCACTGCCGTTCTGTACCGCGTCGAATCGAGGATTCTTGTCGTCTGTGTTCGTCTTGCAGAGGACGAGATCTGCACGAATCGAAGAGCGATCAAGGTTGCTGCGTGTAATGGGACACTCGGCATCGTCTCTATTCGTGACAATAACAACTTTGCCTCCCAACTCATGAACGCGACTGGTAAATGAGACAGCGCCAGGCAGTGCCGGCGCGCGCCCTTGCATAACCCATTTCGTCCAGCCTGCAGCATCGAACGAACCACCAAACGGAATCCGACCGAATTCGTATTCCGAATTGTCGAGAACGGTCTCGTCTGCGTCCAGAATCACGCCCCACGAGGCCGGCTGATGGCCAGTAGCGAGGGTTGCAAGCCGCTCGCCGGCGGCGCGGTAGGTTTCGATGAAGATCGCGCGGTGCTCTGCTGAAGTCCGACTCCACTTTACGTCATTCGCCGATGGAGGCGTGTTGGCGACTGCCGCCGGTGTCGCGGCGACCCGCGGCGCGGGGGCACACGCCAGTGCAAAGACGACGGACAAAGCGATCATCAGGCTGGGAGCGCGGTTCGGCGACTTCATTGGCATGAGGTGGTGAGATGGGTAATCGAACAAATGAACCAGCCGGATGACCGGAAGCAAGAAATCGAGCCCATCCCGCTTGATGCTGGGCACTCGTCTTGCCTTTCTGCTGCAGTGCAAATCCTGGACTTCAACTTGGGGAGCCGCATTATGGCGAGCGTCTGGAAGGGTTCATTGAGCTTTGGGCTCGTCAGTATCCCGGTCGAATTACGTCCGGCGGTGCGTCAGGATCACGTGAGTTTTCGGCTGTTGTACAAGAAGGATCTTTCTCCGGTAAAGTATGAGCGCTTTTCCGCAAAGGGGGCCGGTCCGCTGGAGTGGGCAGACATTGTAAAGGGCTACGAGATCGAGAAGGGAAAGTACGTGGTGCTGACGGACGTAGATTTTCGCGAGGCCGCGCTGGGCAAATCCTCTGCGATAGACATTCTTGATTTTGTTCAGGAGAACGAGATAGACCCTCGCTACTTCGAGACGCCCTACTACGTGGCGCCCACCAAGGGCGGCGAGAAGGCGTACGCGCTACTTCGCGCGGCCATTCGGAAGGCAGCCGTGGTAGGAATCGGGAAGATAGTGATGCGGAATACGCAGCATCTGGTCGGAATCAAAGCCACCGGGGAGGCGCTAACGCTCGAAATAATGCGCTTCCAGAACGAACTGGTTCCGATCGACGATCTTCGTTTTCCGACTTCCGCGAATGTGCGTCCACAGGAACTTCGCATGGCGGAGCAGCTGGTGGAGAATCTTGCCGCCAAGTTCGATCCCGAGAAATACACGGACGAGTATCGGGCCAACCTGATGAAGCTGATCCGCGCAAAAATGCGCGGAAAGAAGCTCAAGAGCGCCGCATCGGAAAAGAACTCTGGCGACGACGGAAAGGTTGTGGATCTCATGGCTCGCCTGCGGCAGAGTCTGGCCGAAGGAAAGCCTTCGAAGACGGTCGGCAAGAGCCGGGTTCGCAAAAAGTCGGCGACGCGGACTACTGTTCGGAGTACTGCGCGCAAGAAGAAGACAGCTTAACGGGTTCACTCGTGGTCGACGCGTGCGTATGCTTCGTGGGTGCTGTACTTCCCCACTCTCCTTCCGCGTCGGCTTGCGCTGCTGGCCATCGCCGGCGTGGCATCGGCGTCGACACTCAACGCCCAACGAGTGAAATATCCTCCGTCGATTCGTGACACGGTCACCGACAACTACTTCGGCACGACGGTAGCTGATCCGTACCGATGGCTCGAAGACTTGAACAGTCCTCACACTCTTGCGTGGATCAAGATTCAGAACCAGTTCACCGATTCATATCTCGCCCAATTCCCGATACGCGACAGTCTTCGCACACGACTGACGGAGTTGTTCAACTATCCTCGTGTTTCGTTGCCCGAAATGGTGCACGGCAACCGGCTGTTTTATCGGGAGAATACCGGCCTTCAGAACCAGTCGGTGCTGTACATGCGGGATAGCGCCAACGGCTCGTCGGTCATCGCTCTCGATCCGAATTCACTATCACCGGACGGGTCAGTAGCATTTGAAGATTGGACACCCTCGCCCGACGGCCACTACCTCGCCTACTCGCTCGCTCAGGGCGGATCTGACTGGCATACGGTGCATGTCCGAGACCTCGGCGCGATGCACGATCTCGCCGACAGTTTGAACTGGGTGCGGTTTTCCGGGATTTCGTGGACTCGCGATGGAAGGGGATTCTTTTATTCACGATATCCAGAGCCACCCGCTGGGCTTGCGCTCTCCTCCGCCTTGTCGGGCCACGTCGTCTATTATCACATCGTCGGAACGGAGCAAGCCAAGGATTTGCCGATTCTGGGTGGTGGCGATCTGGAGAGATATTTCGTTGGTTGTACGGTCGAGGAAGATGGCCGCTATCTGTTCTGCACGGCGAGCCCTGGTGCCAACAATCAAAATCGTCTGTATTTCGCAGATCTTGGCGATCCGATGCACCCCAATGTCTCCACCCCTCTGGTGTCGGTCGTTAACGAGGACATTGCACAGTTTCAAGTGATCGGAAATGTTGGATCCACGGCCTACATGCTCACCGACGAGGGGTCATCGAAGCGGCGTGTGGTTGCACTGGATCTCGCAACGCCTGATCGCAAGCACATGCGCACGGTCGTGCCTGAATCGAATTTCGCGATCGAAAGTGCGACAATGGCAGGCGGTCGCATCGTGGTTCAGTACCTTGAAGACGTCAAGAGTATCGTGCGCGTATTTGACGCTCGCGGCCTGCCGCTCGGCGCCATCCCGCTCCCTGGCGTGGGGACTGTGAGCGGCATCAGCGCACGAAACGATACGACGGCGATGTTCTACGCATTCACCTCGCCGCTCGTGCCGGAGAGCATATACGAATACAATGTGGAGACCCGCTTGACAACACCATTCAAGCAGGCAAAACCACCATTCGATTCGAGCCCGTACGAAACGATCCAGGTATTCGTGGCGTCACACGACGGAACCAAAGTTCCACTCTTCATAACTATGAAGAAGGGAACGTTGCTTGATGGATCACACCCAACGCTGCTCTATGCGTACGGCGGCTTCGACATCAGCATTCAACCTGCATTTTCTCCCACAATTCCAGCGTGGTTGGAACACGGCGGGATATATGTAACGGCGAACATTCGTGGCGGCGGCGAATACGGCGAGGCATGGCATGAAGCTGGGATGCTCACCAACAAGCAGAACAGCTTCGACGATTTCATATCGGCCGCCGAGTACTTGATCGCACAGCGATATACGTCGGCCACGAAACTTGTAATTCAGGGTGGGTCGAATGGCGGCCTGCTCGTCGGCGCAGTATCGATCCAACGACCGGATCTGTTCGCTGTGGCGCTCCCATCGGTGGGAGTCATGGACATGTTGCGCTACGACAGATTCACCGGTGGTGCTGCGTGGGCGACTGAGTATGGGTCTTCATCGGACAAAGCGATGTTTCCGGTGTTGCTCAGGTACTCCCCGTTGCAGAACATCAAACCGGAAGTTTGCTATCCTGCGACCCTGGCAACAACGGCTGATCACGACGACAGAGTAGTTCCCAGCCATACTTACAAGTACATCGCCGCCTTGCAGCACGCGCAGAACTGCATGAAGCCAGCTCTGGTGAGAATAGAAACGCAAAGTAGTCACGGCTACCGCCCGACGACCAAACTCATCGCCGAGATTGCCGACAAGCTAACGTTCGCGCTTATGAATACACCGTAGCGGCTCGCGCACGCGATTCAGCCAACTGTTCAGAATCGGTAGTTCCAACTAAGTAGCGTGCCACGCGAGCCGCTCGCCTGCGACACGCCGATCGGCAACAGAAAACGGTCGATGGCATTTCGTGGATGCGGTCGGGAGTATTTAACTACTATTCGAGAGACGACGGTCCCGACCGCCGCACCGGTGATCACATCGCTCGCCCAGTGTTTATCCTCGTAGACTCGCGCGACGCCAACTAGCGACGCCGTCGTGAAGAGCACTGGAGTCCACAGGCTCGACGCGTGTGGCCAGAGAAACGAAATTTCCTGGCTCGCAGTTGAAGCGGCCGCGAAGGCTACCGTGACATGTCCTGATGGAAACGAAGTGTACTTGTCGTCGCGAAAACCACGGCCGAATTTGTAGTCATGTGGATTTGTATCGCTTACCACATACGGCCGGGCTCGGCCGACGAAGCCCTTGATAATCAGACTCGTAACCCCCGCTGCGCCGATCGATTCGATAGTTCTAAGTCCGAGCTCTGCAGAATTGGGCGATTCGGCTGAACGGCCATACAGGTATGTCACACCGGCGAGTACGATTGAGCCTGGTTCACCAATGACACGAACTGTCGTCATCGTGTGTTTGAGAAAGCCGTTGTTCTGGACCGAAGCTCGCTGAGACTGCGCAGCGATGCGTCTGTCCAGCGGCATTATCGCAGCGGTGCCCAGCACGAACACGAGCGCGGCGACCGCGTCGTGGCGCGGGAATATGTCGATTGATCGCACGGTACTGTCGGACACAGCGCCCTGAGCGATCGCGCATACCGGCGCGACTGCGAGGATCATTAGCGAGGTCATGAAACGCAGGCGCGCTGGCATACGTCGGTCAATGCTCATCCGAGCAAGTGTAATCGGTTCGGCATCATGTGTAGATGTCGGCGCGAGTGCGAGGTATGTCCACAACGCCTGCTGCAGTTGGCTTGGCGAGTATCAATTGATCGATGCTCAACCTACCGGAAGAGAAGCCGTATGCAGATGCGGCCATGTAGAGCCGCCAGATCCGATAGACCTCTTCTCCCACGGACTGGACTGCCTCGACTCGCGCTCGCTCGAGTCGCCTGACCCAGTGGCGGAGTGTGATCGCGTAGTGTTCGCGCAGCGCTTCCGCGTCGCGGGTCTCGAAACCGGCGGCCTCGGCGGTAGCTACAACCTGTGAGAGCTCGGGCAACTCGCCATCCGGAAAGACATACCGATTAATGAAAGCGTTATCTCCCCAGATCCGTTCGAACAGCCTGTCGCGCAACGTTGGCTTGTTATGGTTCGGCGCATGGACGATGCCGTGATTGAGTAGGAGGCCACCCGGCCGCAGGTACGCGTACAGCCGCTCAAAGTAAACGGGAAGCCGGGCTACACCGACGTGCTCAACCATGCCGACGCTCGAGATCTTGTCGAATTCTTGATTCGGAGGGAGATGTCGATAGTCGCGAACCTCTACTGTACACTGGGCCGAGAGGCCGCGCGCCTCGATGCGCTCGCGAGCCAGCGCGGCCTGCTCGTAACTGAGTGTGATGCCCAGTGCGTTGACGCCAAACCGTTCTGCTGCGTGCATTATCAGCCCACCCCAGCCGCAGCCGACGTCGAGCAGGGTTTCACCTGGCGTCAATCTTAGTTTGCGGCAGATGTGGTCAAGCTTGGCCTCCTGAGCGTCGTCCAGCGAATCGTCCGGGTGGGCGAAATAGCCGCACGAATAAACCATTTGTTTATCAAGCCAAAGCTGATAGAAATCGTTGCCTACGTCGTAGTGCGATCTAATGGCGGCGGCGTCACGTTCGGGACTGTGAATCGCGCCCTGGTCAGAAGCTCTGACCGGCGGGTGAGGTGCCGGCGTGTCGTTGGTCGGCAGTGCAAAAAGTGTCCGGGTCAATTTTGCCAGTCGGAACGGGCTGGCCAACCCACCCCGGAGGTTCCCTCCAAGTGCGGTGGCACGCTCTACGTCACCCAGGATGTCAAAATCCCCAGCGATGTACGACTGGCAGATGGATAGCTCGAATGGCGGGCGAAGCATTCGGCGGAGAGTGCCGGGATGGTTGAGTTTGAGAGTGAAATCGCTGGCCGCGATATTGTCTGGCTCGGTGTGGCCGTCCCAGAACTGGACCGCGAACGACCGTTCGTCAGGGGGCCCAAAGAGGATTTCAAGAGCAGTTCTAGCATTTTCCAGGACTTGGCGAGGCGCTTCTCTACCAGTGAGGGTGGCTCGTGATTGGAACGTATGATCGGACTCTGACTGAGCAGCCGGGTAACCCTGGTTCCGACTCGGCGAACTCCGTTGTTTTGCGCGTGGCGAGCTCGAGGTTGGCGAGACGGGTTGACGCTCGTCTCTGGCCGTGCGCTCGGACTTCTGGCTGGGACGTGTTTTGTCTAATCCGGTACCCATGTGATCGTTTACTCCATGAAGCGCGTCGACGCGCAGATTCGGTTCAACTGATGGTTCTGCAAAAATCGCGCAGCGGGGCTGCCCGGACCTCCGATGGGTCAGACCAATTCCAAACGTTTTGGGCTAGCAATCTGTAATCATTATGAAAAGGGGTCGGATATTTTCCGGCCCCCCGGCGAACGGCCGGAAACGAAGAGGCAGCCGGTCGAGACCACGATGGTAACGACGGCACATAAGTGCTCGGGCAGCCGGTACAGACAACTTTTCATGAAAATTCAATTGCAGCCAAGAATGATTTCCGGACTATGGGACATCAGGACCGCACGACGGATTGGAGGCCGGTGTCTGCTCGTCATGGGGCTCACGGCGCTTCCAGCCGCTGTCGCGGGGGCGCAGGGTTCGGCGATGCGCCAGGATTCCGTGAGTGCCGGCACGCAGCCGGTGACGCTGGCGGAAGCCATCAGGCTCGCGCGGCAGAACTCGCCCCAGTCGATTGCTTCGCGAGGTAGCGTGGCGTCGAGCAACGTGGAAGTTCGCAGTGCATACGGTGCGTTTCTTCCAAGCATCAGTGCAAGCTTCGGCGCTGGCCGACAGTTTACCGGTACTGGATCGCTGACACGTGTGAATTCCGCGGGTGAGACGGTGACGATCGCTGGTGACCGCTGGAACTACAGCAATTCACTCGGTTTGAGCGCCCAGCTATTCAATGCCGCGAACTTTCCCAATCTTCGTGCCGCAAAAGCAGATGTCGTCGCGGCGAAGGCGGCTGTTGTAACGCAATCGTTCGCGACTGCGTTGAGTGTGGAGCAGCAGTTTTATGCATCGCTTTCGGCGCTGGAGAGCGAAGACGCGGCGCGGACGCAGCTCGAGCAGGCACAACAACAGCTCCTCTTCTCGCGTCGCCGCGTCGTTGCCGGAGCGGCGACCGCGTCGGACTCGCTCACCGCTGTGGTGCAGATCGCCAATGCTCAACTCGCACTGCGATCGGCACAGAATCAGCGCCGCGATGCGAACGCATCACTTACGCGGTTGGTCGGCTCGTCCGTGCCAATATCGGCAGCTCTGAACGACCCCGCGGTAACCGCCCGTGACACGATTCATATCGATAGCGCGGCAGTTGTGATGCAGGCTCGCTTGGCACCGAACATCGTGCAGGCCACCGCTTCGCTTGCCGCGGCTGACGCGCGGCGCCAGTCAGCAAAGGCGGCCTACATCCCCACGATCAGCGCGAACTATTCACGCGGCGGCAGCGGCGCGGGCGCATACGGATTGGGGACCGATCCATTTGTGTATAGCGGACAGCTCAACCTTTCGATGAGCATTCCGATTTTCAATGGCTTCGCGAGAGAAGGACAGGTTGCGAATGCGGAAATCAACAAGGCCAACGCAGCCGCCTCGCTGCGGGACGCCAAGCTCGGCGCACAGCAACTTTCGGTGCAGTATCTCGATGCGCTCCAGCTGGGACAGGAGCAGGTCATCGTCCAGACGGCATCAGTAGCCGCGGCGACGGAGAACGTGCGCGTCGTGCAGCAGCGGTACAATCTAGGACTATCAACGATCGTAGACTTGCTCACAGCTCAGACGACATTGAACCAGGCACAAGCAACCCTCATCGCCGCACGCAACACAGTACGGTTGGCGACCGCGCAAATAGAAGCGCTCATTGGGCAGCCACTCTCGACCGTCACAACCGGATCCAACGGAGTCACACGATGAACGGACGTAGCAAGCTGCTCCTCACACTGGCAATCACGTCAGTCGCGGCATGCAGCAAGAAATCAAATGATCAGGCCGTGATACCGACAGCTACTGTCGACCGTCGCGATATCATAGTAACCGCACAGGCGACTGGAACGGTTGAGCCCGAAGACACGGTACCTGTGAAGTCACAGGCGTCGGGCCTCGTGTTAAAGATGCCTGTTGAGATCGGGCAGCAGGTGAAACCAGGCGACTTGCTGCTTCAGATCGACACTCACCTGCTCAATAACGACTACCAGCGCACCAAGTCGGCAGAAGCCGCCGCGCGTGCCAACGTAACCGTTACGCAGGCGGCGCTGAAGCGTGCCGATGATTTGTACGCGCAGAAAGTGATTACGGCAGACGAACATGAAGCTGCGATCGTCAATGCTGCAAACGCGACGTCGCAATTGGTCGCCACGCAAACCGCGTTCAATACGGCGCAGCAGAATCTGGACTACGCGACGCTCAAATCGCAGGTAACCGGCACCGTCATCAGCAAGACGGCGGCGGTTGGGACCGTGGTATCGTCCGCGACCAGCAACGTCGGTGGCGGCAGTACGATTCTGACGGTTGCCGATCTGCACCACGTACGCATGCAGGCACTCGTCAACGAAACGGATGTCGGTAACGTTCATGCGGGAATGCCGGTCACCGTAACAATTGACGCTTTCGCTGGCCGCCAGTTTGCCGGCGCAGTGGAAAAGGTCCAGCCGCAGGCAGTCATCCAGAACAGCGTGACGATGTTCCCGGTTTGGGTGTCTCTTCCGAATTCTGACCTGGCGCTTCTACCGGGGATGAACGGCGAGGTCACCATCGTCACCGAGGATCGAACCAACGTCGTCACTGTTCCCAACGATGGCGTGCGGAGCATGAAGGACGCGCCTGACATCGGCGCCGAACTCGGCATTAGCGCCGATACAATGAACGCATTGAGTCCGCGTCGCGGCTTCGGCGGCGCTGCTGGTGGCTCGACAAGTGTCGCTGGTGTCGCTGGTGTCGCTGGTGGCGCTGGTGGCGGTCGCGGTGGAAATCGCGGTGGCGGCGGAGCTGGAGGTGGAGGATTCCGTCGTGGCGGAGCTGCCGGAGGCGGAGCAGCAGGAGCGGCGGGCGGCATGGGTGGTGGAGTTACCGTTCCCGACTCGGTATGCACCATTGTCATGAAGAAATTCAACGCGTCGAATTCGCGCGCGATGCTCGATTCGCTCCGTACGCAGATGCGCTCAGGGACCGTCGATACGGCTGCCATGCGTACCAAGATGGCGGCGATCTACAAGAACGCAGGTGTCGCCGCTGACACGGCGCGCGCGTGCATGCGCAATGCGGGTGGCGGGAGCTCCGGCGGCGCAATTGGCCAGCCAGTCGTTGCATTCGTCAAGACTGCGACAGGGTGGTCTCCGCGACTGGTTCGCCTGGGTGTCAGCGACTTTGACTACACCGAAGTAATCAGCGGGTTGAAGGAAGGCGATCAGGTAGCGTTACTCGCTACGATCGCGTTGCAAGCTTCACGCGACAAGAACAGCGCACGTGTGAAGGCCATGGTTGGTGGCGCATTGCCTGGTTCCGGCAGCACGCCGCCGCGTGGTGGTGGTGGTCGTCCGGGAGGTCGTTAAACATGATGCCGGTTGGCGAAACGGTATCGATCGCAATGACGGCGCTTCGCGCCAACAAGATGCGGTCGATACTCACCATGCTTGGAGTAGTTATCGGCGTGGGTGCGGTAATCGCAATGGTTGCAATTGGAAACGGAGCGCAGGAAGCGGTCAAGGCACGAATTTCTGCACTCGGAACAACTCTCATCTCCATTTCCCCGGGACAGATTTTCTCCCGGGGAACGGCTTCGGCAACGGATCGCGCAAAGCTGACAATGGAAGACGCCGACGCGCTGCGGCTCAACGCGAAACTGATTACGCAAGTCGAGCCGGAGATGCAGAAGTCGGCGCAGGTACAGTACCTCAACAAGAACACGAGCACGGATATCTACGGTACGACACCAAACTATCCGCAGGTTCGGCTCTACACGATTGCATCCGGCCGAATGTTCACAAATGCCGAAGACAAGGGCAGCCAGTTGGTAGCAGTTCTTGGTGACGCTGTCCTGCAGGATCTTGGAATAACCAACGGCGCATCAGTCGTTGGCGACTTTATAAGAATTCAAGGAATTCAGTTCAAGGTCATCGGTACGCTGGCGCCGAAAGGGCAGGGCACCGGATTCGGTAATCCGGACGACGAGGTGCTTATTCCTCTTACCACGATGCGGTACCGTATCTATGGCCGGGATCAGCTGCGCACGATCAACGTTCTGGCGCCGTCAGATTCACTGGTGACCGCCACTATGGCCGAAGCGCAGTCAATTCTCGCACGAGCCCACCGGTTGCGCCCCGGCAGCGAAAGCGACGTCAATATTCGCAGTCAGGCAGACTTCCTTAATACGCTGGGTGAAACCACGGCGACGTTCACATATCTCCTCGCCGGTATTGCCGCTGTGAGTTTGATCGTGGGCGGCATCGGCATCATGAACATCATGCTGGTCTCAGTGACCGAGCGAACGCGCGAGATCGGCGTACGAAAGGCGCTGGGAGCAACGCGACTAAACATTCTGCTTCAGTTCCTTATCGAAGCAGTTGTCCTGTGTCTGTTGGGCGGTATAGGCGGTATCCTGATTGGAGGCGGAGGCGCGCTTGCAATGACGAAGATCGCCAACTGGAATGCGTCTATCTCGCCAAGTGCGGTGATAATCGCATTCGCATTCTCTGGAATCGTCGGCGTCCTGTTCGGCGTATGGCCGGCGCGACGTGCTGCGGCGCTCAATCCAATTGATGCTCTGCGCTACGAGTAATGCGCTGGACAATGCTTTACGAACGAAAAAGGGCTCCGCAGATGCGGAGCCCTTTTTCGTTCAACAAGCTATATGGTAAATCGCCAGATGTCCTCGCCACTCTCCGGATCAGACAGTCGATGCGCAGTGACGCGAAAAACCTTCTCGATAAGTTCGGTGGAGATATCGCGTGCGTCGTCTGCCTCCACGGCAAGCTTGCCTTCGTCCAGAACAAAGAAAGCGTCTCCGTAGTGAAACGCCACGTTCAGGTCGTGAAGGATCGCGACAATCGTGCATTCGTGCTCGAGCAGTCCGCGAGCGATGTCAAGCAGATGAATCTGATAGTGGATGTCAAGGCTCGCAGTCGGTTCATCAAGAAAGAGATACCTGTGCTCGGTTGGGCCATCGTAGCTCCATATCTGTGCGAGCACCCGCGCAAGCTGGACCTTCTGCTGCTCACCGCCGGAGAGCGTCGGATAGTGTTGGCTATGCCTGTCTGCCATCCCAACCATCTCCAATGCGCGTTCGACTATCTCGAGATCCCGCACAGCTGGGGATCGGCCGTAATGCGGGTACCGGCCCATCAGCACGACATCCCGCACTGGCAACGGGAAAACAAGATCGACGTGCTGAGACAGCACGGCGCGCCTTCGCGCCAGTTCAACTGGCGCAAACGTGTCAACTGCCTTGCCGTCGTAGTTAACCGTTCCGCTCGAGGGTTTCAGCAATCCCGTCGCAATCTTGAGAAGCGACGACTTGCCGGCACCATTCGGACCGAGTATGACGTTGAACCGTCCGCGGCGGAATCGAGTTGTGACGGCGTCCAGTATTCGTTTTCCGCCAGCGCGATAATCGACACCTACAACCTCAACCATAGAAACTCGCAGCGCCGTTGCGTTGCTGTCTCAGCAGAATCCACAGAAATACTGGCGCGCCAACAACCGCTGTGATAATCCCGACGGGCAGTTCAGCGGGCGGGATGATCATGCGTGCGACAATATCGACCACCGACATCATCACGGCACCAAGGAGCGCTGACGCAGGTATCAAGAATGTGTAGTCGGATGACTTGAGCATCCGGAGAACGTGCGGAATCACCAGGCCAACGAAAGCGATCACCCCAACCATTGCCGTAGCAACCGCGACCATCACCGTGTTCACGATGATGAGCCGAAGTATCAGCTTTTCGGGCTCCGTCCCGAGAAACGCGGCCTCATCCTCGCCGAGCATCAGCGCATTGAGCGCCTTTCCGTAGCGCATTGCAATCGCGAAACAGCCGGCAAACGCAACCGCAACCATTTCCACGCCACGCCAATCCGCCGTTGTGAAAGTACCGAGATTCCAGAACGTGATATTGCGAGCCTGTGGATCGCGGGCGATATACGACAGGAACCCAGTACCCGCTCCGCAAACCGCATTAACCGCAATCCCGGCTAGCAACAACGTGAAGACGTTCACCTTACCGAACGAAGTCGAGACCCTGTACACGAGCATCGTTGCACCAAATGCACCTATGAACGCCAGAATCGGTACAGCGAGCGAGCCGAGGGGTCGAGTAAGGGCGCTAGTACTTCCAAAGACAAATACCAACGAAGCTCCAAGTGCCGCACCGGCCGACGTTCCCGCTAGACCTGGTTCGACAATGGGGTTGCGGAATATTCCCTGCATGAGTGTGCCTGAAACACCGAGCACCGCACCCGTAAGTGCCGCAAGGAACACCCGCGGTAGGCGCAACTCAAGAAATACATTGCGACCAAGTGCATCGGCAGGAGACCCCGTAATCCAGCCGAAGCCTTCCGCGATGTGACGCACCATCGCTTCCGGACTGAACGTGAATGCGCCGATCCCAGCTGACGCCACCAGGGCCAGTATGAGCGCCACCCACAATACCGCATATGTTCCCGAATATTTCGAGCGGGTCAACATCTTACTGACTGAGAGAAAGCATTGGATAACGTCGGGGATCGCAATGATGGCATACAGGTACACTACGCCTCGCGCATCAGTACGTTGCACCAGG
>JBDTAZ010000022.1:0-3452 GCA_039924325.1 Gemmatimonadaceae bacterium
ACTAAGTGGTGCAAAATCGCTGCGGTGCGCCTCCGGCTTGAAAACGTTCTGGCGTAGATGGATAAGCAGATACGGAAGCGTATCCGGGGAGTTATTCAGGTAAACGACGTGTTCCTTTCCCCACACCTTATGCGTCGCATTGTCGAGAGAGGCATCGATAGTATAACGCGCATGCTGGACCCAGTTACGCGTACCTGGCATGCCGGTACGAGTGCGAGTTCCCTTGCCTACCGCGATCGTGAATGGTGCGGACTCATATACTGCGCCAGGAATTGGTCGCTTGCTCTGGAGTACGCCGTCGCTTGTGACTGTTGGCGCTGGACGCGATTGAGCGTGAAGCGGTGCGCCAGCGCAAATCAAAAGAACTAACGACAACGCTGAGTGAAGCGGCCTTTGCATTTTCAATTCCCGGGATGGTATACCCGTTCCGTGTGACCTTTCAGTTGCGACGGATAGTAGTACACAGTTCGCAAATTGCCGGTGCTGTATCGTTCGGCTTCATCGTTGAAGTGAGGTGAGTTCGGATGCCCGCTCTCGCCACCTGCCGTGATCGCGATCGCGCGAACACTATCGCCGAACTGCACCACAGCGACGAAGCTGTTCCCGCTGGTTCCGTACCACTTCTTTGTTCCAGGGTACGCGTGTGCTCCGAATGACGCGAGAGAGCCCCAGAGCGATGATGTGAAGCCCACGGGAATGCTTGGCTTGGTGTCGTCGAACTTTTGCACGATGTCGCTGTTATTCCGCTGGTAGCGATTGATGTTTCCCCACGGCGTCTTCCAGGTACCGAAGTCCGAAGTGAGTTTGTCCGACGCGGCAGCGAGTGCTTCCAGCTGCTGGTCCTGTGTGCCCTCGTTCGATGAGTACTTTTCCGGAGACATTCCCGCAGTCGCGCGGCGATTCACAAGTCGGCCGAGTTCGCTGCCCCAGAACACGGCAAGGGATGTTGGGATGGAATTGACGTCCCACCGGTAATCCCACTTGCGCAGCATCGCGATCTGATCGGCGAGCTTAGCCTTGAGAGGATTGGATGCTGGTGCGTCGTCCCACGCTTTGACAAGTGGTGGGACCATGATCGCGAATGCCGGTAGATAGCTGTCATATGCGGCGGCGCGGAGCCCCTGAACGGTGAAGTCCTTCTTGTCGGTTAAGACGCGAATTGCGTGCAGACCGCGCGCGGATTCTTCACCAACATCCACATAGCTCGGGAAATCCTTCTGCTTTGGGCTGTACGCGCCGGCAGCCGACCATGGCCAGTTGTTGCTGTTGTAGAGCCAGCCATTCTTCGGGTTCAACAGATGGGGAGTTTCCGCCACCGAGAGCAACGGGCCCCATGCTGTTTTCGGGTTGCTTCCATCGACCGGGTGAGTCCAGTCGAACGATGTGTCGCGTCTCGGGATGTAGTTGGCATGCCAGTACGCGATGTTACCATCCGCGTCTGCATAGATGGTGTTGTTCGAGGAGTTGCCGTGCAGCTCCATCGTCTTCTCGTATTCCTTGTAATTCAGCGCTTTGGTGCGCGTGTACGACTGGATCAGCGCTATCTGCGGCCGGTTCATGAGCGCGATCGTCACCCAGCGCCCGTCGGCTTTCCGAATTACCGGGCCGTGCGTTGTGAAATACGCGGTGAATGTCTTGCTGGCCATTCCGGTCTCTGTCTTGTATGGAACGACAATCGTCCGTGTGAGCATGGGGCGCTCCTCACTTCCGTACTTGTAGTAGAAGCGATCACCCTTCTTCTGCACAGTTTCGACGAATTCCGACACCGCATTGACCGCGCTCGACGTGTGCATCCAGCCAACGCGTGTATTGAATCCCTGATACACGAAGAACTGACCCCACGTTACGGCACCGTAGGCATTGAGTCCCTCGTCACTCGTCATCTGCAACTCCGAACGAAAGAAGAACGATGTGTGCGGATTGATCAACAGCAGCGCGTGGTGATCGACAGTATTAAATGGCGCGATTGCGATTCCGTTTGAGCCACCAGGTTCTGGCGGAGGCAGAGCCCCCGATATTGGCTCTGCGGTGACGGGACCGCCGCCGTAGAATGCCTGCAACTGTCGGAGGTTCACACGCTCGATGTCGCCGCCGATGCTTCCCTCGCTGAAGCTGAGCGCCATCCATGGTTCGTAGTGGGTAATGGCACGCGGCTTCGCATTGGGGTGCGTGGACATGTAGTAATTGAGCCCATCGGCCCATGCATTCATCAACTTCTTCAGCCACTCCGGGCTCGTCGCGTAATCGTTCTTCAACGTTTCGGGGTCGATGAACAGCTTCTGTCGGAGGTCCTGATAGATCGCCGACTGACCCTCCGCCTCGGCGAGTCGCCCCAGCGAGTTGAGATAATTGGTCTCGACGCGGTTGAAGTCATCCTCGCACTGCGCGTATATCATTCCGAAGACCGCATCTGCGTCCGTCTTGCCGTGGACGTGAGCGATTCCCCAGTCGTCGCGGGTTATCGTCACGTCGGCAACCTCCTGCTTCCATCGTGCCGCGTCCTGTGCCGAAGCGACCGGGGGAGCGAAGGCGCCGGCGAGAGCGCCGGCGAGAGCGCCGGCGAAGATGAGGGAGAGGGTGAGTTTTTTCATCGTTTCGGTGCTCCGACGTGGAGTTGGCGTTCCTGCGAAATATGAACAATCCGCGGCTCCCTCGCACTTGTTTCTGGAACCGTACGCTGAAATCATTGTCTCTTGCGTATCTCATTCGTTACATCCTCCGCCCACGCCGATCTCACGCCTGACGATCGGCTTGCTGTCGCGGTCCTGAAGAAGCAGGGAGCGTCGGTCAGCGCGTCGGTCTGGACCGACCGGTCAATCGACTGGCGCAGCTTCGACGCAATTGTGCTCAGGTCCACGTGGGACTACTACGAGCGGGCTGTGGAATTCCGCGAGTGGATCGATGCGCTCGATGCGATCAAGGCGCCCATCTGGAACCCGCCGCCGGTGCTTCGGTGGAGCATGAACAAGACCTATCTCCAGGACCTCGAGAGGGCCGGTGTGCCAGTGGTGCCGACCGTTTGGCTGTCGAATGGGAATGTGCCGGATCTTCGCAGTTTGCTCGCTGAGCGCGGGTGGGCCGAGGCGATCGTGAAGCCCGTGATCTCGGCGAATGCGTCTCGCACGTGGCGAGTATCGATTGCGGACGCGTCGCATGCGGCGCATTTTGATGCGCAGTTGGCTGACTCACTGAAGCTGGGCGATATGATGGTTCAGCCGTTCATCGCCGAGATCCAGACGCGCGGCGAGTGGTCAATGATGTTTATCGATGGCGAGTTCAGTCACGCGGTTCGCAAGACGCCGACTGCTGGTGATTTTCGGGTACAGGCAACCTACGGTGGAGGTTCGATCGCGGATCGGCCGTCGGACATGGTGCTGGCCGCGGCGAAAGGCGCATTGAATGCAGCGCCGTCGCCATGGATGTATGCGAGAGTCGACGGAGTTGAAACGACG
>JBDTAZ010000023.1:0-24877 GCA_039924325.1 Gemmatimonadaceae bacterium
TGGCGCTGTTCGACGCTGGTGTTCCGATTCGCTCACCAGTCGCCGGCGTGGCGATGGGTCTCATCAAGGAAGGAAAGCGTTACGCGATCCTGACCGACATTCTCGGTACCGAGGATCACCTCGGCGACATGGACTTCAAAGTCGCAGGAACCGAGAAGGGAATCACGTCCATCCAGATGGACATCAAGATTCAGGGACTCGATCTCAAGATCATGAAGGAAGCGATGGCGCAGGCGCGCGTCGGTCGGATGCACATACTCGGCGAGATGAACAAGGCGCTCCCAAGCGTGCGGCCGGAACTCTCGAAGTACGCACCTCGCATCGTCACTGTGTCGATCAATCCGGAAAAGATCGGCGAGTTGATCGGGCCCAAGGGCAAGACGATTCGCGGCATCCAGGAAGAGACTGGCGCCGAGATCACAGTCGACGACAGTGGACTGGTTACGATCGCAGCGGTTGGCGGCGAGGCGATGGAACGCGCGCGGCAGATGGTTCAGGCGATTACCGCCGAACCCGAAATCGGCGCGACTTACGAAGGCACCGTCAAGAGCACGACTGCTTTTGGCGCTTTCGTCGAGATCATGCCCGGCACGGAAGGTCTTGTTCATATATCCGAGCTCAAGCACGGCCGCACCGAGAAGACTGAAGACGTCGTCAAGAAAGGCGACCGCGTACGAGTCAAGGTTCTTGATCGTGACGAACGTGGCCGTCTCCGGCTATCGATGAAGGCGCTCGAAACCGCGCCGGAAGGCGGATCTTCCAGCAGCGCCTCGTCTCACGCCGAAAGTGCTTCAACTGGCGCGAGCGAAGAGCACGAGGATGGCGGCGAGCGCAGTGAGCGGCCGCGCCGGCCACGCAGCGGCGGGCGTGGGCGCAGGGATTAGCGTAATCGGGGCGGACGTCCAGCGGACCGTTCTCCCTAATGGACTGACCGTACTCTCGGACAACGTTCCGGGAGTGCGGTCTGTTGCCTTTGGGGCATGGGTCCGTGCCGCAACCCTGCATGAGAAGCGAGAGAAGATGGGAGTCTCGCACATGCTTGAGCACATGGTCTTCAAGGGGACGGAGAACCGCAGCTCCAAGGAAATCAGTCTCGCGCTTGAGACGCTGGGTGGCTCGCTGGACGCGTATACCGCCCGCGAGCATACATCGTATCAGGCACGCGTGCTCGATGAGCATTTGCGCACCGCGGCCGACGTTGTCGGAGACCTCATGTTCCGCCCAACGTTGCGCCAGGCGGACTTGAAGCTGGAGCGCAAGGTTGTTCTGGAAGAGATCGCCATGGTCGACGATACGCCCGACGATCTCGTATTCGAAGTCCACAACGAGCGGATGTTTGGCGACAACGGCTACGGTTACCGCATTTTGGGAACGCGTGAAACCGTTTCCTCATTTTCCACGGACGATCTGCGGGCGCTCCATTCCTCGGCTTATCGGCCGCAGAATATCGTTGTCGCAGCAGCCGGGTCCGTGGATCACGAGGAGTTGTTGGCCATCCTGGGCGAAACAGGCTGGGCCGGCGTACCGGCCGCGACGAGCGCCCACAGTGGCGATTTTTCCGCTCCAGAAGCCAGCTTTCAGGCACCTTCGTACACGCACGTCGAGCGACCGGGCGCGCAGACTCAGCTGGTTTTCGGCAGCGCTGCGCCTGCCCACAGTGACCCGGAACGATATGCGTTCTGCCTCATCAGCATGCTGCTGGGCGGCGGGATGAGTTCACGGCTATTCCAGCACGTTCGCGAAGAGTTGGGGCTTGCCTACGCCGTTCATACATTTTCGTCGTTCTATTCGCGCGCGGGTATGCACGGAGTGTATGTTGGAACGTCGCCTGACTCCGCCAACGAGGCAGCCGCTGCTGTGGTTGCGGAGTTGTCGCGAATCGCGGACGACGGCATTCCCGCCGACGAGATGGCGGCTGGCAAACAGCAGTTGAAGGGTCAGATTACACTCTCTCTCGAGACACCGGGTGCGCGGATGTATCGCGCCGCCGGCCTCGAGCTCTATGGCGAGCCTTTTCGATCACTGGACGAGATGCTTTCTCTGGTGGACGAAATCGACGAACCGATGGTTTCGGAAGTTTGTGCGGCGTGTTTTGCGCCATCCAGGCAGACGGTTGTCAGCCTTGGACCTGCACCTCTAACAATCCTGTAGACACGGCCATGAAGATCGGAGTTCCGAAGGAAATCAAGACGAATGAGAACCGCATCGCGCTGGTACCTGCCGGCGCGGAAGCCCTGGTCGCCGCCGGGCATTCTGTAATGATCGAGAAGGGCGGTGGCGAGGGAAGCGGATTCTCGGATGCGAATTACACCGCGGTGGGCGCTACGATTGGCGCTGACGCTGATGCGGTGTGGCGCGAAGCCGACATGATCATGAAGGTGAAGGAGCCAATCGCCGTCGAATGGCCGCGCATGCGGAAGGGACAGGTGATCTTCACGTATTTCCACTTTGCGGCCGACGAGAAACTCACGCACGCCCACATGGATAGCGGAGCGATCTGCATCGCGTACGAGACCGTAGAGCTCCCGAATCGGGAGCTACCGCTGCTCACCCCGATGTCGGAAGTCGCGGGACGGATGGCGGTACAGGAAGGCGCCAAGTACCTCGAGAAGCTCTACGGAGGTCGTGGAGTGTTGCTCGGCGGCGTCCCCGGAGTCGCGCCAGCCAAGGTCGTCATCATCGGAGGGGGCGTAGTTGGCGTCAACGCCGCCAAGATGGCCGCGGGGCTCGGTGCCAAGGTAACTGTCCTCGACGTCTCCCTGGAGCGCCTACGCTACCTCTCAGACGTCATGCCGGCCAACGTAACGCTCATTTACTCGAACCGTCACAATATCCTCGAACAGATCCACACTGCGGACCTGGTGGTCGGCGGCGTGCTTATCCCAGGTGCCAAGGCTCCCAAGCTGGTCCGGAAGGAAGATCTCAAGACCATGCAGCAGGGATCGGTCATCGTGGACGTGGCAATCGATCAGGGCGGCTGCTTTGAGACGATCCATGCGACAACGCATGAGAATCCGACGTATGTCGTGGACGGCGTAATTCACTATGGCGTCGCGAATATGCCTGGTGGAGTACCGCGCACATCGACGCTGGCGTTAACCAATGCTACCTTCCCTTACGCCCTTCTTCTGGCGAACAAGGGTTGGAAGCAGGCGCTGCGCGACAATATGGCGTTGCGAAAGGGCCTCAATATCGTCGAGGGCAAGGTCACCTATCCTGGAGTGGCCGAAGCTTTCGGAATGCAGCTATCCGATCCGGACTCGTTCCTCAGCTAGTCCGGCACAACCCTCGTAACTAGCAGGAAGCACGCATGCGCTGGCCGTTTTTTAAAGGTGGATCATTCTTCCCGGCGACCGGGATCGCCGTTGACCTTGGAACCGCGAACACGCTCGTTTACGTCAAGGGCGAGGGCATCGTTCTCAACGAGCCTTCCGTCGTTGCGCTCGATCGCGAGACCAAGAAGATCAAGGGCGTAGGCCTCGAGGCCAAGCGCATGCTCGGTCGCACGCCGGAGAACGTAATCGCCGTGCGGCCTATGAAGGACGGCGTCATCGCCGACTTCGACGTGACCGAGAAGATGCTCCGCTATTTCCTGGCGCTCATCATCGAGAACCATGTGTTCAGGGTCAAGCCGCGCGTTATCGTTTGCGTCCCGTCGGGTATCACCGAGGTGGAGAAGCGCGCGGTTCGCGACTCGGCTCTGGGTGCCGGCGCCAAGGAAGTGATGATGGTCGCCGAGCCGATGGCTGCAGCGATCGGTGTCGGTCTCCCGGTGGATACTCCGACGGGGAACATGGTAATCGATATCGGTGGCGGAACTACGGAAATTGCCGTGATTGCGCTTTCGGGCATCGTGAGCGATACCTCGATCCGCACGGGCGGGGACGAGCTCGATCAAGCGATTCTCCAGTTCATGCGAAAGAACCATAGTCTGCTGATCGGAGAGGCCACCGCTGAGCAGGTGAAGATTCAGATCGGGTCCGCACACCCTGTCGGCGATGAGCGTGAGATGGACGTGAAGGGGCGCGACCTGGTTTCTGGTATTCCGAAAACGGTGCGCGTCCATTCGTCAGAGATTCGCGAGGCTGTTCAGGAACCCATCCAGCAGATCGTCGATGCTGTGCGCCGCGCGCTGGAAATCACTCCCCCTGAGCTTGCGGCTGACATCGTTGATCGCGGGATTGTGATGACTGGCGGTGGTGCTCTAATCCGGGGGTTAGACGTATTGCTCGCTCTGGAAACCGGCCTAACAATTCATGTCGACGAGGATCCGCTCACCTGTGTCGTTCGCGGCACTGGTCGGATACTCGATGACGAAGAAAAGTACTGGTCGGTTCTCTCCCCCTGAGGTAGCGGGTGGCGCGACTCGGAAACTCCAATAACCGGCTCGATGGGACCGTGCTGATTGTTTGCGCGGTCCTGTCGCTTATCGCGCTCGTACTGCCGACGCAGGTCCAACAGCCTATTGCGAGCGGCCTCAGGCGGAGCGTCCTTGCGCCGTTCCTGTCACTGCAAAAAAGCGCAGAGGGCAGCCGGCGCGCATTGGAAGGGCACGACGCCGTCATTGACCAACGCGACTCGGTTGCCATTCGCGCAATGTCTGTTCCGGCCCTCGCCGCCGAAAACACTCGCCTTCGCGACCTTCTGGGTCTCGGCAGTCGACTGAAATGGGGGTTTGTTCCTGCAGAGGCACTGCACGGCCGCGGATCGCAGGACGAATTTGGCGTCACGCTAAGCGCGGGTTCGAACGCCGGCGTGGCGAGGCTGAGTCCAGTTGTTGCGCCGGAAGGTCTGGTAGGCGTGGTGGATAACGTGGATCCTTCGATCAGCCACGCGATGGTCTGGACGCACCCAGATTTTCGGGTGAGTGCGATGTCGGAGGACGCATCTGCTTTCGGTATAGTGCAGGCACATCTGGAGTCCGGCCCCGGTCGATATCTTCTCGAGATGCGCGGCGTTCCGTTCCGTACTTCGATACGCCGGGGAACACTTATAGTCAGTTCAGGTCTTGGCGGCGTATATCCGCGCGGGATTCCGATCGGTCGCGTGCTTGGTGAAACGAAGACTGCCGAGTCATGGGCGCGCACGTATCTCATTCGCCCAGCGGTTTTTCCGGCTGACGTTTACGCTGTCATGATACTGCGGCCTGATCGCGCAAGCGCAGGGGTCGACAACGTCTGGGCGGTTGGTACGGTTTCGGATTCGTCTGTCCGCAAGATCGTGGTCGCGGGTGATTCGCTTGCACGTTCCGCGGCGCTCGCCGAGGCCACTGCGCGCCAGGCCGCGCAGGACTCGGCAACGCGCGACAGTCTCCGGAAGGCGGGTGTTCCGGAATCGTCGATCGTGCCGGCGGCAGCGCCGGCGACGACGCCGATCCGACGTCCCGTTATCCCGCGTGACACCACGCGAACGGACACGACGCATAAGACAGCGTTGAAGCGCGCGCTTTCCCCGGGCGATACCGCTGGAGTACCGCACACGCCATGACGAGACTCGCATGACGCTTTCCGGCTCCGTCCGCGCTGTCATCACGTTCGCAGTGTTGGTGCTCTTGCACTTTACACTTAGGCCGCTGCTTGGCTGGCGGGCACCGATCGACTTCCTGCTTCTCGCGGTACTTACCGCGGCAGTCCGTGTTAGACCCGCCGGCGCTGTCGCGATCGGATTCTTCGTTGGAATAATCGCAGATTCGCTTGCACCGGATTCACTAGGGGCGGGCGCTCTGGCGATGCTGCTCGTTGCGTATCTGGCGTCCTGGCTCAAGGCAGTCTTCTTTGCGGACAGCCTGCCGCTCAACGCGATGTTCTTCTTCGTCGGAAAGTGGTTGTTCGACATCATCTATTACATCGCGGAACATCATCTATCCGGAATTGATCTTGTTCAGCAGTTGTTCCTGTGGTCGCCCCTCGCTGCGGCCGCTACGGCAATAGCCGGAGTTCTGGTGCTGCTGGTAATGCGTCCCTTGTTCGAGCCGTCGTCAGCGTGAGCGTTCATCCAAACGACATCGCGCGACGCTCTCGCATCGCGACACTAGCGCTCGGCGCGTTGATTCTCTCGCTGATGGTTGCGTTCTTCAACGCGCAGGTGCTGCAGCACGACCGGTACAAGCTGCAGTCGCAGGAAAACCGACTTCGCGCCCTCCCGCTACCAGCACCACGCGGTATTATCTACGACAGATACGGCAACATCATCGCGGAGAATCTGCCGGGATACTCAGTATCGCTCGCACCTGTAAACGTCGACTCGCTCAGGTCGTCGCTTACTCACCTCGCGAGCGTCATCGCGCTTACACCCGAACAGATCAACGCTGCGATCAGGCGTTTCCGTCGCGATCCGAACCGACCGACGTTGATAATGTCGGACGCGTCGATGAGCGTCGTTTCTGTTCTCGAGGAGCATAGGATAAACTTCCCGCGGTTGATCATCCAATCGGTACCGAAGCGTTTCTACCCCGATGGGCCGGCCGTAGCGTCATTTGTCGGATATACTGGTGAAGTCACTGACGCCGACCTGAATTCTCCTGCGTACGCGGGATACAAGCCCGGACAACTCGTCGGCAAGGGTGGGATCGAAAAGGAGTATGAGAAAGTGCTCCGCGGTACCGAAGGTGTTCGCTACGATGAAGTTGATGCGCGCGGACGTCAGGTCCGTCAGGCGACACCGCGACTGGATCTCAATCCGGAGCCGGCCCCGCCGCTGTACACGAATATCGATATGGACCTGCAGCGTTACGTCGCTGGGGTGTTCGGTGACTCGCTTGTCGGCGGTGCGATAGCCATCGATCCGCGGGACGGCGGCGTGCTCGCCTTGTATAGCGGACCGAGTTACGATGTGAACAAGTTCACCGGCGGTATTCCCGCCGACTATTGGAAGAGCTTGCTCTCCGATGATCGTCGACCATTGGTGAACAAAGTCACGCAGGGTCGCTATCCGCCAGGATCTACTTTCAAACTCGCGACAGCGGTTACCGGACTCGAGGACGGCGTCGTCACGATCGATGAGCACATGCCGGTCCCGTGTACCGGCGGCTTCCAGTTCGGCAATCGATACTTCAAATGTTGGGACAAGAAGGGACATGGCTCGATCTCGCTCGGTCGCGCGATCGAGGTATCCTGCGACGTGTACTTCTATCAACTCGGCCTCAAAATCGGGCTTGCACGAATGATCGCCGGCGGTATCTCGCTCGGTATACGCGACAAGACTGGTATAGATCTGCCGGATGAGAAGCGCGCCTTGTGGCCTTACGCTGTGGATTATTACAACAAGACGTATGGGGCGCGAGGGTGGAGCAATGCGGTTACGCTAAACCTGTCGATTGGTCAGGGTGAGAACTCTCAGACCGTAGTGAACATGGCGAAGTTCTATGCGGCACTCGCCACCGACGGGACAGCGCCGACGCCAGAAATCGTGAAGCGTGCACCAGTCAGGACGCGAGTCTTCAAGCTTTCGCAGGATCAGATGGATGGTCTGCGCACCGCGCTGGCCGGCGTTATCGGTCAGGGAACGGCGCAGTCCGCGAGAATTCAGGGAATCATGCTTGCCGGCAAGACTGGCACGGCGCAGACCGGGAAGTTTGTCAATGGTGTGGAACAGAACCACGCGTGGTTCGTGGGTTTTGCTCCCGCTGACAAGCCCACCATCGTGGTTGCGGTCATGCTTGAGTTTGGGGGCCATGGAGGTCGCGCGGCGCACGTCGCGTCGTCGATCATATCGCACTACCTGAAGGTCGCCCCCGTAACCGCCGTGCAGACGGATGGCTGATGTTTCGTAAGACGCTCGCCGATTACCCGCTTGCGATTACCGCGATTGCGCTTTCGCTGTTTGGCGTCGCCATGGTCTATTCGGCGGGCCAGACGGATGTCGCGACTTTTGTAGCTCCGCTTTGGAAAACTCAGTTGATGTGGCTCGGCCTGGGCATCCTGTGCGCGTGGGGGATCGGCAACTCCTCCGTAAGACTCATCGAGTGGGCTACGTGGCCGGCGTATCTGGTCACGCTGTTCACGCTTGCCTCCCTGTTGGTGTTCGGCGCGGGCACCGGCGCGAAGGGACACATGCGCAGCTGGCTCGCTATCGGGGGTTTTCGGCTTGGCCAACCGGCTGAGATCGCGAAGATCGTCGTCGTGCTGATGCTCGCGAAAGTCCTGGCTGAACGACGCGAGGCACCCAAGTCGCTATTGGAGTTGTGGAAGCCTGCGCTCGTCGTGGGAGTTCCGTTTGCGATGATAATGTTGCAGCCGGATCTTGGATCCGCGATCGTCTTTGTTGGAATCTTCTTCGGCATGCTGTTCTGGTCGGGCGTTCCGTGGCCGTTGCTCGTTCTGCTCGCCAGTCCAATAGTGAGTCTCATACTCTCGTTCAGCACGGGGCTTTGGGGCGCCTGGTTTTTGGTTCTGATCGCACTCGTTTTGTGGTACAAGCCGTATCTCCTCGAAGGCATAGTACTCGTCGTGGCCAACGTTGCTACGGGCGTAATTGCGCCGATTTTGTGGGAGAAGCTCGCGCCGTATCAACAGAACCGACTAAAAGTCTTCCTTGATCCATCGGCCGACCCGCGCGCGTCCGGCTATCACGTACTGCAATCAAAGATCGCAATAGGATCGGGTGGCCTCTTCGGCAACGGCTTTACGCTCGGTACGCAGAAGCGAAGCGGCTTTCTGCCGGAGCAGCACACCGACTTCATCTTTGCCGTCGTCGGCGAGGAACTCGGATTTATTGGAGTCGCGCTTGCACTTACACTGTTTCTCGCATTATTGCTGAGAGCAACGCGCATAGCGTCGCGTGCGAACGATCCGTTCGGGAGCCTCGCGGCGTTTGGCCTGATGTCGTGTTGGCTCGTTCACGTCGTGGTCAACATCGGCATGACTCTCAATCTCATGCCGATCACCGGTATTCCATTGCCTTTCTTCAGCTATGGCGGCTCGTTCATGCTCGCGAGCTGGCTCGGCGTCGGAATCCTGTTGCGTATCTCGGGCGAGGGCAGGGGACAGGCCGGAGCGCTGCTCTAGCCGCACTGCGATCCAGCGATACGCTACGCGGGATGACTCAGCCGCGGTGCGTTGTCAATTACTCGAATCCGACTCGCGCGATGGGCACGCTCGCGCGAGTCGAACGGGGGAGTTACTCCGAGAGCTGCGGGAAGCTGGCGACTTTCGTTTCGCGCATGATCGCGTACACCGCATCGAAGACGGTTTCGACGTTTGGCTTCGACCAGTAATCTCCATCTCGGCCGTACGCAGCGCGGTGTGGTTCTGCGGCGAGAGTGCGAGGTGCCGCATCCAGCCAATAGAACCCTCCCTGCTTCTCCAGAACTTCCTGCATCATGAAAGCGGTCGCACCGCCCGGTACGTCCTCATCGAGGAAGAGAACCTTGTTCGTTTTCTTCAGCGACTCGACAATGGTACTGTTCACATCGAACGGAAGCAGCGTCTGCACGTCTATCACCTCAACGTCCACGCCCGTTTTCTCATATAGCAGGCTGGCGGCATCGAGCGCGATCTTGCAACAGGCGCCGTAAGTCACCACGGTCACATCAGTGCCGGGTCGGATTACCTCGGGAACGCCAAGTGGGAGTGTGAAGGTGTCGATGTTCGAGGGGAGCTTTTCCTTGATTCGGTATCCGTTCAATACTTCGACTACGATCGCGGGATCATCGCTCCTCAACAGCGTGTTGTAGAACCCCGCTGCGCGCGTCATGTCGCGCGGCACGCAGATGTACATGCCGCGAAGCGAGCTGAGCATCATCGCCATCGGCGAGCCTGAGTGCCAGATCCCGACCAGCCGATGTCCACGCGTACGAATAATGGCCGGCGCCTGCTGGCCGCCACGCGTCCGATAACGCAGAGTGGCCAGATCGTCGGACAACACTTGCAATGCGTATAGCAGATAGTCGAGATACTGGATTTCGGCGATCGGGCGGAGACCGCGCATCGCCATTCCGATTGCCTGTCCAACAATCGTGCACTCGCGTATCCCTGTATCGCCGACGCGCATCGCACCGTGTCGAGCTTGAAGATCGACAAATCCCTGATTTACGTCGCCGAGCTTGCCGAGATCCTCGCCAAATGCGATGACTCGGGGATCGCGCGTGAGTGCAGCGTCAAAGCACGCATTGAGCACCATGTAGCCGTCGATTTCCTGTGCATCGTCGGCATATTCGGCGGGCTCGACTGCAATCTTGAGTGCGGACGCGTCGGAATCGGAATACAGCAGCGCGTGGTAGCGATCATCCATAAGCGCATCCTGCTCTCGCTTCCACGCAACTAGCGGTGCGGCCGCAGTTGAATCGTTCCGAAGCGCGACGATTGCCGCGTGGACTGAAGCAGCAATCTCACGGCGAAGCGGCGCCTGACGACCGACCGCATCGTTCGCTGCCGCAGTAAGCGCCGCGGAAACGTCGGGGCTGACGTCGGATGAAGCGATGCCAGTCAGCATGGCAACGATCGAGTCCCGTTCCGCCGTGATCGGGGACTGGTACTCACGCCACGCAGCATCGCGACCATCACGTGCTGCGTCGGACTCGCGTTCCTCAATCGCGTCGAGCTCTGCGTCGGACGCAATCTTCTGCGTGACTATCCAGTCGCGGAAGCGAACGATTCCGTCGTGATCTTTTTCCCACTTGAGACGTTCGGCAGATTTGTACCGCTCGTGGCTACCCGAAGTCGAGTGTCCGCTTGGCTGCGTGAGCTCAACAACATGCACGACAGCTGGTACGTGTTCCCTGCGGACGATTCCAACCGTCTTTTGATAGGTCTCGCGCAGTGCAGCGTAGTCCCATCCCGCGACGACCTCCAATTCGAAGCCATTTGTGCCCGGCGAGCGACGGAAACCGGCGAGCAACTCGGATATGCTCCCTTTGGTAACCTGCATCTCATTGGGAACGGAGATACCGTACCAATCGTCCCACACTGACAGGAGCATTGGCACCTGCATCACACCGGCGGCGTTGATCGTCTCCCAGAACACTCCCTCTGCACACGAAGCGTTGCCGATGGTGCCGAACGCTATCTCGTTACCGTTGTGGGAAAACTGTGAGAACTGGTGAAGTTCCTTGAGATCACGGTACAGGCGCGATGCGTACGCGAGCCCCAGCAGCCGCGGCATCTGAGAGCCGGTCGGTGAGCTGTCGGCAGCCGACTGATACGAATCCGCTAGCGGTTTCCAGTGTCCTGCATTGTCCAGCATTCGCGTCCCAAAGTGCGCATTCATTCCGCGACCACCCGAAGCAGGGTCGGCCGCGATATCGGCGTGGGCATAGAGCTGTGCGAAAAACTGCTGCACGGTGAGAAGTCCGAGTGCGAACATCAACGTCTGGTCACGGTAATAGCCCGATCTCACATCGCCGAGGTCGAACGAGCGCGCGAGCGCGACCTGGGGAAGTTCCTTTCCGTCGCCGAAGATGCCGAACATCGCGCGGCCAAGCATCACCTCACCGCGCGCGAGTGTGCTTACCTGTCTGGACCGATACGCTGTCGCGTAATCTTCAAGGACCTCGTCCGGGCTGAAAGCTCCCCGGGGTACCGCGCCGCTGCTCTTTCCTTTGCTCAACAGTGCTCCTTCGCGAGTCTCTTTGACATTGTTTCCCTGGCCGACGGGAAGCCTACGGTCGATGAATCAGAACCGACTGCGAGCAATTTAGCCGCAGGGAGGGGATTTTCCGCCCCTGTCCGCACCGCGAGCATGAGAAATCTTTCACTTAGGGCAGCGTAACTCGTTGTATTGCTTGGATTTCCGGCCCGAACCTTCTAAATTTATCTGGTTATGGTACGAGTCGCCCGGGTCCAGCCAGATAGCGTCGCCGCGGAGCTTGGAATTGTCCCGGGGACGGAGATTCTGAGCGTCGATGGCCGTGCTATTGCCGACTTCCTCGACTGGGAGTTTCTCTCGGCCGAAGACGAACTGTCGGTAGAGGTCAAACAACCCGACGGTGAGATCGTCATCTTCGATGTTGAACGACCGGAGCTCGAGCCGTGGGGCATCATGCTCGAGCCGCCGCGCGTAAGGCAGTGCGCCAATCGCTGCGATTTCTGTTTCATCGAAGGGCTCCCCACAGGGCTGCGCAAACCGCTCTACCTCCGCGATGACGACTACCGACTGTCGTTCGCCTACGGAAACTTTGCGACTCTGTCCAACGTCAAGGATCGCGATATCAAACGCATCCTTGAGTACCGCCTCTCGCCGCTCTACGTGTCGGTACACGCGACCAATTGGGAGAAGCGGAAGATCGTCCTGAACAATCCCAAGGTTCCGAACATCGTACACCAGCTCTCGCGACTTGCGGAGGGCGGTATCCAGTTCCACTGTCAGATGGTGGTTGTACCAGGTCTGAACGACGGCGATGTCCTCGAAGAATCCCTGCAGGATCTCTGGAACCTTGGCGATGCGGTAATCTCGGCAGCAGTGATTCCGGTCGGCCTGACCCAGTTCTCGCATCTGTACACCGGCAAGTCGATGGATCGCGACACTGCCGGCTCGCTCCTGGATCACGTGGAGCGGTGGAGTGCCAAGGGTATGCGCGAGCGCGGTGAATCATGGGTACTCGGTTCGGATGAACTGTATCTATTGGCGGATCGACAGCTTCCAGGTGAAGAGCACTACGGGGATTTTGCTCAGATCGAAAACGGCATTGGTTCCGTTGCGCTCTTGCGCGTACGGGTCCGTGATGGGCTTTCGACCCTCCCGTCGATGCACGCCAGACGTATTGGCGTCGTGACGGGCGTCTCGATGGGAACCCTGATGCCGCCGCTGCTGGAAGACCTGGCGAGAGTGACGGGCGCGAGTTTCGAACTCATCGTCGCGGAAAACTCGCTATTCGGACCGACGACAACAGCGTCCGGGTTGCTAGTCGGCGCAGACATTAGACGTTCCCTCGAGAACAGGCCGGATCTCGACCTCGCCCTGATCCCAGCGGAAACAATCAACGAAGACGGAGTTTTTCTGGACGACGCCTCATTCATCGGGGTTCGCGAATCGCTCCCCATGCCTGTGTTCCCTTCGTACGACTTCATAGACGTTCTGGCGTCCGAGCCGAGTGAGGTTGCAGCATGAGCAGTACGCCTGTCGTCGCTCTCATCGGGCGTCCGAATGTAGGAAAATCCGCGCTCTTCAATCGCATCATGGGCGGCCACGCCGCGATCGTGAGCGAGGAGGCCGGCACGACTCGTGACCGCCACTTCGGCCGCGCGGAGTGGAATGCGAGATCGTTCTGGATCGTCGACACCGGTGGTCTTCCGGACAACACCCGCGACGCGATCGACGGCGAGATACGCAAGCAGGTTCTCGAAGCGATAGCGGAAGCCGATCTTCTGGCGTTCGTTGTCGACACGCAGGCTGGCGTTCATCCCAACGACGCAAAAGTTCTCGATCTCCTTCGCGCGACCGACAAGCCCTTCATGGTCATCGCCAACAAGGTTGACGATCCCGCGAGTACCGACTTCTACGAGTTTTATCGACTGGGCGCCGGCGAGCCGTATCCCGTATCGGCAACGAACGGAAAGGGATCTGGCGACATGCTCGACGCGATGGCTGCGCTACTCCCCGAATCGAACGAGGAGGAAACGGACGCGATCCGCGTCGCTGTCGTCGGTCGACCGAATGTCGGCAAGTCCTCGCTGGTCAATCGCATGCTTGGCGAGGAGCGTCTGGTCGTCAACGATCTCGCGGGGACCACGCGTGACGCGATCGATACCCCGTTCAAGTATCACGGACGCGACTTCGTCTTTATCGACACAGCCGGTTTGCGTCGCCAGGCACGAATCGACGACGGGATTGAATTCTATTCGTCTTTGCGTACGCGGCGCGCGATCGAACGATCCGACGTATGCATTCTCGTTCTCGACGCAGTGGAGGGATTGCACAATCAGGATCTCAAGATCGCAACGATGGCGTGGGACTCCGGTCGAGCGCTCATCATTGTCGTCAACAAGTGGGACTTGAAGGAAAAGGAAAACAACACCGCCGCGAAGTTCGAGAAGGACATCGTCGAGAAGGTTCCTTACCTCGCCTTCGTGCCGTGGGTCTTCACGTCCGCACTGACGGGGCAGCGTGTGACCAGGCTGTTCGATCTCATTTTACAGGTCCAGTCCGAACGGGAGAAGAGAATCTCGACATCGGACATCAACGATACTCTGCAGAGTTTGCTCGCGCGGCGTCAACCACCACAGGCCGCTGGTCGCGAGATTAAACTCAACTATGCAACTCAGGTCGAGACATCGCCGCCCACGATTGCCGTGTTCGGCAACCACCCGGAACTGGTACAGGAGCATTACATTCGCTTCCTGCATAACGGTTTTCGGGCAGCGTACGGCTTCGTTGGTAATCCGTTGAACATCGTGCTACGTCGCAAATCGGCCTAGATGGAGTCGATCCATCTTCCGGTTGCCGTTGCCATCGTCATTGCGTACGTGGCCGGATCCATACCATCCGCGTATCTCGCGGGAAAGTGGCACGGGGTGGATCTACGGAAACATGGTTCTGGCAATCTTGGCGCGACCAACGTTGTGCGAGTGCTCGGCATCCGGACTGGCGCGATCGTTTTCCTGGTTGACAGCCTCAAGGGATTTCTTCCCGTATTCTTCCTGCCGGCACTCACCGGCACGGTTCACCCGGAGATGGTCAGCCTGAGCATTGGAGCCGCAGCGATTCTCGGTCACGTTCGCCCGGTCTTCCTGCTCGGTCAGAAGGGCGGAAAGGGTGTCGCAACTGCCGGCGGCGTTTTCCTCGGCGTTGCATGGTTGCCAGCTGTTGTTGCGTTCGCCGTGTGGATTGTTGTGTTCGCTGGATCACGATATGTAAGCGTTGCGTCGTTGAGCGCGGCAGCCGCACTTCCACTTGCATTTTTGTTTACGGGCAGGCCTGTTTCTGACCCCTACTTCATAGCTTCGGTGGTTGTTGCGATATTCGTCTTCTTTACGCATAGAGCGAATATCGCGCGTTTGCGGCGCGGCGAAGAGCACCGATTCGCACGCCGGGGCGATGCGCCGTCGGACTCTCAGCCTCCTCACGTCGCGTGAACGAGGCGTCGCGATGAACTGTGCGGTTCTCGGAGCTGGAGCGTGGGGCGCTTCGCTCGCTGACCGCCTCGCCCGAAACGGGCACAGCGTACGCATATGGGCGTACGAACCGGACATCGCGGATTCAATCAACAACTCGCACACCAATCGATTCCTGGACGGCGTCTCGCTGGCGCCGTCGCTCGTCGCGTCGTCCGAAATCAAGGATGTAGTGACGGGAGCCGAGTTTGTGGTGCTCGTGGCGCCGTCGCACGTGACACGTGCGGTTGCCGAGGCAGCGCAGCCGTACCTGACGCGCGAGGCGGTCGTTGTGGTGGCGTCCAAGGGTATAGAGCAGCACACGCTTGCGCGGATGAGTCAGGTTGCCGCGGATGTGTTCGACCGCGGCGGTGTAGTCGCGCTTTCGGGACCGACGTTCGCTGCCGAGGTAGTGCGCGGTCAGCCGACCGCGATAGTTGCTGCCAGTGCCGACCGAGTTGCGGCCGAACGAGTGCAGCAGCTGTTTCACGGGCCTGCGTTTCGAGTCTACACCCAGCACGACGTCATCGGCGTGGAGCTGGGGGGCGCCGTCAAGAATGTCATGGCGGTTGCGACCGGGATCGCTGAGGGACTCGAACTCGGTTTCAACGCCCGCGCGGCCCTGATCACGAGGGGGCTTGCAGAGATGACGCGCCTCGGAGTCGCGCTTGGCGCTGATCCTGCTACGTTTGCAGGACTGGCTGGGGTGGGAGATCTCGTACTCACCTGTACCGGTCTGCTAAGTCGAAATCGCGCGCTCGGCGTCGAGATCGGGCGCGGCAAGACGCTGGATGAGGCATTGAGCGGTAGAGAGACTGTCGCGGAAGGCGTAATAACTACGCGGTCCGCAAAGGCCCTGTCCGACCGGGTTAGTGTAACGATGCCGATCGTTGACGCAGCATTTTCAGTCCTTTTCGAAGGACAATCGCCGCGTGATGCGATCGTGGAATTGATGAACCGCGACCCGCGCCGAGAGCGCGACGACTGACGGGAGATATCGTGGCCGCCATACCAGTTCGGGAGTTCTTCTCAATCGGGGACGTGTGCGACCTCACCGATCTGAAACCGCATGTGCTGCGCTACTGGGAGAGCCAGTTCCGCTTTCTGCACCCAGCCAAGAACCGTTCGGGAAACCGAGTGTATCAGCGCCGCGAAGTCGAGTTGATAATGCTCGTGAAGGATCTGCTGTACGTCGATAAGTACACGATCGAGGGAGCACGCGCGCGCGTCGAAGAGTTTCGCAAGAACGGCGAACTCAAGCCTGCGGCCCGCCACGCGCTTGAAGCAGCGACAGTCGATTTGCTGGAGTCCGATCTTCAAAAGGTGATCGCGGCGCTCGATGGGACTGATCTTGAAGATCCGGCGACTGAAGATGAACAAGGTGAACTGGGAGTAGGAGAGTGATTTCGGGTACCGATACGCCATGCGTGACCGGCGTGCCGGTGTGCGTGGTTCCAGCTTTCAACGCGTCACAGTCTGTCGCTGGCGTAGTGACCGCTGTGCGACGGTATCTCGGGCAAGTCTTCGTGCTCGGAGTAGACGACGGATCGACGGACGGTACACGCAGCGTTCTCAAGCACACGTGTGACCACGTGCTGTCGTTTGACACGAATCGAGGAAAGGGCGCCGCGCTGCGTATGGCGTTTGCTTATGTATCGGATCGCTTTCCGCGCAGCGCTGTTGTAACACTGGACGCGGACGGACAACACGACCCCGCATTCGCCCCACGATTGCTGGAGGCTCTCGACGTCGCTGACATTGTCATTGGTTCGCGAGAGATCGACTCTCCTTCCGTACCGCCGCACCGACGAATTGCGAACGTTCTCTCGACCGCAGCGACACGAGCAGTGACGCGCATCCGACTGAGCGACAGTCAGTCCGGCTATCGTGCGCTGCGTGGGGAAGTGGTCGCGGCAATTGACGCACGGGGCGATCGGTACGAATACGAGACCGACTTCATAGTGCGCGCGTCGCACCGCGGATATCGCATCGCGGAAGTCTCGGTTCCCACGATCTACGGCCCACCCAGCCACTTCCGTGAACTGGCCGATAGCTGGCGAGTCGCGAGAGTGTTGTGGAGCCACCGGGCCGCAGCCTTTCGTTCATGACATTGATATTGTTCAACAAGTGAAAATTCTCTGCAGCAACGACGACGGCGTATTCGCCGCCGGATTGGACGTGCTTGTTCGCGCCGCATCGCAGTTGGGCGATGTGACTGTCGTCGCGCCCGACCGCGAACAGAGCGCGACCAGCCATTCGCTCACGCTTCACAGACCGCTCAGGCCTGTGCAACTTTCGGAAAATCGTCATCAGGTCGACGGAACGCCGACTGATTGTGTGATGCTGGCAATCGAGGGGCTGATGCCCGAACGCCCCGACTGGGTGCTGAGCGGTATCAACCACGGGATGAACATGGGCGAGGACGTGCTCTACTCCGGGACCGTGGCGGCCGCGATGGAAGGCATGGTCCTCGGGGTGCCCTCGATTGCACTTTCATTCGCTGGTGGTGAAATGCGATCCGAATCGGAGCGACTCGAACAACATCTTGGCGCAGTCGTCGATCTTCTTGGCCACCTAACCTCGCTCAAAATCCCGAACACGACACTTTTCAACGTGAATCTGCCGCCTGTTTTCGGGGCCGACGTCAAGGGTGTAAAGCTCACGCGTTTGGGAAGGCGGCAGTACACCAACTCGATTCGCCCGATGACAGACCCGTGGGGTCGGCCGTTGTACTGGATTGGAGCTGGCTCAATGTCATGGACGGGCGGAGACGACTCAGACTACCGCGCGGTGGCCGATGGGTACATCTCTGTAACACCGCTTCACCTCGACCTGACCAACGGTGAAATGTTTGATTCAGCGGAGAACTGGTGGCGGCCGCAGTAGATAACGAGTTTGGGGGCGCGAGGCGCCACCTTGTCGAACTGCTCCAGGAGCAGGGCATTCGCGACCTTGCCGTGCTGCACGCGATCGACGAGGTGCCGCGTCACCGCTTCATCCCCACGGGCGTGCGGCATCGCGCTTACGAGGATTCACCCCTCCCAATTGGGAACGGGCAGACCATCTCGCAGCCGATGATCCATGCGCGATACCTCGAACTCCTGCACCTGACTGGGGATGAGAAAGTACTTGAAGTGGGTACCGGTTCAGGGTACCAGACCGCGCTCCTTGCGAGGATGGCGGCGCAGGTTTTTTCCATTGAGAGAATCGCGCCGCTGATGGATCGAGCGCGTGACGTTTTGGGCGAGATCGGCGTCCGCAACGTATCCTTCCTGCTCGGCGACGGAACGCTCGGATGGCGGCAGTACGCACCGTTCGATGCGATCCTTGTGAGCGCCGCGGCACCGACTGTGCCGCCCGCTTATACGGAGCAGCTCGCGGAAGGCGGCCGTTTAGTGATCCCGCTAGGCGACCGCGAGGAGCAGATTCTGCATGTAATAACCAAGCGCGGCGACGCGCTTACGAAGGTGGAGGCCGGGCCGGTACGGTTCGTCCCTCTGCTGGGCAAAGAGAGCTGGGAGAGTTAATTTGGCCGGAATGCTACCACCATTCGTACCGCCGTCGGCGCGCGCCGCCAGCGAGAAACTTCCGCTGATCACTGATTTTGTGATCGGCCATGTCGAACATTCGTTCGATAATTCTTTCCGTGTTCCAGGTAACGGGGAAGAGGGTGGAGTTGCCACCCTCCCATCGATCCAGGAATTCGTCAGAGAGGCCGAGCAATCGAGTGCGGACGACGATGAGTTTGTGCAGCGTACGTCGCGTAATCCGTGGGGTGCTTACGAAGCCCAGCGTGAAGTCGCCGGGGAAGTCGCGGACGCTCCGGAAGCACCGGCGGCGTCAAGGCTCGAGCCCGATCTCCTCCTGGACCAGCACCACCATCAAGCTGGATCCCACGACGCCGTAGTCAACGAGATGATCGAACCGGTCGATGCTTGGACAGCGTCCGCGGCTCCAGCGCGGACTGACGCAACGCCAGCGGAAGCGGGCGCGCGCGAAGCGGCTTCCACTGCAGCACCGGAGGTGTGGGTGGCAGAAGAACGTGACTCATTTGACTGGCATGCCGCGGCAAACCTTGCGGTACCACCGGCGGAGGCGCAGCGCGCCGCAGACGAGTGGTCGTCGACCGAGTGGGACCGGTCCAACGGTTCCGTGCAGGACCATATCGCAACCATGCTTGCGCAGATCTCGAGGCGTGTTCGCTCGGGAGAGCTCGAAGTTCAGGGCAGCAAGCAGATGGGAACCGAAGCGGCTCTAGTCGCCGCGTTGAGCGCTCTGTTGGCGGAGTCGACCAGGAGCTGAGTCGGGCTGAGACCGAGGGGTATAGCCGTTAACGGCGCAGCGTTATAATTCGCTCACAAGCGCCAACGCCCCCGTAGCTCAGGTGGATAGAGCAGCAGTTTCCTAAACTGTTGGCCGCGTGTTCGAGTCACGCCGGGGGCACTTGCAGTACTGTAACGGTAACACCAAGCGGAACCGTTACAGTCGATCTCAAGTTTGCTTCAGACTGAATCTCACTTCAGATACTTGTCGAACCACGCGAGATACCGCTGCTGCATGTCGCGCTGATGCTCCGGGTTGGCAAAGTGGTGTCCCTCGTCCGGATACACGGCAAGTTCCGTAGTCACACCGACATGTTGCAGACCGCGCCAGAACTCGAATGACTGTGGAGCGGGGCACTCTGCATCCCGCTCGCCCACGATGATGAGCGTCGGCGTACGAGCGTGCGAGATGAAATTGATCGGTGAGCTCTTGGCGTAAACCGCCGGGTTCTCGTACGCGGTGGCACCAAAGAACGGGACCATCCATTCACTGATGCCGTTCTCGCCGGTGTAGCTTAGCCAGTTCGAAATTCCTGCGCCGGCAACTGCCGCGCGAAAGCGGTTCGTCTGCGTAACGGTCCACATTGTCATGAAACCGCCGTAGCTCCACCCGGTGACGCCAAGGCGTTTCGCATCAATCGGGTATTTGGCGATGACGGTATCAACGCCTGCCATTATATCGCGAAGGTCGCCATAGCCGAAATCCTTCACGTTGGCTCGCGTGAATGCTTCTCCCTGTCCATAGCTGCCGCGCGGGTTTGGCATGAAGACGAAGTATCCATCGCGCGACAGTACGGCCTGCTCCGAAGCCGCCGTCGTAAATGATGCGCTGTACGCCGATGACGGCCCGCCGTGAATTACGACGATCATCGGATAACGCTTGCTCGCGTCGAAGTTCGTAGGGTACATCAGGAAACCCTGAACGTTGTACTTGTCGTTGTGCCACTGGACGCTAACGGTCTTGCCCCACGTTGGCCGTACGTTTGTATTCGCGTGCGTGATCTGCGTCCAGTGCCCAGCGGGTCCCGCCCAAACGTCCGGTGCAGTGCTTGGCGATTCACGGACAACCGCGACAGCGGAGCCATTCGAGGTTGCGGATACTTCCGGAAGGCCGCGTGCGTGTCCACTGCTAATGTTCTCCTCAGCCGACCACAACGAGGCGACGGCTCCCGTGTGCGCATCAATAGTCGCGATCTCTGATCCGCCGTGCGACGCCATCGTGGCGAGCACCGTCCCCGGGCCGATCCACCTGAAGGAATTGAGCGACACCTTGATGTTCGGCGTGACGTCGCGCGTCGTTCCGCCGACTGCTGGTACTGTGTAAAGGTCGCCACCAGTCGATCCCTGGTCGCTCATCAGACCGCCGATGAACGCGATCAGCTTGCCATCGGGTGACCATAACGGCTGCGCGATCTGCATTGTCGGCTTCGCGATCGCCCGCGCCGCTCCTGTTGCTGCGTTGATCGCCTCGATGCGCGCCACCCACCAATTGTTGTTGCCCGAACCGTTCGCATCGCTAACTACGAATTCCTTTCCGCTCGGCGACCAATCGAACTCGTAAACATACAAGCCGGGTTTCGAGACAACTGTCATTGCACCGCTCGAGACATCGACCGTGGCGAGATGTTGCCGGTCAATGTGTGTGTCCATCATGCCGGTGTCGCGCGGAGTCGCCTGCGTCGGCCCGTTGGACTGCTCGGATGGCGACGAGTAGAGAAACGCGATGCGCGATGCGTCCGACGAGAACTTCGGCCCGTGCACAGCGCCTGCAATCAGAGCGACTCGACGTACGCCGGTGCCGTCGGAATTGAGCTCGAATAGTGCGGGGGTTCCATGATCAGAACTGGCCAGGACGGCTATTTTTCTGGAGTCGCTGGACCAGATGGCCGTCGAAACGGTTCCAGCGTCGGCGCCGGGTAACGGTACCGACTTCGGCGTGTCCTTCCCGCCTCCGCCGGCCAGCATCAGCGCTCCGCGCGAAGCAGGGCCGGAAGCGATCCAGACGAGATTCTTGCCGTCCGGCGACACCGAAACGCTTGAGAAGCGCGTAACGGAAGGCTCCGCGCCCTGTCGTTGCGCCTGCATCGCAGCAGGGATCGACGCGATCGCAAGCGCCGAAATCGTGAATGCAGCAACGGCGCGGGCGTGACGCGCATGACTGACTGGGCAGCGCGCCGCAGTTTGTGATGAAGCCCTTGATGTGAACAACGCGAATTCTCCGTGATTGATTGACTGCTCCAGACTGATTAGCACGCGTCCGGCTTCGGGTCTGTCGACCGCTCGCTCGAGGAGTCGAGAACCAAGGTTGCTTAGTCCAGGATCACCGCTGCTGGGTCCTTAAGAAATACTCGCGCAATCGCAGGACGTTGACGCTGGCCGCGAGAAAGCTTCACGCCGCAATCCGCGGGACGTTCCTCCGCACCTTCTTCGCGCGGGCTCTATCTTTGCACTGCAGATGGCTTGGCAGCACTGACTCTGACCCTGGGGCGATTGATATGGACTTGGTGACATGGCTGATAGTTGGACTGGTCGCTGGCGTTCTGGCGTCGTTTGTGATGGGTGGCGGGGCGGGCGGTATAATCGGCGACATTATCATCGGCATCGTCGGCGCATTCCTTGGCGGCTGGCTATTCCGTGAACTCGGCGTGCACACCCCGTTCGCCGGACTGGGTGGCACCATTTTCGTGGCCTTCGTGGGGGCGGTTGTGTTGCTGTTCCTGCTCCGCCTGGTTCGAGGCGGGCGAAAGGCCTAGCACTGCCGGGCTCGAGTCGGTTGACATCCGACGCCGTACTGGGCCGAGTGGCGGCGATTTACAGGTATCCCGTCAAATCCATGGCATCCGAAGCGGTGGATGCCGTGGAAGTCTCGTGGAACGGCCTCGCCGGCGATAGGCGTTGGGCGTTCATCCGCGAGGGGATGGCGCGTAGCGGCTTTCCTTGGCTCACTATTCGTGAAAACGCAGCCATGTGGCGTTACCAGCCGCGTTTTGGCGATCCGTCCGAACCGGACACCTCGGTGACCGTCGTCCGCACGCCTGCGGGCAGTGAGATGGATGTGGTGGATCCCGCTCTTGCGGAGGAGCTTGGCAGCGGTGCCCGCGCGATCAAGCAAAACCGCGGGATTTTCGATACGATGCCGGTTTCTCTCATCACGACTCAGACGGTGGCGCACGTTGGGTGCCTCGTCGGTGTCGAACTCGATGCGCGGCGCTTTCGACCAAACTTGGTGATCGAGGCTTCACCGGACTCTCCATTTCAGGAGGTAGAGTGGGTTGGCGAGATTATCCAGATCGGCCAGCTGAAGCTTCACGTGAACAAGCGGGATAAACGCTGCGTGATGGTCAACGTCGATCCAGCAACTACCGACCAGAATCCGGCCATTCTTCGAGCCATCGCCCGCGAATGTCAGGCTCAGCTCGGAGTGTACGCGTCAACGGTGGAACCGGGCCGAGTCGCAGTGGGCGACCAGGTAATTCTGGCAAACTGAGGCGGCGTTTCCGGCGTGCCGCCCCACGACGCCAACGCATTACCGGTTTGATCAGTATCATTTTCAGTACGACACCAATTCCTGAGGCCCCCGTTGCGGGAATTCCCTCGGGTCATCGCTTTCGTCTTATGCTCAGAGTCTCGAATGGACAAGAATTCTTCGGGAGCGCCTCGCATGGCCGCTTGCCTTTCCGCTACGCTCATCGCTGCCAGTCTGATCGCTGCGCCGCTCGCCGCCCAGACGGGCCACGCACTCGGCATTGATACCACCAACTTCGATCGAAGCGTCCGGCCTCAGGATGATTTCTTCCGATTCGTCAATGGTACGTGGCTCAAGAAGACGGAGATCCCGTCCGACGCGTCGAGCTGGGGCGCCTTCAACGCGCTGAGCGAAAAGAGCCGCGCCGATCTGCATGGCATCCTGGAGGAGGCCGCAGCGGCCAAGGCGCCCGCCGGCTCGGACCGAGCGAAGGTCGGCGATCTCTACGCCAGCTACATGGACTCCGCCCGCGTGGAGTCGCTGGGGCTCGAACCGCTTCATGGCGAACTCACACGGATCGCCGCATTGAAGTCCGTCGCGCAGCTCCCCACCGAGTTCGCGCATCTCTCGCGGCTTGGGATTCAGGGACCGTTTGGTGTCGGCGTGGGATCGGATTCCAAGAATTCGTCGGTCAATATTGTGACAGTGAATCAGTCGGGCATCGGAATGCCGGACCGCGACTACTATCTGTCCAAGAGTGCGAAGATGGTCGAGACGCGCGATGCGTACAGGAAGTACGTCGAGCGGATGCTGACACTCGCCAAGGATCCCGACCCGAGCGGAGCAGCGTCGCGCATCGTGGCGCTCGAAACATCGATTGCGACAGTGCAGTGGGATCGTGCGCGCAACAGAGATCGCAATGCGACGTACAACAAGATGACCGCCGTGCAGCTCGCAGCGATGTCACCTTCGTACGACTGGCATACGTATCTCAGCGCGGCCGGACTCGGAGCAGCGACGGAAGTTGTGGTGCGCCAGCCGGACTTCATCAAGTCGATGAACGACGTTTTCACCAGTACGCCGATCGAGACGTGGCGCGAGTACATCACGTTCAAGCTGCTCGATACATACGCCAACGAGCTGCCGTCGGAGTTTGGGGATGCGCGTTTCGCGTTCCGCGGACAGACTCTTACAGGACTCCAGACACAACCCGAACGGTGGAAGCGCGCTGTTGACGAGGTCGACCGCATACTGGGCGAGCCAGCAGGCAAGTTGTACGTCGCCAAGTACTTCAAGCCTGAAGCGAAGGCGCGCATGGACGCGATGGTGAAGAATCTGCGCCTCGCGTACAAGGTTGGCATCGACAGCCTCACGTGGATGAGCCCCGCGACCAAGGCCCAGGCCGAAGCCAAGCTCGCCAAATTCACTGTGAAAATCGGGTACCCCGATCGCTGGCGCGACTATTCCGGACTCGTAATAAAGCGCGGCGAGCTGCTCGGCAACGCCCTGCGTTCGGCGGAGTTTCAGTACGCCGACATGGCCGGCCGGCTTGGCCAACCCGTTGAGCGTTGGCGCTGGGGTATGACACCGCAGACGGTCAACGCGTACTACAATCCGAGCAACAATGAAATCGTCTTTCCAGCGGCGATATTGCAACCGCCGTTCTTCAACGTTAACGCCGATGATGCGACCAATTACGGCGGGATCGGTGCGGTGATCGGGCACGAGATTGGCCACGGCTTCGACGATCAGGGCCGCAAGTCGGACGGCGATGGCAATCTGCGCGACTGGTGGACGCCCGCGGATGCGACAGCCTTCGAGGCGCTGACCACACGCCTGGCGGCGCAGTACGACGCGATAAATCCGATCGACTCGCTGCACATAAACGGTCAGCTCACGATGGGCGAGAACATCGGCGACCTGAGCGGACTCGCGCAAGCGTACCGCGCTTATCATATCTCTCTGCACGGGAAGCCTGCACCGGTCATCGATGGCTACACGGGCGACCAGCGGTTTTTCCTTGGTTTCGCACAGATCTGGCGCACCAAGATGCGCGATGCAGC
>JBDTAZ010000024.1:0-6889 GCA_039924325.1 Gemmatimonadaceae bacterium
CGAACTACTTTGCGAATCACCGTGCTGCGAAAGCCGGTTTGAGTTCCTGATTACTGCGTATCATCACTATCACCAGCACACGAAAGGGAGTATCGATCGATGAACGAATCGCATGCCATCGTGGAGCACTACGGCAGTGAGTCTCTCATGCCACGGATCAATGCTGCGTTGATCAATGCTGGTTTAGGCTCGGGCGAACTATCATGGAAGGATCTTGCTCCAATGGATCATTTCCACGTTCGTGGTCTCGCGGCAACTCAGGAACTCGCAACGGCGATGCACATCGCGTCGGGCGCATCAATACTCGACATTGGGTGCGGCATTGGCGGTGCCGACCGTTTTCTCGCTGCGACCTACGACGCTCACGTAACGGGAATCGATCTCACACCAGCGTTCATTGAAGCGGCGTCAGCGCTTTCTGCGCGCGCAGGGCTCGCTGACAAAACGACGTTTCGCGTTGCGAACGCGCTCGAGCTTCCTTTCGAGACGTCGAGCTTCGACAATGCGTGGACGCAGCACGTGGCGATGAACATTCACGACCGTCCCCGGCTGTATTCCGAGGTCTTCAGGGTGCTGAAGCCAGGTGGCAAGTTCGCGATCCACGACGTAGTGAAGGTCGGCGATCAGCCGCTCGTCTTTCCCGTACCTTGGGCGCGGGTACCAGAAACGAGCTTCCTCCTGTCGAGCACCGCGATGTGCGATGTCCTGGCAACAGCCGGATTCGAAATCCTGTCGTGGAACGACACGACCGAAGCTACAAAAACGTGGATCGCCAAACTTCCGGCCGCGCGCGCCGCCATGTCCGCGCCGCCGGCGATCGGGCTACATGTGGTCTCCGGAGTAGACTTCCCAGGAATGATGGCAAACCTCGGGCGAAACCTGAACGAAGGGCGCGCAGGTCTCATACAGACTATCGTCAGGCGGCCGCTACACTAGCCGGGCGCGTTACAAGCGCAACAGCGCAGAGCACTATCGCGTTTACGCCCAGCGCTATGAAGCCGACGTTCAGATCCTTGATCATTTGCGGCGCGGCTGGTAGCAGTGTCGCCACAGTAGCGCTTGTCACTGTCAGGAAAATGACCGTCAGTTCTCCGGCGACGATCCCGGCGATGACGCTTACGGCGCTCACACGTGGATTCTCGCCGAGGCAAAGTATCAACGCTGGAAAAAGCTGCGTCACTAGACTGTAACCCATCAGCAGCATCACGACGAGCGTCGTGCCGCCGCGTAGTGTAAGCAGCACTGAGGCTAGCGCTATCAACGGCACCAGCGATCGCGCAACTAGAGCGACTGTCCGATCTGATGCCGTTGGCGTGATCACACGATACACATTCTGCGCGAGTATCGTCCCCGCTGTTACCAGAAGCATAGAACCGGGGACAAGCGCCGTGAGAATTCCTGCGGCGCCTATAATCCCAACTGTCCACGATCCGAAACTGCGCTCCACTATCCGCAGAAGCGACAGATCGGCATCGGCTCCCTTGAGCCCTGGGACAACGAGGATCGCCGCGAATCCCACGAAGAATACGAACAGAATGATGAGTTGATACAACGGCAGGATCACCGCGTTCTTCCTGAACACATTCTCGTTGCGTGCCGTGTAAACGCCAGAAAAGAACTGTGGCCACATGTAAAAACCGGTCGCGGTCAACAGCACGGTCGATACGAACCAAGCGGAGCTCATCCCCGAAGACGGAAGCGTCAATGCGCCTGGTTTCGCGATTTCGACAGCCTCGAACATCGCGCGATAACCACCGTAGTAGTGCATCGGGAGATACACACCAATCCAGACCACGACTACCAGGATCATGACATCCTTCAAGGCAGACGTCCACGCGGAACCGCGAACCCCGGAGACAACAACGTAGACGACGAGCGCCGCACTTCCCGTCCAGATGGCAACCTGTTGTGTAATGACACCGCCAGATGCTTCCGACACGATGATGCCGAGCCCCTTGAGCTGCAACACCAGATACGGTACCAGCGCTGCGACGCCTACAATAGCAACAACCACCCCAAGCGTCGGGCTATCGTACTTTACGGCGAAGAAGTCGGCTTGTGATACGAGTGGCCTGCCCTGCGCGAATCGCCAGATTATCGGAAGCAGGAAGTAGGAGACGCTGTACGCGATCGCGCCATAGCACAGAATGTAGAATGCCGGCGCACCCTTTCCGTATGCCCATCCGCTTCCACCGAGAAACGTGAAGGTGGTGTAGATCTCTCCCGCCATGAGCAGGAATACGAACACCGTTCCAAAGCCGCGCCCCCCCACGCTCCACTGCTCCAGGCTCATCTCGTGCCCGCGACGTGCGGCCAGCCCGAGCCCGATCACGAGCACGAAAACTCCGATGATGACCCCTAGAGCGGGCGTCACTATGTTGTCGGACGGTCTATGGAAGGAACTGTCGCTTCGGCGGCAGCAGCACGCGCACTATCCAGTCTGTAGATCAGCGCCATGATTATCGAAGTCGCGATTACCCATCCAACGATCCAGGCCAGCAGGAATGGCAGTCCAGCCACGTACGGTTGCACCCGGTTCGCAAACGGGATACCGCCGAGCAATCCGATTGCTGGAACCACGGCAAGCCACCGATATCGCGTCACGCTTTCGTTGCGCCGAGAAAATCGAGCGCGGCGGCTACAAAGATTCGCGTGCCGAAATCCAGTGAGCGTTCGTCGATGTCGAACCGTTCATGATGATGCGGCTGGACGATGCCGCGCTCCTCACACCGCGCCCCAATGAAGAAAAACGCACCCGGAACGAGTTGCTGATATGCGGAGAAGTCCTCACCCCCCATCGTCGGCGTCGCCTCGATTAGCACGTCGTCGCCCAGTGCGTTGACTACCGAGCGTCGCAACAGTTCGCTTGCGCCTTCGTCATTCACAACTGGACGATATCCGCGTTCGTACTCGAAGCTGTAACTGGCGCCATGTGCGGACGTTATTCCAGAAAGTATTCGCTCAACACGTTTCGGCATTTCGGCCCGCAACTCTGGATCGAATGTACGCACCGTGCCCTCGAGTTCAACTTCGCCGGGGATGACGTTATGCGTCGTCCCACCCGCGATACGCGTAATCGAGATGACCGCTGGCTGCAGCGGATCAACGTTTCGCGAGACAATGTGCTGCAGATTCGTGATGAACTGCGCGGCAATCGCGATCGGATCGATGGTCTGTTGTGGAATCGCGGCGTGGCCGCCGCTTCCCGTGATGGTAATGTGCAGGATATCCGGCGAAGCCATCAGCGCGCCTGACTTGACGCCAACCTTTCCTACCGCAAGCGGGCTCCACAGGTGCGCGCCGATGATCATGTCCACGCCATCCAGAACGCCGGCCTTGACCAGCTCTTCGGCACCGCCGGGGTTAAGCTCCTCTGCGTGCTGAAAAATGAATCGGACCTCGCCGTGCAGCGCGTCGCGCTTGCCAATCAATACCTTGACCGCGCCAAGCAGCATGGCTGTGTGACCGTCGTGGCCGCACGCGTGCATCGTGCCGGGATCCGTCGAAATGAAATCGTGCGTGTTGCGCTCATCGATCGGCAGCGCGTCGATGTCGGCTCGAATCGCGAGAACCGGTCCGGTCGCTGAGCCGACCAGACGAGCCAGGACGCTCGTTGGAGTTGGGCGTGTGATCTCCAGTCCGCCAAAACTCGCAAGCGTATCCGCCACGAACTGCGACGTGCGCACCTCGTGGAATGAGCGCTCTGGATACTGGTGCAGATGGCGGCGCCATCCGATTACGTCCTCGCGAACCGATTCCACGGTCTCGCGCGGTGTGACTGAAGCCGACACAAAGATCTCCTTCTCGAGTGGCTCCATTTTAAGCGCGGGCGGGCGGGTTGGATAGAGGCAGCTTGCAGCGTTGCACGACCATTCGGAGTTCCGTCTCTAGGAGTTCGGCCGAATGTTCTCGAATGGGATGTTCATAATCGGATAGTCCTGCCAATCCTTGTAGTCGAAGTGCCACCACTCCTGCGGGTTGGCCGTAAAGCCCTGCGACTCCATCGCGGAGCGCAGTACTGATCGATACCAGCGCTCCAGCGACGTACCTCCCGGATAGTCGGCGTAGGCTCGCTGTGTACTCTCGTCGTAAGTGCTGACCATATCGACGGGTTTGCCAGTCGTTAGATCATACAGTGTCAGGTCAACGGCACACCCGCGGTTGTGCTTCGACCCCGACGCCGGATTTGCTACGAGCCACTTCTTGTCGGCCGGTGTCGCATCCCAGAAGATCTTCGTCACGTACCATGGTCGGTACGCGTCGTGAATCAGCACGCCGTAACCACGCGCACGCAGTTCCTTGTTTGCTCGGACAACGGCGTTCGCGGCTGGTCGCTGCATGAATGCGCGCGCTTCGGTGTACATGCGACTACCAAGAAAGTTGTTGGTGGTCGCATAACGTATCTCAAGTTTGATTGTTGGATCGAGTTTCGCAAGCTCGACGAGATCCGGTACGCGCTCGCTCGGCGGTTCCGCCGGCGGGTGCGCGGCCAGCGCGGATTGGCGCAACTCTTCGACAGGATGCAACGGAGTTATCCGGAGCTGATTCCCCGAATCCGGTCCAAGCTGCCGTCGCGGGAACTCCACGCCTCCAACTGCGAGCTTCGTCGCGCGCCCGTTGGCCGCGCGCGTGAATCTCAGACGCTCTCCATCATAGAGCCCCGCGTGCGGCCAGAGAAATTCATCGGACGACTCTTCGTGAATCGGAAATGACGCGAGCCATTCGACCGTTGCGTACAACGACCCGTTTCGTTCCGAAATCAGCACGTGATTTTCGTTGCCGTATTCGCCGATCAGTCCGACCCAACGAGCCGGCAGCGCCGCCGGCTTCGGCGGCGTGGCAACACCGCTTCGTTGTGCGTTTGTGGCCTCGGTCCCAGCCAGCGTTGCAGCGACAATCAAAGTCGCCATCAAGACACGCTGACGGCGAATCAAGCGCCGAGTAATTCGCATCGCTTCCAGAAAGGCTTGCATCGGTGTCAAATCTCCCTGTTGAGACTCTCTCGATCCTACTCGCGCACCTTTGTCGCGTACTTGTGAAGCGCCAACGGCAACGCGATCGCAATAATCAATGCACACCACGCCACGGACGTCGTGATCGCGTGCGTCAAAGGCCATGGTGCGTTCAACGGTGTTGCTGTGGGATTCCCAAACAGCTGGCGGACGGCACCGGACAGCGCGCTGATTGGGTTCCATGCTGCAATCGTCCGGAGCACTCCGGTATACCCCGTGATCGGAACGAACGTAGTAGCCAGGAACGTCAATGGGAAGATTACGATGAACACAACACCCTGGGCCGCATCCGGAGAACGCACCATCAAACCGAGGTACGTCCCGATCCAGAGCATGGCGAAAGCGAACAACAGTAGCAACGCGTATCCACCCACGGCTTCGATCGGGGAGGAGTGGATCCGCCACCCGACAATCAACCCAGCCAGGCTCAGCACCAAAATCGCAAGCGACATCGAAAGAAGCTCGGCGATGAGATTCCCCAGCAGATATGCAGAACGCGACATGGGGAGCGACCGGAACCGATCTATTACCCCTTCGCCCAGATCAGTCGCGACCGATGTCGCCGGTCCCATGATTCCGAAACCAAGGGATTGGACAATCACACCGGCGATTAAATATTCGCGATAATTGCTGCCCGGCACTGCGATCACGCCGCCGAATACATACGCGAACAGAACCACGAACATTATCGGCTGGATCGTCACGTCGAGAAGCTTTTCGGGAATCTGGCGTACGTGCGCCAGATTCCGACGCGTCATCGTCAACGTATCCTGAACGAGATGACTCATATCGCTGGCTCCGTCGTACCCGTGGTACCTATTGCGCCGGTCAACGTGAGGAATACGTCGTCCAGAGTTGGTTCTCGACGATGTACGTCGACTGCATCGATTCCTGCTCCATCCAGTGCGCGCACGATCTCGATCAATCGCACGTCCCCACGCAGCGGTGCCGATATCTGTACTGCTTCCGTGTCCAGCGACGCCGCGCCATCCGTGAAGGGCAGCATCGCCGATTCCGCTCGGGTCAGGTTGGCGGCATCCGCAAGTGTTACCACTATTCGCGCTCCGCCAATGAGTGCCTTCAACTCTGCCGGCGTACCGTGTGCGGTCACGCGACCACGATCGAGCAGTACGATGTCATCCGCAACCAGATCCGCCTCTTCCAGATACTGCGTGGTGAGCACCAGAGTTGCGCCGTCTGCCACGAGTTCGCGCAACAGCGTCCACAGATCGTTGCGACTCGCCGGATCGAGGCCGGTGGTTGGTTCGTCGAGGAATAGTACGGGCGGTGACGCTACAATACTTGCCGCGAGATCCAGGCGACGGCGCATACCACCGGAGAACGTCTTTACGAGTCGATCGGCAGCGTCCGCGATCCCAAGCCGTTCGAGTAGCTCACTCGCTCGCGCTTTTACTGCGGCGCGCGGCATGTGATACAACCGCGCGATCATCTCGAGATTTGCACGCGCCGTTAGCAGTCCATCGACAGTCGCTTGCTGTGCCGTGAGTCCGATGTTTTCTCGCACGCGCGCAGCTTCACTCACCACATCGAAGCCCGCGACAGATGCGCGCCCTGTCGTCGGTATTGCGAGCGTTGTGAGTATGCGAAGTGTTGTCGTCTTGCCGGCTCCGTTGTGGCCAAGCAGTCCAAGTACGCTTCCGCGTGGGACGTTGAGGTCGACATCACGGAGCGCCCATAGTTCGCCGTAACGCTTTCCGAGTCCCTCCGCGACAACGCTACCAGCGGCGTTCGGCACGAATTTTCTCGTCGGATTGAAGAGTGGTACCGCGCGCGTCACCTAACGGTTGTGGCACGGCGCCTTCTGGTTCGGCCCATGCGAGGGTGAACTGTGCAACGTCCTGTATGACTGCGAGCGC
>JBDTAZ010000025.1:0-4100 GCA_039924325.1 Gemmatimonadaceae bacterium
CCAGAACTGTTCCAACATTCAGTGAGCTCCCGATTTCTTGCGGTGTCGCGTTCTTCGCCGCCAGTCGCGCAGACGAAACCCTACCTGCCAGGCGTAATCCCGGAACCTGCTCCAGCGTATTGGTGACCTCATCCGCAATACCTTCTGCGAGATACGTGTTCGCGGTGTCGCCGTTGGTGGTAAACGGGAGCACAGCGAGTGATTTGTCTGGTGATACGACCGCCGTGGTACTCCGAACGCGCCAGACAATCAACCCAGTCACGATCGCTATTGCGACCAGAGTAGCTGCAACAGCCAACATTGTGCGCGGACGCCCACGGTGCGGCAGTTGTGCGACCACATCCCGCGACGTGTTAACAGACTCGACTGTAGCGAGCAGCTCGCTCGCCGACGCCGGACGCATGGCTGGATTCTTTTCGAGACAGCGCATCACAAGCGCAGCTAGCGCCTGCGGCACGTCCGGCCGGCGCACGGCCAGCGACGGCGGAGTCTCGGCAATGTGCGCCGCGATCAGCGCCTGAATCGTCGCGCGTTCCGCGAATGGGTGCGCGCCGCCGAGTAGCTCCCAAGCCACAATGCCCCACGCGTAGATGTCCGCTCGGTAATCAGTTCCGGGATCACCTAGCGCCTGTTCCGGCGCCATGTACGCCGGTGTTCCGAGCGACGCACCCGCCTGGGTGAGACCGGTTGCTGCGTTGTTGGTCTGCGTGCGCGAAACGACGATCGCTTTCGCGATACCGAAATCGGTCACAACCGCAGCGCCACCGGAGAGCAGAATGTTGTCCGGCTTGATGTCGCGGTGCACCACGCCCTCTGCATGCGCATACGCAAGCGCGCGAGCGACGTCGCGTAGAATGCTCACCGCCTCGGGAATCGGGAGCGGGACGCCTGTCGCGAGTCGGGCGCGAAGCGACTCGCCGCGGACGAACGGCATCGTATAATACGGTAGTGCTCCGGACGTACCTGCGGAGAGGACGGGTACGATGTTCGCCTGTTGCAGTCGCGCCGCGAGCTTTACTTCGCGTTCGAATCGCTCTGCGCTCAACCCCTGAGCGCTCTCGGGAGCGATGACCTTGATGACGACGTCACGTCCGAGCGTTTCATCACGGGCGACAAACACGCGCGACATCCCTCCCCCGCCCAGCTCGCGGTCGATGGAGTACGAATTGCCGAGGGTAGCCTGTAGTTGATCGCGAAGCCGTGTTGTGGCATTCTCGTCATGAGCAGTCATGTCGCGTATCTCCCGGCGCGCCTCGAGGTTGGACGTGTCATTACACGGCCGCTGTGAGTGGCGGGAGGCCCGGCATCTGTGCGTAAAGATCGAGCTGTCGCACCAGAGGCCCAAAACGGGGATTTATCACGAGCTCGTCGAGGTCTGGTTTGACCGTGGCGGCCGGTGCGATGGCGCCGCCGACGCCGTTGGCGACCGCGTCCACAAGCGCGCGCGTGAGGCGCTCCTCGTCACCACGCAGAATCTCGGCGATCAGATGACTGTACGCGTGCTCGGGGTACTCCGCCCAAAGTCGGTCCGCGAGTGTCGTTGCTTCATCGATCTCCCCAACGCGCTGCAACATGTACGCAAGCATCGCTACCGAAGTCGGCGACTGTTCCGAGATAGAAACCTGTCTGCGCATCCGGCGCACCGCTTCGTCAGGTTTGCCAAGCCTTGCCAGGCAGAGCGCCGAACCGCGTAAAGCGTTCAGGAAGTTCGCGTCGAGTGCGAGTGCACGCTCCTGGTACGCGAGCGCGTCCTCGTAGTCGGCCGTGTAGTAGTAGCTGTGCGCGGCGAGTGAAAATGTGAATGGCGAGAGCGGATCTATCGTAACTGCCTTCGTTGCAGCGGCAGTGCGAGCGGTCCTATTCCCGAGCAAACCGTGCCAACCAGCAAGAAGCGAATTCGCGAGCACGTCGTCGGGATTCGCGGCGAGTGCGATCGTGAAATCGGCACCCGCCGTGGGCCAGTCAGCGCGCAGGTACAACTTGATGAACCCGCGGTATAGCGCAACATCCGCTTCGACGCCATGGAGCCTCGCAGCCTGCGCCAGTGCGTTTTCCGCCTGCTCGCGGCAGTACGCGAGGCGGTCGTATCCGTACACCCCCGCTGCCGCAAACGCCTCGGCGAGCACCAGCCACGCGCGAGCAAATGACGGATCGCGCTGAAGCGCGCTGGAGCAGAGTTCTCGCCCGCGCAACAGACCGGAGGGTGTTCGTACGCGAATGGCTTCGCGCGCGCGAAGATACAGATCGTATGCCGCCATATCGTCGGTTGGGCGCACCACCAGCGGCGTGTTCGCACGCACCCCAAGTACGACTTCCAGCTCGGACACGATGGAACGAGATATCTCGTCCTGGATCGCGAAAATATCGTTCAGGTCGCGGTCGTACTGATCGCCCCATCGCTGGGTGCCAGTCTTCGTTTCCATGAGCTGCGCGGTGACCCGTACGCGGTTACCAGCACGGCGAACGCTGCCCTCCAGCACATTGCCCACACTCAGCTTGTCGCCGATTTCCGCAAGGGGCGCGTTTTTTCCGGCGAACGAGAACGCCGATGCTCGTGCAGCGACCTTGAGTCCGCCCACCTTCGTGAGGGCCACTGTGATGTCATCGCTTATCCCGTCACTGAAGAACGCATTATCTGGATCGGCACTCATGTTGGCGAACGGCAACACCGCGATTGACGGCAGTTCGCGACGAACGCTCTGCACCTCGATCTCACCTCGCAGTGCACGTACGACTTCGGCGCCACTCGTGAATCGCGCATCGGGCGAGGCTGCCAGCAGCCGTTCGACAGTTCGGCTCACCGATGACGGTATAGTTGAACGCGACTGGGTAACCGGTGCGGGAACGTGGCTGAATCGTTTGGCGATGACGGCCTGCAGCGTCGGCCCTGTGAACGCCTGGTCTCCGGTTAACATCTCGTACATCGTGCAGCCAAGCGCGAACAAGTCGCTCCTACCGTCGAGGATGTCCCCGGCCGCCTGTTCGGGGCTCATATATGCCGGAGTGCCAACAGACACACCGGCCTGCGTAAATGTCGGCACCTCCGCGCCAGCCGCCACGAGGGCCTTTCCGATGCCGAAGTCCGCGACGATCGCGTGACCTTCGTGAAGCAGAATGTTGCCGGGCTTTATGTCGCGATGAATGACATCGTTGCGATGCGCATAGTCGAGAGCGTCAGCCACTTCAGTGCCGATACGAACCGCCTCGTCGACTGACAACCGACCCGCCGACTGCAGTCTGCCCTGAACGGTCTGGCCGAGCATTACTGGCATGACGAAGTACAGCAGTCCGTCTGCCTCGCCCGAGTCATACAGTGGCAGTATGTTCGGATGGTTCAGCCGCGCCGCGACCTTGATTTCGCGCACGAACCGCTCGCGGGCGAGCGACTCAGCCACATCCTGGCGAAGTACCTTGATTGCGACATCACGGTCGTGCCTGATGTCGTGTGCAAGATAGACCGTCGCCATGCCTCCCGCGCCAAGCTCGCGGTCGAGGGAGTAGGAGTTGCCGAGTGCTGTCTGTATTCGATCGCGAGGTTCTGTCAACGCATACTCACGACAGGTGAATCAACATGGATGGACGCCACAAACGGTGAGCTTGTCCGACAGCCGGTATTACGACTCCTCGCGCATCGAGGATCGACGCGAAGTAGACATGAAACGTACCGGTTGCCCTGCGCCCTGTCCAATTCCATCCCATGACGCCGCAGATGGGTCCGGAAGGATCGCTACCTGGTCAGGCCGTCGCAGGGAAACGCAGGGAAATCGCGGGGAAATCGCGGGGAAATCGCGGGTCAGCGCTTGCGACTGTTCTGCATCCTGGCGAAACTGCCACCCAGAGCTCCGAATCCGATCGCGAACAACGTCACTATGACTGCGACGAAGCTCCACTGCATGGCCGACACCCCGCCCGCAACGCGTCCCGGCCCCAGCACCCACGACGTCGCCCATCCCAACGTAGCGTCGCCCAATCCAATGGTCACCCCGGCCAGCGCCGCGGACTTGAGCGCAGTGGACGGCGATCTCCGTCCGGCGATATATCCGAGCACCATGTACAGAATCCAGGAGCCGTACGTCGCCCATTCATAAGGAATGCCAGTC
>JBDTAZ010000026.1:0-3306 GCA_039924325.1 Gemmatimonadaceae bacterium
TGCCGCCCGAGCGCGAACTCGGTCATGAGCGCTGGTATTCCTATCACGACCGACACGAGCGTGTAAAAGAGTACGAACGCGGCACCGCCGAACTTTCCCACCATGTACGGAAAGCGCCAGACGTGCCCGAGTCCGATCGACACTCCGACGATCGTCATCAAGCCGCCAAATCGCGACGAGAATGTTTCCCGCACTTCGCTCACGTCAGCACCACGATGTGGTCACGTGGGCGGCGCGACCTGGGCGAGCACGTCGAGCGCACGATCGACGTCATCAATCGTAGAATAGAAGTGCGGCGCAAGCCGAACAACATCGCCCCGCGCTGAAGCAATGACGCCTCGTGCGCGCATCGCTTCCTCGACGGCGTGTGAATCGCCAACTACGAAAGCTGTCGTCGCGGTCTTCCGTCGCATGTCGTCCGAGCCGTGCAACGTCAGCCCGCGCGCTCGGCCGCCCTCGATCAGGCGCTGCCCGAGCACCAGCAACCACTCACGAATGTTCTTCGGCCCGAGCGTGTTGATGATCTCCATGCCTGCGCGCGCGATGTACGCATTGATCACCGGCGGTGTGCCGGTGTCGAACCGGCTCGCTGTCGACGACCAGTCCAGCAACTTGGCATCGAATGCAAACGGATTCGCCCGCCCGAACCAGCCGGTCACACTCGGCTGCAACGTTTCGACGAGCTCCGGTCGGATATACATGAAAGCGATACCGGGAATCCCCATGAGGAACTTCAGGTTTCCCGACGCTAGAAAATCGACACCGAGCTCGCGGACGTCCAGTGGAACAGTGCCGATAGACTGATATGCATCGACGAACGAGAGCGCGCCAGCTTTGCGTGCGATTGCAGCTATCTGTGCGGTGTCCTGTATCAGGCCATTCTGGTAGTAAGCGTGACACGCCGAGACGAGCGCCGTGTGATCGCCAACGAGCGCTTCGTATGCGGAGGCTTCCGCGCCGTCGCGGACTTGAGCCCATCGTACATGCGCACCCCGCTGCTGCTGCGCAAGCCATACATGCGCCACCGTAGGAAACTCCGCGTCGCTCACCACGATGTTCCTGCGACTGCCCTGCAGCGAGAGCGCGCTCGCAACCGCACTGGCTGCCTCGGAAACAGAGCTGAACACCGCGATGTCGTCGGCTGTCGCGCCGATGAGCCGCGCGAATTCTGCCTTGGCCAGTGCCACTTCTGTCATCCACGCGTCCCAGTCCATCCCACTGCCATTCCACGAGTCGAGGTAGCGCTCCGCGGCTGCGCGAGTGGCATCCGTCTGTGGAGCCTGCGAACAGTTGTTCATCGGAATGCACGACGCGAGCAGCGGAATGCGTCGGCGCCACGCCTCAATGTCGTACGATGGATGCGCGACTGTCATGACGCGTGTCCCGCGCCGCGCTTGCGTTCCTGAATCCAGCGTCTGAAACGGAAGCCGTTCTCCGGCAGCTGGAGATCCATTCCGTAATGCTCCGGCCCGACGGCGGCGACCTTTGCAACGATGACGCTCAATTCGTTGCGCTCGAGGGCGTCAATGAACGCTTCGCCGAAATCGACTGCGTCGTGCACGGCGGCGACGTGCTCGATGCCAGCACCGCGTGCGATCGCTGCGATGTCGGTGATACCGGAGGTCGTGTGCGAGTCGAAGCCGCCTGTGGAGAGCAGGCTTCCGTTGTCGAAAACGATGTGGATGAGATTGTTTGGTTTGTAACGCGCGAGCGTCGCAAATGTACCGAGGTTCATAAGTACCGATCCGTCTCCGTCGAGCACGACAACTCGCTCCGCCGGCAGGTGCATCGCCAGTCCGAGACCGATGGACGACGCGAGTCCCATCGCATGCTGCAGGTAGAAAAAGTTCTCGCGGTGGCCCAGGTTGTAAAGCTCCTGGGCGGACGCGCCCATTATCGTGACGACGAGTTTGTCCTGCAGTTCCGGGTAGATCATCTCGAGGCAGCGCGCGCGGTCCATCAATCCTCCATGATGTCGCGCGTGAGCAACAGCGCGACCGGAGAGAGGGAACTCTGCGAGAACGTCCACGCCTCGCGTATTTGCTTTCCGACCGTCGCCGGATCCCGTGCGTACTCGAACGGAATTCCCAGGGCGCGCATCACCGGTTCGGTAACGATGCCGCCGCGCGTGTGCCATGGATACGGCTCACCCCAATGGCCGCGGAGCGCGATGAGCATGCAGAGCGGAATATGGTATAGCTGCGCGAGCGAGACGATGCCGTTTATCGCTCCCAGGAACCCGTGATTCTGCATGAGAAGCACATGCGGCGTACCGGCGAAGTATGCGCCCGCTGCGATACCGATCGCTTCCTCCTCCTTTGCGACCTGGACGAGCTTGACGTCGGCGTCGCTTTCAGCGCGCTGAAGCAGCAGTCCGAGCCAGGTTTCTGGGAGCGCCGAGATCGACTTGATACCGGCGGCCTTGATGCCGTCGAAAATGATCTTGCTGTTGTCGTAAGAGACAGTCATGGCAGAACGGCGGAAGACGAAAGCCAGCTTCAATCACCCGCGCGAAGTATCGTGCGCGTTGCGGGGCGTGTCGAGGCCTGACCCTGGATTTCACGCTTCGGAACAGCGATCGGCGTGGTAAATTATCCCGCAGAATGCCCGATTCAGCCCCCGACCCCTTGGTAGCGCGACTCCAACCGTCCCTTGACGGGACGTACCGCATCGAGCGTGAGCTAGGCGCGGGCGGCATGGCCACCGTATATCTAGCTGAAGATCTCAAGCACCACCGTAAAGTCGCAATAAAGGTTCTGCACGCCGAGCTCTCGGCGGTCCTGGGGCCCGAACGATTCCTCAAGGAGATCGAACTCACCGCCAACCTGCAGCACCCTCATATTCTGCCACTATTCGACAGTGGAAGCGCTGACGGGCTGTTGTTCTGCGTCATGCCATACGTGGAAGGCGAAACGTTACGGGGAAGGCTCGATCGCGAACGGCAGCTTCCGGTTGCCGACTCGGTTCGCATCTCGACCGAAGTGGCCGACGCCCTCGAGTACGCACACAAGCGCGGCGTAATCCATCGCGACATCAAGCCCGAGAACATTCTCCTGCACGATGGGCGGGCGCTGGTAGCCGACTTCGGGATCGCGCTCGCTGTTGAGCAGGCAGGAGGTCAGCGCATGACGCAAACCGGCCTCTCACTCGGCACGCCGCAATACATGAGCCCCGAGCAGGCGATGGGCGAGCGTAACGTCGATGCGCGCACGGATATCTACGCGTTGGGCGCGGTGTCGTACGAGATGCTCACGGGCGAGCCACCGTTCACCGGGCCGACTGCGCAGGCAATCGTCGCGAAGGTAA
>JBDTAZ010000027.1:0-16258 GCA_039924325.1 Gemmatimonadaceae bacterium
CTAATAGCAGCGCTGATAGGTATTGGTGTTTCTCTTGGCTTTCTGACTTTGAAGTAGGTCGCATGGCGCTGTGCTGTTGATCTGGTAATCCCACTGAAGTCTTGTTCACTCATTCACGGAGCCGTAAGCATGTCGAGCATTCGGAGCATTTCGAGAATCGAGCCGGGCCAGTTCGGGTTGGTATTAGGTGCCACATATGCACTGCTGGGCATTTTCTTTGCGATAGTGTTTTTTCTGGTGGGTTCATTCATTCCAGCATCTGCCGGGCTCGGGTCGATGAGCCGCGGATTCATGTTGATTCTATTCCCGATCTTTTACGGCGTGTTTGGCTACATCGGCGGTTTTATCGGAGCGTTGATTTACAATCTTGTGTGTGGAACCGTTGGTGGGATCAAGGTCACTGTTGCAGATTAGATGCGCGATAATCCGCGATGGTAATCCGCGATGGTAATCCGCGGAGGATGACAGCCTATCACTGACGAGCCCGCAAACCCCGAACAAAGAATCAACAAGCCGGTAACCGACCCGGACGCTGCACGCAATCTGGGCTTCGGTCCGCGGATCGCCGTAGGTAGTCGCCAGCGGCTACTCAATCGTGACGGCACGTTCAACGTTGAGCGTGCCGGAACACGGGGAAGGCAGACGTTTGCTCCGTATCACGCGTTGTTGGGAATGGGCTGGGGCAGATTCCTATTTCTCGTCACCGCGTTCTTTGTAATGGTAAATGCGTTGTTTGCATTTGCGTATCTCGCCTGCGGGCCTGGCGCTCTAGTCGGTCCCGGGTTCCCAGGTCACTCTGCTTTCTTCAGCGATTACTTTCGCGCGTATTTCTTCAGCGTCGAGACATTTGGTACCATTGGTTACGGTAACATTGCGCCATTCGGTATGGCGGCCAATATCATACTCACCGCCGAGTCGTTTGTCGGTTTGCTGAGTGCAGCGCTTGCAACAGGGCTCGTGTTCGCACGTTTCTCGCGCCCGAACGCGGCAATCGTTTATAGCAAGCGTGCGCTGATCGCACCTTACCGCGGGATCACTGCTTTCATGTTCCGCTGCGCCAATGAGCGGAGCGATCAGCTAATTGAAGTATCGGTGCAGATCATGTACAGCCGCATCGAACTCCGGCCGAATGGAGAGCGCGTGCGCGAATTCACGTCGCTACCGCTCGAGTTTGACAAGGTCACTTTCTTCGCATTGAGCTGGACCGTTGTGCATCCAATCGACGAGATCAGTCCGCTGTTCAACTGCAGTGCCGAAGATCTTGTTGAACGCGAAGCCGAGTTTCTTGTATTGCTATCAGGGAACGATGATACGTTTGCACAAGTTGTGCATTCACGAACATCGTACAAGGCGAACGAGATTGTGTGGAACGCAAAGTTCCAGTCGATGTTCCTCGAGTCCAGTGAAAGGGGAACGACTGGGATGGATCTGTCTCGAATTCACGACTACGAGCTAGTAGTGCTGTAGGCTGTCGTTACCGGCACAAATGCTGCCGATAGACTCCTGATAGTGTGCAAGTACAGGTGCGTCCCTTCGTCTCTGAAGGAGAGGGATCTGGCGCTGGCCTATGCCACATTCGATCGGCTCCATAGCCGAACCAACCACAATCTCCATGGAGCTCCCATGCTATTTCGTCACGCTTTAGCGTTCGCTCTGTTCCCGGCCGCAGCACTCGGCGCGCAGGGAGCGCCTATGCAACCAGTGGAACATGCGCCGATTCCGGCCATCTCCAGCTCTGCTTCAGCTGAAGCCAAGTACACTCCCGACCGAGCGACCGTCAGTATCGCGGTTCAGACCAAGGCGACGACGGCCGAGGCGGCCTCTGGGGACAATGCAAAGAAGCAAAACGCTGTTCTGGCATCCTTACGTGCGTTAGGTATGACTAACGAACAACTATCTACAACGGGCTACAGCGTGAGCCCGGAGTATCGATATCCGCAAAACCAGGCGCCAGTACTTACCGGATACACCGTCACCAATACGATCCTGGCGGACGTGCACGACATCAAGCAGGTCGGTAAAGTATTGGATACTGCGCTAGCGAGCGGCTCCAATCTGATATCTTCGCTGGAGTTCTACGCCAGTAACACGGACGTTGCGCGCAACAAGGCTCTATCAGACGCGGTGTCCAAGGCTCGTTCCCAGGCGGACATCGCCGCCAAGGCGGCTGGAGGTTCGCTTGGCCAACTCCTGAGACTCGATGTCGGCGGCGAGAATTCGGCGATTGCTCCGCGCCCGATGTACTCCTTGAGAGCAAGTGTCGCAGCAGCGCCGGAGACACAGATCAACGCTGGCCAGCAAACAGTCTCGATGATGGTTTCTGGCAGCTGGCAGTTCATTCCCGGCAGATAGGGCGCTAGCGGGGTTTTTCACGTTCCACAAAATTCTTTTTTCACGTTCCACAAAGAGAGCAGCCTGATGGTTGCTCTCTTTTTTGCTGGTGACGTGGCTCGACTGGCGCTATCCGGGCAGTTATCACCCTTTCCCCCACCACGATGATGCGATTCGATGGGTACGGGCTTAGATTCCTCGACCTCTCCCTCGTCCGCTAAAACAACGGTAAGTGTCTAGAGTCATAGCTGTCGCAAACCAGAAAGGCGGCGTCGGAAAAACGACCACCGCCGTAAATCTCGCAGCTTCGCTCTCTGCTGCTGAGCAGCGAACTCTCCTGATAGACGGCGATCCCCAGGGAAATGCCACCAGTGGTGTAGGCGTACGCGAGGTCGGCAAAACGGTCTACGAGGTTCTCCTCAACGAAGCGACTATCCGCGAAGCCCGGAAGATCGGAGAACACTTCCGGCTCCTCGATGTCTTGCCTGCAACCCCGGATCTCGCTGGCGCAGAGATCGAGCTCGTCGACCTGCCGCAGAGAGAACAGCGAATGCGGTCCGCACTCGCCCCTATCAGAGACGAATACGACTTCATTCTCATTGATTGCCCTCCCTCTCTCGGGCTCATCACCATCAACATGCTCGTCGCTGCCGATGCGTTGATTATCCCACTACAATGTGAGTACTACGCTCTCGAAGGCCTCTCTCAGCTCCTGAATACGGTCCACCGCGTCCAACAAGGTGTGAATCCCTCACTCGCCATCGACGGGGTCCTCCTCACCATGTACGACGCTCGGCTCAATCTGAGCCGGCAGGTCGCCAGTGAGGCGCGAGAATACTTCGGCAGCCAGGTCTTCGACACTGTCATACCCAGAAATGTGAGGCTCGCCGAAGCACCAAGTTTCGGGAAACCAATCATCCTCTATGATGTGGCTTCCGTTGGTGCGAAAGCGTACATGGGAGTAGCCCATGAGTTAATTCAGCGCACCGCTGCTCTTACCAACGAACAGGGGGCGCCGTGAGCGCCGACAAAACGCCGCGCCGGCTCGGGCGCGGCCTCGACGCATTGCTCGGTGAGAGAAAAGCCGCTCCAAATTCATCGACTACGTCTTCGGCAATCTCGCCCGCACGTAACGAAGGAAGTACCGTTGCCGCCGAACCTCGCACCGCGCTCCGAGACATTCCCATCTCCGAGATTGCACCGAATCACTACCAGCCAAGAAAGGAATTCAGCGCAGACGAACTGACGGAACTCGCGGACAGCATTCGCACCGCCGGTCTTCTTCAGCCCATCTCTGTACGCAACACAAAGGGTGGCTACGAGCTCGTCGCTGGAGAACGCCGTCTTCGTGCGGCGAAATCGCTTGGCTGGACTACCATCCCCGCGATAGTTCGCGACTACGACGACCGCACAATGCTCACTCTCGCGTTGATCGAGAACTTGCAGCGTGCTGATCTCAACCCGATCGAAGAGGCCGAAGGATATGCACGGCTCGCGAGTGAATTCGATCTTACGCAGAACGAAATCGCCGACCTCGTCGGCAAGGATCGATCGACTGTAGCAAACCTCCAACGCGTCCTGCAACTCCCAGCCGAAGTCCGCAAAATGCTCGAGACTGGCGCGCTAAGTCTTGGACACGCGAGACCGCTGCTGGCCTTGGAGGATCGTGCCCTGGCAATCAAGTTGGCAACCGAGGCGGTTGAACACGGCCTCTCCGTCCGAACGATCGAAGAGCGTGTTCGGCAGGATGCGCCTCGTCATGAAAAGCCCCACCGCGGCCGGCCGCGCAAGGAAGACACTCGGCCACCTGAGGTCAGACACGTTGAAGATCTGCTCAGAAGCCGATTCCAAACGGATGTCTCTCTGATCAGAAAGAAGCGGGATAAGGGCGAAGTGCGCATTCAGTTCTACTCGACGGAGGATCTCAACCGACTCCTGGAAATCATGGGCGCGCTCGAGTGACCGATCAATTACCGAATATTCACACAGTTATCAACAAACATAGTAAATCGTTACTATGAAACGATTTAGCGTCTTTTGCCTGAATCGAACCAATACGTTATCCACAGGTTTCCACACACTGGTAGCGCTGTCGATAATTGGCTGTTCAGCGAGCTCGGACCATGCCCAGCCGACCTCAAATGATTTCAAGGTTGCGCTCGTAACAACCGGCTCCGTGTCTGACCAGGGATGGAACGCTGGCGCGTACCGCGGCCTTCTTGGAATCAGGGATTCGCTCGGAGCGCACATCTCGAATGTGCAGACACAGACGCCAGCGGAGATCGACGAGAACTTCCGACAGTACGGCAGCCAGGGATACAACCTCGTGTTTGGGCACGGCTTTGAATATCAGGACCCGGCGATCCGAGTTGCGCCGTCTTTCCCCAAGACCGCGTTCGTAGTCACTTCCGGAGCGAACACTTCTCCGAACGTTGCAGCAGTCGAGTTTGCCTTTTCAGACGGGGCATATCTGGCTGGAATCGTTGCCGGTGCGGCATCGCATTCCGGGATCATAGGCACAATTGGAGGAACTCAACTTCCCCCAGTAGTCGCCGCGTTCCGCGCATACGAAGCAGGAGCGCGTTCGGTAAATCCGAAGATCAAGGTGCTATCGGCGTACGTCGGCAACTGGGATGACGCGAGCGCTGCCAAGGAGCAGGCTCTCGCTCAGATTGCGCGTGGCGCTGACGTCATATTCCAGAATGCAGATGCAGCCGGGCTAGGCGTTTTTCAGGCTGCGCGACAATCAACCGGCGTCCGAGTAATCGGATCCAATTCAGATCAAAACTTGGTCGCTCCGGAAGTCACCCTCGGAAGCGTCGTCATCGATCTCCCACGTGCAATGCTGATGATTGCGCGGGACGTCAAGGGCGGCACGTTCAAGGGACACACATATCACCTCGGCGACGTCGAGGGCGTTGTGTTATGGATAGGCAACCCAAAGCTCTCGACAGAGATATCTCCGGAGACGCTGATGAAACTCGCTTCGGCGAAGAAGGCACTTGATGCCGGACAACTCAAAATACCGGAATGACAAGCTCCGCACTCATCGTTGACTACCTGGACGATCTGCTCGACACTGATTCGATCCCCGATTACCCAAATGCATTGAACGGTTTGCAGTTGGCTAACAGTGGCCAGGTAACACGAATAGCCGCTGCCGTCGATTTCTCGCTTCGGACGGCAGCCGCAGCCGCCGAGTCGAATGCGAACTTCATGATTGTGCACCACGGAATGTTCTGGGGAGGATTGCAACCCATTGTTGGGACGACGCACACGCGGCTGCAAACTCTGATCGCGCATGACGTGGCGGTCTACTCATCGCACCTTCCGCTCGACCGCCATGCTCTTTACGGGAACAACGCCTTGCTGGCGACCGAGCTTGGCCTGGAGCCATCCGCGGAGTTCGCGCAGTTCAAGAACATCTCAATCGGGGTAGCCGGTCAGAGCGACATTCCAACTGCCGAACTGGCGTCGCGCGCCGATAAATTCGCTCGCTTGCATGGCGGCTCTGTGCGCACCACTCCAATCGATTCAGGGCGAAGGACGCGCACATGGGCGATCTGCACAGGTGCCGGCGCGGACAGCAAGACACTCAGTGAAGCGCGCGAGCGCGGCATCGACACGTTGGTCGTTGGTGAGGGCCCGCATCACTCCGCGGTCGAAGCGGAAGAAAGTGGAATCACGGTTATCTATGCCGGACACTATGCAACCGAGACACTCGGAGTGCGCGCCGTCGCGGCACATCTTTCGGATCGATTTGGCTTGCCGTGGACGTTTATAGAGGCGCCCACCGGGCTCTGACGTCGTGAGCGACGTCGCACTGGGGTTGGCGTCGATCACCAAACGATTTGGTCGAACCGCGGCGTTACAGTCTGCTTCGCTTTCGGCGCGACGTGGGACGGTGCACGCACTACTCGGTGAGAACGGGGCCGGCAAGACTACGTTGATGCGTATCGCATTCGGTATGCTGCGGCCAGACGCCGGAACAATCCGGGTCAACGGAGACATCAAGTCATTTGCGTCGCCGAGTGAAGCAATAGCCAACGGCATTGCAATGGTGCATCAGCATTTCACTCTGGTGCCAGCGATGACTGTTACCGAGAACGTCGCGCTTGGAGGTAGGGGGCTGTTTCGCCCCAGGCAAGCGCGTAGCGACCTCCTCGCGTTGGCCCGACGTACCGATTTCGCAATCGATCCAGACGCGCGTGTTCAGGACCTGCCGGCTGGCGCGCAACAGCGGGTGGAAATCCTGAAGGCGTTGTCGCACGAACCACGAGTACTGATACTCGATGAACCGACCGCGATACTGACACCGATGGAAGCCCAGGAGCTGCTAAACAGGGCGCGAGAACTTGTGAACGGCGGCGGCACAGCGATTCTCATCACGCACAAGCTGCGCGATGCGCTGCAATTCGCGGACGACATCACAGTACTGCGGCGCGGCGCGACTGTGTGGACGGGACGCGCGAACGAGGCCACTGAAGACGCGTTGGTATCAGCGATGCTCGGGAGCGAGCACGCTCCCACCGAGTCGCCCGGAAACAAGGTCTCTCCTCGGGACCGAACGGCGGGCGGCGAAACAGTGATGGCGTTGCGAGATGTAAGTGTGCGTGACACGCTGGGTGTGGATCGTCTCAAGGCAGTCTCGATGGAGGTTCGCGGTGGAGAGATAGTCGGAGTTGCGGCAGTAGAGGGGAATGGTCAGCACGAACTCCTCCGCGTACTGGCTGGCCGGATCGCCGCGACTTCGGGCATGGTCGAACTCCCGTCCTCCGTCGGCTTTATTCCGGAGGACCGACAACGAGATGCGTTAATCCCGGGTCTATCATTACGCGATAACGTTGCACTTGCAGGTGCTGGCACCAGACGGGGGATGATGGATTGGACCCCGATTGGCGGTCGAACTCGCGCTCTCCTCGAAAACTACGACGTCCGTGCACGGCATGAGAACGTGCATGCCTCGACGCTATCAGGCGGGAATCAACAGAAGCTGGTTGTTGGCCGAGAGATTGAATGGTCACATGCTGCGCTCGTAGCGGAGAATCCTTCGCGAGGCTTGGATATCCAGGCCTCCGCGGCAGTAAAGGATCGGATCATCGACGCGCGTAATTCGGGAGCCGCTGTTGTGATTTATTCATCGGACCTTGATGAGATAACATCGCTTGCCGATCGAGTGGTCGTCGTATTCGCAGGCAAGGTGACTGAATGCGTGAACGATTATGAGTCCATCGGTCGTGCCATGCTTGGCGCTACGATGAAATGAATCAGATTACAGCGTTTATCGTGGACATGCTTGTACATGCCACGCCACTCATCATCGCCGGTCTGGCTGTCGCCATAGCATTTCGTGCGGGGATCTGGAATATCGGGGCCGACGGCCAATTCATCGCCGGAGCTACGGCAGCAGCGTGGGTTGGAGTGAGTGCATCGGCCGCTATTGGATGGTTGGCTCTTCCGCTGGCACTCGTGGGTGGCGCAATTGCCGGAGGGATCTGGGCCGCCCTTGCAGCGTGGCTCCGGTCCCGATTCGGAGTGCTGGAAGTAATCAGCACCATCATGCTCAATTTCATTGCTACGTACGGCGCATCCTATCTTGTCCGTGGGCCGCTCCAGGAGCCGACACACGTCTTCCCCCAGACAAGCAGCATAATCGGTGGTGCGCACATGCCAATTCTCATCGGGGGTACCCGACTGCACTGGGGCTTTATTCTAGCGCTTCTGCTTGCGACAGTGACATGGTGGGTGATGAAGTACTCGGCGATCGGATTCAGGATTCGGGCCAGTGGCATGAGTCCCTTTGCAGCTCGTAGCGCGGGCCTGATCAATGTGCCACGAGTGACATCGGGTGCATTCATCGCGAGTGGTGCGATCGCAGGCGTAGCCGGTGCTGTCGAGGTTTGCGGCGTAACGTTCGCGTTGTATGAAAACATCTCCCCTGGTTACGGATATACCGCGATCGCCGTCGCGCTGCTCGCTGGTCTCAATCCGCTCGGAGTAATTGGCACGGGGATCCTGTTTGGCGCGCTTGAAACGGCCGCCGGCACGATGCAGCGCAACGCCGGGATACCTGCAACGACCGCATCGGTAATTGAAGCGATCGTGATCCTTGCGGTTATCGGCATCGCGCAAGTCCGCTCCCGGCGATCCGTGTCTGCGACATGACTAGCGGAATTGAGGCGTTCCTGGAAGGAGTCGTTCGGACAGCGACTCCGTTGGCGCTTGCGGCGCTTGGGGAAACCGTCACCGAGCGAAGCGGAATAATCAATATCGGGCTCGAAGGCAGCATCATTGCCGGAGCACTTGGAGCAGTCGTCGGGGCCTCGCACGGCGGTGTTTGGGCGGGTTTCATCTTCGGCGCGATCTGCGGGTTGACCGTAGCCGCGATTTTTGCCTTGGTCGCGGTAGTTCTGCGCGCGGACCAGATCATCACCGGGACCGCGGTCACGCTGCTGGCCTTGGGGGGGACCGGAACGCTGTACCAGCTCATATACGGAAGTGCCGGTGCGGCGCTCAACACTCCGACCCTCAATACGACGGCGATTCCTTTTCTCTCCCAAATTCCAATAGTGGGCTCCGCGTTATTCGCCCAACCTTCTATCACTTACGTACTCTATGCGCTAATCCCGGCCGTTAGCTGGTGGATGTATCGCACCCACGCCGGCCTCGCGTTGCGGTCCATGGGAGAAAACCCAGCTGCTGCGATCGCTGCGGGTGTCCGCGGAAAGCGAGTGCAATTCGCAGCCGTCCTGTTCGGCGGAGCGTTGGGCGGGGTGAGCGGGGCAACACTCGTTCTTGCACAGGCAGGAACTTTTGTAGAGGGTATGTCTGCTGGCCGGGGCTTCATTGCCATCGCCATCGTCGTGCTCGGACGGTGGAATCCCCTGGGTACCGTGTTCGCAGCTCTGATATTTGGTGCGGCGAGTGCTCTCCAGTTCTACTTCCAGGCGATCGGGACGGATCTACCGTACCAACTCTTTCTCGCCTTTCCGTACGTGCTTACGCTAGTTGCACTCGCGGCGACTCGCGGTCGGGTCAGCGCACCAGCGGCCCTCGGACGGCAGGACCTGGAAGTGGAATAGCGCCGAGCGGGATCGATAGCTGGTTCGTATTTTGGGGACAATGACCGACATCGCAACCGGGTTGGGCGAAGTGGAAGGTCCGGGGCTGCCTCTTGTGAGGGTGATGGCTCCTGCACGCGAGCGCTGGAGCTGGGCTCTTTACGAGTTTGCGAACACGATCTTCTCGATGAACATCGCCACGCTGTATTTCGCCGTGTGGATGGTCTCGGATCTTCACGGCTCCAACACCGATGTCGCTCTTGGGAATGGAATAGCATCAATCCTGGTCATGATTTCCATTCCCGTACTGGGTGCAATATCAGATGTCACCCGGCGGCGAAAACCATGGGTAGTCGGGTTCACGCTGCTTGCGGTCGTCTCGACTGCTGGTATAGGCGCAGTAGGTCAACACTTCATCCCGCACGTCGGCGAGGCGGTGTTGAATCCCGTGGCGGCGAGCAACTATATGATATCCGGCCTGCCGCTGTTCTTTGTAATAGCTGCATTTGTCGCCGCGAATTACGCATACCAGGGTGCGCTTCCATTCTATAACGCGATGATGCCCGAACTTGCTCCGCCGGACAAATGGGGACAGCTCTCCGGGTTAGGCGCAGTACTCGGCTACGTGGGCTCGATACTCGGCGTGTTGATGATCAAGCCATTTTTCGACGGCACCCTTCCAGTGATCGGTGCATTGCCGAGTGGTTTCACGCACACGCTGAGAACAATATTCCCATTCGCGCATTCCGGCGGGCGGGCGGCGACGTTCGCGCCGACCGCGCTGTTGTATCTGCTTTTCAGCATACCGCTGTTCATATTTTGCCGAGACCATTTTCCGTCACGTGTGCGCAAAGTCATCCCGTGGAAGCAGGCATTCCACGACGTCGCCCACACGATCCGTGAGTCGCGCAAGTATCCGGGAACGTTGAGGTTCATCATCGCGTCGTTTGTCTATCAGGATGCAATGGGGACCATCATCAGCTTCATGGCGCTCTATGCTGTGGTTGCCATGGGATTCAAGCAGGGAACAGAGACGACGTTATTTGTCGTCCTCACCATACCGGCGGTCTTTGGAGCGTGGGTTTGGGGTCGGCTGACCGATCGGATCGGGCCGAAGAACACACTCATGATCGTCGTCGGGGCGTGGATAGTATTGCTCATTGCGATGATTCTTGCGCCATCACGGCAGGCGTTCTGGATCGTCGGCGCCATGATCGGCTTCATATACGGCGGAGTCAACGTCGCCGAACGTCCAATGCTGTTGAGATTGATACCGGATGAAGAAGCGGGCCGCTTCTTTGGCCTTATGGTTCTATCCGCTCGGGCGGCCGCTATCGTTGGGCCGCTGGTCTGGGCATTCGCGGTTGATGGGCTGACGCCAAAGTTCGGGACCGGCATCGCGTATCGTGCCGGCGTTGGTACAGTCGCCATCGCGATGTGCATAGCACTGCTGATTCTGCGCGGTGTGCCGGATAATTTTCAACATCGCGTCGTCTAACCACACCGTGGAGCACGCGCTGGCAGGCAAATGATTCAAAGATTAGCGCATTGGCTTGGCGGTGTCGCGTTGAACTGGTTCTACAGTGATGTGCGCGTCGTGAATGGTGAACGCATCCCAGTCAGTGGCCCGATACTCGTTGCCATGAATCACCAGAATGCGTTGATAGATGCACTGCTTGCACTCTGGATAGTTCCGCGAGAGCTGCGCATCACGGCCAAGGCAACCCTCGGCGATACCATGGCTGGTGCCCTTCTAATGAAGTCGATAGGGGTCATTCCGCTGCGGCGAGTTGTCGACAATCCGGCCGCGCCGAGCCCTATGCGTAACAGACACGCATTCGAGGCAATGATTGACGAGCTACGACGTGGTGGTGCGATCCTGGTCTTTCCAGAGGGGAAGAGCCACAACGAACCCGAAATCGCTCCGTTGAAGACAGGTCTGGCGAGAGCAGCAATTCGAGCGCATCAAGAGGGAATAAGCGGAATAAAAGTCATCCCCATTGGAATCACCTTCGAGGACAAGGCGACACCGGGCACCCGCGTAATAGCTCAGGTCGGTGAACCGATAGCAATGGACGACTGGACAGGCGAAGACGCGAGAGAGCTTACCGAATCAATTGCTGAGCGCCTTCGGAGTATCTCGATGCTGAGCGCAGCCTTCACCGACGAACATGTCCCGGCGATCAGGCGAAACTGGCTTGTAAGACTTGCGGCCTGGTGGGGTACAGTAATGCACAGGCTTCCAATCCGTGTTGCTCGGCGACAGGCGCTACGCATGAGTGCAGATCCTGGTGAGCCGGCCATGTACACCATGACACTCGGCTTCGGGGCGATAATTCTGTCCTATGCGGTGGAGATGACGATCGTCGAGTTGTTATTCGGCTGGGTGGTAAGCCTTCTCTTTCTCCTCTCGTTGATGACGGGCGCGTATTGGGCAGCGTACGCCAATCATCTCAAGAGCTGAGCATCAGAACTTGGTCTCAAGCCAGTTGTCACCAATTCCGATATCAACGACAAGCGGTACGGAAAGTTTCGCTGCGTTTTCCATCTCGTGCGCAACAACCAGCCGGACCTCATCCAGTTCTGCCGGATCGACATCAAACACGAGTTCATCGTGCACCTGCAACAGCATCTTGCTAGCGAAACGACGCTGGCGGAATACGTCATCGACGCGAATCATCGCGATTTTTATGAGATCCGCCGCCGAACCCTGAATCGGCGAATTTGCGGCTGTTCGTTCGCCGAACGCGCGCATGTTGAAATTCTTCTCTCTCAACTCCGGTATGTATCTCCGACGGTTGAATATGGTCTGCACATAGCCATTGGTCCGTGCGAACTCAACCATTGATTCGAGATACTGTTTGACGCCGTCAAAACGCTCAAAATATTTGGCGATAAAATCTCGTGCTTCAGCGTGCGGGATACCAAGCTGCCTGGACAGGGCGTGCGGACCCTGTCCATAAATCGTTGCAAAGTTGATGGTCTTGGCGCGGCCACGCATTTCCTGCGTCACGGATTCAAGTGGAACATCGAATATGATGGACGCGGTCTGCCGATGGATATCACCACCAGCGTTGAATGCATCCACAAAGTTTCTGTCGTGCGATAGATGCGCCAGTAAGCGGAGCTCGATCTGCGAATAATCCGCCGCGAGCAGCTTCCATCCAGCACGAGGAACGAAGCCCCTGCGAATATCCCGGCCGAGTTCTCGGCGTATGGGTATGTTCTGGAGATTGGGGTCGCTGGACGAGAGACGTCCTGTACTCGCCACCGTCTGGTTAAATGAGGTATGGAGACGACTGTCTCTCGGATTCACCAGGCGCGGAAGCGTATCGAGATACGTGTTCTCGAGTTTGGCTAGTTCTCTGTACTCCATCAACAATGATGGCAAGCGATGCCCCTCGTCAGCGAGCTCCTGGAGCACGCTGGCATCGGTTGATGCGCCTGTTGCCGTTTTCTTTAGTACTGGAAGGTTTAGTCTGTTGAACAGGATCTCACGCAGTTGAACGTTGGAACCTATGTTGAATTCTTCGCCGGCTTCCTTGTATATCTCGAGTTGTACCAGTTCCCGCTCGCGCTTGAACCGCGCCTTGAGCGTCGCAAAGTGTGTGGAGTCTATCGCCATGCCGTTCCATTCCATATCCGCGAGGACGGCAATAAGCGGAATCTCGACTTCACGGAAGAGGCGAGTGAGCTCGTAGGCTTCGAGCTGCGGCTCGAAGTGCTCGCGCATCCTCAACGTCATATCGACATCCTCGCACGAGTAATCGCGCGCAACGTCCAGCGCGACCCGATCAAACGAGATCTCCGACTTACCCTTGCCGCAGACATCGGCATACGAAGTCATCTTGTGGTCGAGGAATTCGATCGCGAGCATATCCAGGGAGTGTGAACGCCGGCCCGGATCGAGCACATAACTCGCAAGCATCGTGTCGAACTCCACTCCGCGCAATGTGATGCCCTCGTTACGAAGGACGAGCACATCATATTTCGCATTCTGCAGCGTCTTGGCAACTGACGCATCCTCCAATAGGTCTACTAGAGGCTTCATCGCGGGTGATGACAGCGACGGTAAATTCTTCACGCTTGAGTGTAGCGGCGTGTCGCCGAGCAATTCCCCCTGGTGACTGGTCGGATCGGTATGCGCGAACGGGAAGTAATACGCCTCCCCAGGCGCAACAGCCAACGACAGCGAGACCAGCCGCGATCTCAGTGGATCGATCTTCGACGGCGAATCTGCGTCGATGACCGTCTCCGTATCAACGGCGACATTCTTCGCCTTGCGTGCCTTGCGTACTATCTTATCGACCTCGGCGACCGTCTCTACTGTGCGATATTTCGCAGTCTCCGTAACCTTCGGTGCTTCGACCGCGCCAGCTGCTTCCTTTGCAAAAGTGTGAAACTCCAGCTCCACGTAGAGCTGTGCCAGAGCTGCATTGTCGGGGCTACCGACTTTCATCGCATCGAGATCCAGTGGCACCGGAAGATCATCCCGAATTGTCACCAGCTCTTTCGACAGGCGTGCATTCTCCGCATGCGCCAGAAGGGCTTCACGTGGCCTCTTCTTGGTGAGCTCTGCCGCGTGTGCGAGGATCTCCTCGAGATGGCCGAATTGCGCTACCAGTTCGCACGCGGTCTTGTCTCCAATTCCCTTGACGCCGGGAACGTTGTCGGACGAATCACCGACAAGTGACAGATAATCCGTTACAAAACTCGGTGGTACGCCAAGCCGCTCCGCACCGTTTTCGACACCTACCCAGTGCTCCTCGACACTTGCCGGTCCGCCTCTTCCCGGGTTCAACAACCAGACGCCAGGACGAACGAGTTGCTGAAAATCCTTGTCGCCTGAAATCACGACCACGTTCATTTCGGCTTCCACGGATTTCCTTACCAGTGTGCCGATCACATCGTCCGCCTCATAGCCTTCTAGGGCGATGATCGGGATACCGTAGGCCGCAAGAAGCGCGGAGACGCGATCCATTCCGCGGTCGAAATCCGACTGAAGTTCTTCTGATAGTTTCTCGCGAGTGGCCTTGTACGCTGGGTAGCGCTCATGCCGAAACGACAAGCCCGAGTCATGCACCCAACCCAGATATTCCGGCCGATGTATAGAAAGCAGTCGTTGAAGAAAATTGGCAATTCCCCATGCAGCCGACGTATTCTCTCCACGGCTTGTAGTCAGCGGGCGCGATATCAGAGCGAAGAACGCACGATAAATCAGCGCATAGCCATCGACCAGGAAGAGACGTGGTGAATTTGGGAGTGTGACTTCCATTAACGATTCGTCACCCGTGCAAGTAGGGATTGAAACTGCGACATGCTCTGTCTGGTAAGGCGCCACTGACGGATGTCATTCGGATCGTAGAAGATGATCTGGGCCTGGTACTGATCATACTGCCACACGAGCACTTTGACGCGAGTGGGAACCTCGCCCGGTGTTGCAATATCCCCGGGATACATCAATGCGTAGTCTTCGTAGGAATTGGTCGGCGCGCCGAGCGTTACGTACACCATGCCACGATCCGATAACCAGCCCCGCGGAGAATCCGTTACGAACTGCGAGTTTGCATCGCGTATGCGGCTGAAATAAGCGTCGAGAGCTTCGTTCTGCGGTGTATTTGGATTGGGATCTGTCTCCCGGAGAAACTCAGACCAGCGAGCACCTCGATTCTCTGGCGTCGCGCTATACAGCGAAGCCAGTTTGCTTCGCGCCCGGAAGAATCGGAGATATCCCAACATCTCCTTGAACGAAAGGACTGGCAGATCTGGACCAAAACCGACAAAGATCCGCGTGCCCATTGTGTCGGGAGAGCCGGCTTGCGTGGCGAGTATTGTACCCACACCGACGTCCGAGTGAACCAATGGAACAGTCACCAGTCCCGACCCGATATTCGCGCTTCCGGTAGGCAACATCCTGGTCCCCTCCCATGCAACCTTACCGTCGGGAGTACGAAGTTGCAGGACGACCGGCTTAGATGGATTGTACGATTCCAGGTAGATAGATGCGGAGTCGTCGACACCAAATACGTAGGAAGCACGAGGCGCCGGTAGATAGTTCGGGACGGAATCAACACGCGTCCTCGGCTTTGCCTCATATACTGGTTCCGGGGTCGAAAGCCCGGACGACGATAAACGGGGAACGGTGATCGACAGAGTGTGCCCCGCACCACGCTGGCTGTTTCCATCACGTACCACGTAGTTCAGCGAGTACATCCCGGGCGCGGCTCTGAAAGAACGCTTGTAGATCACGCTCTCATCGGTACGAGATGTTTCCTTGAAGGAAGTAACGCGGACTGATTCGCTGTCACGCGCCTGGGCTGCGAGTCCATCGCCACGAGTAAGCGACAGATCCACGGCGTAGCTCGCAGAATAAGTGCCGGACTCCTCCCGTTTAAACACCAATCCCTTGTTCGGTAGGGACAGGCCTACGACAACAAGGGTTGTGTCTGGAGAGCGGGTCGCGAAATAGGCCACATCTCCCACGAAGAACAGTGGAGGCCCAGAAGCCGCCAAACCCATCTGGTCGTAAATCTCCGCGAACTGGTCAGCGGCACCGGCAACTGCTGCACGTTGGGGATCGTAGGACTGGAGCGAGCCATTTGAAGGAGATCCCGACCCCGCACTCCCGGAAGCACACGCAGCCATCCCCACAACGAGGGCCGCGACTGGGGCCAAGGAAATCCACCTAAGCGTTATCACCCTCATGCACTGGTCCAGGGTCTAGGGTCGGCGAATGCACTCTTGGAGCATTAGGTATTATATACGCTGGTGCCCCTGTCCTTACCGTCCAATTAGCATTAGGTTCGCCGAGTGCCACGAGAGAATCTTGTTGGAACTACGATCGCCGGATACGCGATCGACCGCGA
>JBDTAZ010000028.1:0-4417 GCA_039924325.1 Gemmatimonadaceae bacterium
CGCTGGATTCCACGCTGGACCAGGTTGGCTCGACTGCGCCCGTTGGTGTGTCCGGCGTGTGGCTCACCAGCGCTCCGGGAGCAAAGCCGTCTGTCTATCGTGCTGTCATTCTGCGTGCTGCTTTGACGGATGCGATCAAGTTTGCCGTTCGCATCACCGATCCACTGGGTCGCACCGGCGAGCGGTTCGCCACGATCGCGAGCGGGTCGATTAATCCTGCGCCGGATTTGTCCGCGCTTACGGTCAAGAAGGTTGTGGGGCCGCTCGCAAGTGCACAGATCTCGTTCTCCTCCAGCGTTCCGTTGGTCAGTCCGCTCGATGGGCCGTACGTCATCAAAGTGGTTGTGACATTCAAAAAAGTAATTTTCTTCTTCCCAGCGTCCACTCGCACCATCACGCTGCCCGTCGGCTCCATCCCTACGGTCGGGCATGCGCCGGGGACGGCTCCTGAAATTCAACTGGTGCGCACTCCTGGCCCGGGACCGATGTATTTGTACACGGTGCTCTGTTCCGGAAACGCTATCGGCATCGATGTCAAAGTTACGGCGCCTGACGGCGTCGTCGCCGAGCAGACGCAGGTTGTGAGCTGATTATGGTAACGCTTCCCATTACGACCCTGACCCCGTCCGCCGTTCAGCAGAACCTGCAGGCGGATGGTCTCGACACGCTTGGTCTGACTACGTTTTCGGTATCGCCGCGCTGGGCGGATGCTGCTGTGTCGCTGGGCGACTACGATTCAGGCGCTCTCACTCTGAACATCCCGTCAGTTCGACTTCCGTACCGCGGCATTCTCGAGTATGGCTTTACGGTTGTCTCCTCGAATTTGACCGCCAATCTTTCGCCGACGGATCTTACGTTTACGGTGAAGGCGGGGGACGGAGCGGCTTTTCCAACGCCGACGGCGAGCGGCTCGATTCTTCTCACGCTGTTCAGCATCGCAAGCTCGAAGTATGAGGTTGTCGCATGCACCGCGCGTGTGGGCGACACCTTTACGGTGACGCGCGCTGCAGACGACACAGCGGCGCAAGCCTTCAAGATCGGCGATCCCGTGATCCTGCGTTTGAGCGCGGGGACGCGAACCGATAGCTTCTACGGCGTCGATTGTGTTCCGTTTAGCGGACCCTCGGCGATCTATCGGCTTCATCCGCAGGCAGTTCTTCGGCTCTCAACGCTTGCTAAAGATCGGTATGTAACTGGAACGAATCCGCCGCTGTTGCCGATCCCGTTCGCAATGGTTGTGCGTGGCGTGGAAGGGTTTACGACCGCGCGATGGTATGAGGCTGACGAGTTGCTCGGAGCAGGAGGAACAGTTTCCTTCCACGACTCACGCGGACTGATTCTGGATCCTGTTTATGTCGCGTGCATGTTCTCCGATCTGCAGAATTGGCTGGCCGGATTGCTGCCGAAGAGTCCGGTTGCGTCGAGCGTTGCTGGCGGAGTGCAAACCATCGCTGGGCTCTCTTCGACGATCTTGGTGCACTGCGTTGATCTTCACGGCGCGGTGTACCAGCCTGCGATACCTGGAGCGACGCTCGTGACACAGAACGCAAGCCTCGCGCAGACGGGCGTGGTGCCCGCTTCCGGCCTCTTTACTCTTGCTGCGGGCGACGGAATTGCGTGCGCGGCGACCGACAACAATCGGCTGCGCTGGGGCTGGGAGACGAACGGGGTTCTTGCGCGAAACCGGCTGGCGCCACCGGCCCTCACCAATCCGCTGGCACAGCAGTTTTATCGTGCGGCGATTGTGGATACTACGTGGGCTCTTCTCGGGAATCGCACGGCGAGTGCCGCTCTGGGCGTAGATCCGGACGACCAGACCATCCCTGCCGACATGCTTCCGCTTGTGCGCGATCAGGTCGTGATCGATTATCTGGCGGACGGCCCAGACATGCTGGCTCAATCGAATATGGTGATGAACCGTAGCAACCAGAACATGGTGTTGACGGTCTCGCCGGTGATCAGCAATACGATGGCGGTACCCTCGTCTATTGGCGCTGCTGCACACTGGCCGACCTTTCCGGCCCCTAACTCCGCGACTGGCTTTCCGACGCCGCTCGCGTCTCCGGCGACCGGGATTACGGCGGCTTGGGCCTCGGGGGGCGGCGGCAACGATGTCGTCGTCACAATCGTGGCCGGAACTGCGCCGGAGGGCGCGCACGTTCGCATCTATCCGCAGCTGTACGTGACGATCGCCGCGATCACGGCCGACGCTCCGTCGTTCCTGCGCGGCGACGGTGGGGCAGCGATCGCGCACGATGGCGCACCGACGCAGATCTTCCTTGCCAACCCGTTCCATCTCGTTGCGGCGCAGCCGAGGCCTTCGCCTGCGAATCTGACACTGGATATTGTTGTGATGCCCCGAAACGGCACCCGTAAACTTTGGGGGGCTGTTACTGCAAACGTCGCGGCCGGCCCTGTGCCGCCTTCTGTCGACCCGTTTGCCGGTACGAGTGTTGTCGCGCTGGTGCCTCCGATCTTCGAAGCAGTTGCACCGGTTCCCCTCTTTGGTATTCCCACGACGGTGACTCCTCCGGGAGCCGCTCCCGGAGGGCTGATTGCGTTTCTACGTGCGCTTGCGTCAGAAGGCTCTTCCCCCCGCCAAGGCCCACGACTCCCGACGATGGCGCGCTTCGAGACGATTGTTGTGAGTGGGACTAACGGCGGTACTCCTGCAAATACGCTGTTGTGGGAGGCGGTGCTCTCCGGCGGTCGATGGGACACGGATACTCGCTCGGCGAGGCACTCCGACGGTAACCCGGGGAATCCCGCCGGACCCGACGTGCACGCTCCGGGGATCCACGTTACGGGAGCGCTAGCGTATGACCTGGCGCGTCATGCGATGCGCCGAGCGCAGCCGATCATTCCGCTGCCTGGCTCGCCGACACCTGGCTGGCTCGTTGCGATGGATGGCGCGAACTTCGACGTTCCGACCGACAGCACCGCCACGAACACCGGCATTGGAGTTCTGCTCGAGACGACGCCGGCAATTTGCGAGACTCCGGAGTTGAGCGTGATTACTCCGCCGCCTCCCGGAGCGACCGTCCAGAATCTGGTCAACAACCTCGCATCCACCCTTGGCGTTAGCGCTCCGACGGTTAATCTGGGGCCCACCGAGCCGCGCATGGAGCAGGAGGTGCGTCGCGAAGTGATTGTCTCAACCTCCGGACTGCGCGATAGTTTGTGGTCGCTGCATCGCGCGCTGCATGACGCCCGTGAGCTGATTTACATCGAGTCGCCGCAATTTGCGCGCACTGCCTATCCTGCGGGAGCGCCGAAGCCACAGGAGATCGATCTCGTCGACGGAATCCTGAAGGCGCTGCTTTTCCGTCCGAACCTGCGTCTGATTGTCTGCACCCCGCGAGAGTCGGACTTCGCCGCGAACTACAAGGGCTGGTCGCGGCAACACTACAGAGCCCGTAACGATGCTGTGTCCACATTGCTTGCGTCGGTTCCGGACCGCGTCGCCATCTTTCATCCCGTCGGTTTTCCCGGACGAAGCGCATCCGTGCGAACGACAACCGTGGTCGTGGACGATGTGTGGTGTCTTACGGGTGCGACCCACATGCGGCGGCGCGGTATGACGTTCGATGGGTCGGCGGCGATTGCCTCGTTCGATCGACAGATGGAGAACGGCTACTCGAAGAACGTGCGCGCGTATCGGCGGAATCTTATGGCGGCCAAGATGGCAGTCGCCGCGCCTGGCGCCGGTTCGCCGAGCGCAGAGTGGCTACGTTTGGGACACCCCTTGTCCGCGTTCCAACTGGTGACCGACTGGCTCAACGACGGTGGGCTTGGCAGAATCCAACCCTTCTGGCCGGGCCCCGCTGATACGACGGTGCTGCCGGCCACGGTGGACATGGCCGATCCCGACGGATCGAACGGCTCTACCTTCATCGCGACCTTCGCTTCGCTGCTCGCTGAATCGGGAGACTGAGGACGTCACTATAACGCGGGAGCGCGTGGAGGCGGAATCGCGTCCACTTCACGTCGCAGGTGACGAGCACCGTCTCCCGGACGTTATCGCGCTGACCAGACACGTGCTCCGGATATCCAGTTAGCGCTATGTTTCTTGCCAAGCGCTCACCGCGATCGCCGCCGCCTCGCCCCCCACCAACCAACACCTACTGGGTCGTACTAATGAGCCGCCGTTTTCAACCCGCTTTACTCCGCGTCGTCGCCCTCCTGGCAGTCCTGTCCACTGGCTGCGCAACGTCCGTCGTGACCCCTGCCGATCTGGTCCTCCGCAACGGCAAAGTCGTCACGATGGACTCGACGACCCCGCAAGGACAAGCGGTGGCCATCACCGGAGACAAGATTACGGCCGTCGGTTCCGACGCCGACATCCAGCGCTACGTCGGGCCGGCGACGAAGGTCATCGACCTGGATGGCCACCTCGCCATCCCCGGCTTCAATGAGT
>JBDTAZ010000029.1:0-7370 GCA_039924325.1 Gemmatimonadaceae bacterium
GGCGGGGACTCCTCTGGTGACCAGCGCCGATATCACCGGAGTCAGTGCATCTCCGACTGCGGGTCAATGGACTCTGAACGTCAATGTGACCGATGAGGCCGCGAAGCGCGTTCACGACTTCAGCGCAAATCATATTGGGCAGCCCCTTGCCCTTCTGGTTGACGGGAAGGTTCAGGGGACGCCGAAGATCGCGGACACGATCTCGGCCAAGGGATTCATGATCGGGCAATTCAAACAAGCAGAGGCGGAGCGGCTGGCGACGGCGTTACGCAACGGCTGCAAGGGCTAGAAACGTCGAATCGTCAAAGAGGATCGGAGTCGGATGTTGCACGACGCAAACTGCGAGCGCGGCAACGGTTTGCATCGTGCAACATCCGGCTCCGATTTTTCCGTTCTGTCTTGGACTGCGAACGTTGCAGTACAAGACACTGGCCACAGCGGATATCGCGTTGGTAAAACCTTGCAGCAACGAGCGATACGCCTTGCGGATGTGATTTGAGCGTGCATGTTATGCTGCGTGCCTGCAGGGTTTTTCGAGTAGAGCTTTGCAGTCCAATACGCGGTAGGGCGCAGCAGACATCACCCATGGGAGAGCTACCGTGGCGAAATCCGAGGTATTTGGGCGTGGGGCATTGGCCGGAGTGCTGGCCATGGTTGGCGCCATCGCCGCTCATTGGTTCATCACCCCGGCGCGTCACCCCGATGCGGGGCGCTGGGCGCAGATCGCCACGCTTGTGGAGCTGGTGGTCGGCTTCGGTGGCGCCGCTTGGCTGACTTGGCGTCAGGCGCGAAGCGAAGCGCACCTTCGCGGTGAGCAACGAGCACAGCGCTGAACGGCCGCAATCGCCAGTAACACTCGACCCGCACTCCCTGAGCCTCTGATGATGCAGCCGCCCGCGCCGCAAAATCGCTCGATCCCGGACAGCATTGTCATGCCGGTGCTCGTCTACGCGGACGTGCCGGCGGCGGTCGCGTGGCTCGGTGCCGCCTTTGGGTGTGTCGAGCGGCTTCGCATTGGTACGCATCGCGCCCAGCTCGCACTCGGTGGCGGACACCTCGTCGCCACCGATGGACCGACAGCCGGCGCTGCACGCAGCATGCTTCTCGTTCGGGTCGCCGACGTGGACGCGCACTACCGCCAGGCCCAGGAAGCAGGGGCCCGGATCATCGCGCCCCCTGGCGACCATGTGTACGGCGAGCGGCAGTACACGGCGGAGGACCTCGCTGGCCACCGCTGGACCTTCTCGCAGACCATTGCCGACGTCGACCCGACTAGCTGGGGTGGTGAGCTCATCGAGTGAGCCGCTTTGAGAAATGGGCAATCGGTGGGGCAGTCGGGCAGCCTGGGTCGTAGTATCGCACGAGATCCTGTCGGACATCCGTTCGGAGGTGTGAAGGCATGGGCAGACTCGTTTTCGGCATGATGCAGTCCCTCGACGGCTACGTCGATGGCGTCTCGGAGGAACTGGAATTCCCTCCTCCCGGCGTTGCACTTGCCCGTCATTTCAACGATCACGTCCGCGGCCTTGCCGGCTGCTTGTATGGTCGACGAATGTACGAGATCATGCGCTACTGGGACGAGGATCGACCGGAGTGGGATGCGGGCGATCACGACTTCGCGGCGGCATGGCGCGCGCGGCCGAAATGGGTCGTCTCACGTACGCTGAAGTCGGTCGGTGCGAACGCGACACTCATCGCGGACAACGTCGACACGTCTGTGCGCAGATTGAAGCAGGACGTCGAGGGTGAGATCGACGTCGCGGGATCCAACTTGGCGGCGAGCCTCACCGAACTCGGTCTGATCGACGAGTATCGTCTCTACTTCCGTCCGTTCGTGCTTGGCGGCGGCAAGCCGTACTTTGCCGGCGCCCGGCCACCCCTCAGCATCGTTGCCAGCGATCGTATTGGCGATGAGGCGGTTCTGCTGACGTGTGTCCCGGTCTGACCATGTGAGTCCACCGCCTCGTGGGCCGGCATCGGGAAGGGTGCAGACGGAGTCCGATCTTCCGCGATACGAAGCGTTGCAGCGATGTTGGTTTGCGTCGCGCAAGATCCGACTCCAAACTTTCCGCTTATGCTGATTAGTGACGCTCAACGAGAGGTCCGCCAGGTCTATCTGGGCGGATTGATCGGCAACGCGGTAGCTGGCGGTCTTTGGCTTGCGTCCGCGTGCCTTGCGCTATGGTCGTCCCCCAAGGCTGCGATGGTCTTACTGGTCGTTGGTGGCTTCTTCATCTATCCCATACTGTCGCTGGTGCTGCGGCTCCTCGGCAGGCCGTCCTCAGTCAGTTCCACCAATCCGTTTCGATTTCTGGCAATGCAGGTGGCGTTCGTACTTCCGTTGTCGATGCTGCTCGTAGCTCCGGTTGTTGCGTACAGACAGACATGGTTTTATCCGGCAATGCTGGTGCTCGTCGGCGCTCATTATCTGCCATTCGCCACGCTTTACGGCATGCGCAGCTTTCTGTTGCTCGCCGCACTTCTGATCACCTCAGGTGTGGGAATCGCGCTGTACCTCCCGGGCAGCTTTGGGCTTGGCGGCTGGGTCGGCGGCGCAACGCTTCTTGCGTTTGCCGTGGTCGGTTACATGGAAATGCGCCGTACTGCCTAATGAACGCTGACGCGGGTAACCGATCGGTTGAGCTCTAATGACAAGCTGCTCGCGCCCTACAGCGACATTCCACCTGCTCCGATCATTCGGTTCTGAGCGCAACTACCGGATCTACGCGCGTTGCGCGGAGCGCGGGAATAAGTGCAGCGAGGATCCCCGTCGCAAGCAGAATCGCAGACGCACCGACGAACGTGACGAGGTCCATCGCGCTCACACCGAACAGGAAACTGCGCACGGTGCGTGTAGCGGCAACGCTGACAACGAGCCCGACGCCTATTCCGAGCGCAATCGTGACGACGGTTTCGTTGAGCACCAGCTTTACCACAGATGGGGCGCGCGCGCCGAGCGCGATCCTCACGCCGATCTCCCGCGTGCGCTGCGTGACGCCGTATCCGGAAAGTCCGTAGATCCCCACCACGGTTATGGCGAGTGCCAGCAGGCTGAACAATCCGAGCACGAACGCGCCGAGTCGTTGAGTTCCAACGGCTCGGTCCGCACGGTCATCAGGCGTCGACATCTCGTACACCGGCACTTCCGGCGCGATATCGTGGAGTGTGCGGCGCATCACACCGAGGATGGCGGCTGGATCGCCCACTGTTCGCACGACAAGGTTCTGCCGGTTCAGTCCCATGTCGGCGCTCGTCTGGCCGAGCAAGCGGTAGACGTACGGCTGAGGCCGCTCGACGAGCGAATGGTATTTGACGTCGCCGACCACGCCAACGATTGTCGTGGTGTCGTTACCGAAGTACACGTGCAGCCCGACAGGGTTGGTGTTTGGCCAGTAGCGTTGCGCCATCGTGCGATTGATTATCACGACGTGGGGCGAAGTGGCTCTGTCGTCATCGGTGAAGAATCTGCCGCGCAGAAGCGGGATCGAGAACGCACGAAGATATCCCGGTGAGATCGCGTTATCGGCTACTTCCATCTTTTCGTCTGACGCGGGGACGTAATTGTCTATTGTGAATCCATCGGCGTCCTCGCCGCCGGTCAGCGGCAGCGTCTTTCCCCAGCCTGCGACGCGGACTCCCGGTGTGTGGTCGAGGCGGGATCTCACGAGGTTGTATATGGCGTCGCCTCGGGCGCTGTCGCTGCGCACGAGGCCAATGTTTATCGTTGCAGTTGCAACGTGACTTCCGTCGAAGCCGGGATTTGTCTCCAATGCTCGGCGCATGCTCCTCACGAACAATCCTGCCGCTATGACGAGCACGAGACTGAGTGCGACCTGAGCAACGAGAATCATTCGCTGTGCCGTGCGACGTGGTGACGAGGTGGTGGGAGCTCCCGTCCGGATCGCACCGACGATGCCGCCGGCGGTGGCGCTCATCGCGGGCACGAGGCCGAATAGCGCAGTAGTGATGACGCCAAGTGCCGTTGCATACGCGTAAACGCCTCCAGTGAGATGAAGGCCTGCATCACCGAACGAGAAACCGTTTGCAAATGTGACGCGTGACACCGCCGTCGCGGCGAGCGCTGCGACAACGAGGCCGAGTGCGGCTCCGATGATGGCAAGAATGGCTGCTTCGGTAAGAAGCTGACGTACGAGTCGCGCGCGTCTGGCACCGATTGCCAGCCTGACGCCGATCTCCGTCTGCCGCGCGGTAGCGCGCGCCAGCAGCAGATTCGCGACGTTTGCGCACGCCACCAGCAACACCATCGCGACCACAGCGAGGATTATCACGGCGGAGCGCACAAGCGTGTGATGCGAAAAATTTGAAAAGCTTGCGTCTCCAGCGCGTGTGACATCGGCGTCGAGAAACTGCTTTTTGAGTCCCCTATCTTCATCGGGATACGCCAGTTCGTGTCGCGCGGCAGCCGCGACGAGCGGTGCCTTGACCGAGCCGAGTTGCGCGCCGGGCCGGAGTCGTCCCACGACACTGAGCCACGACCAGCCTCGCCGTTGCAGCGTGCGTCCGACGAACGCCGTCGGCGCGAGTGCTATCCAGGTGTTCGCCGTGATCCAGAGTGCATCGGGGCTGTCCAGCTCCGTACCATGAAATTCCGGTGACGCAACACCAGCAACGACGACTGGAACGCCATTAAGGTCTATGCTTCGGCCGACTGGATCTTCGTCGGGGAAGAATCGCCGAGCAAATCCTGCGCTGAGCACCGCGACGGGCGCCGCCTGAGGGGTGTCATCGCCAAGCCCAAGAAGGCGTCCCCTCAGCGGAGTCACACCGAGTACGCTGAAGTAGTTTCCGGTCACCACGCCGACGTTTGCCACCTGAGTCGCTCCAGCCACAGCAACCGCGGTCGTACGATCGCTGAATGCGGCGAGACCGCTCAGCGCGGGATCCACTTCGCGCAAATCGAGATAGTCAGGGTAGGACAGGCTGAGATCGGCTCCCAGAGATACCAGCCGGTCGGGCGCCGAGACGCCACCAAGTGGACGCAGGAGCACCGCGTCGACGAGGCTGAAGATGAAACCATTGACGCCGATTCCGAGCGCAAGCGTGAGCACTGCTGTAATCGTGAACGCAGGATTCCGAAACAGTTGGCGAATGGCGAACACGGCGTCACCACGGATGCTCCCGAGATAGTCCGCGAGTTTTACGCTGCGCTCGCGGCTATGACCAATCTTGCGGCACTCATCGCGCGTACGGACTACGTCGCCGAACTTCCGCGCGGCATCGGTGCGCGCCTCGTCGGGTGTGAGCCCACGCGCGACCCCGTCGCGCTGACTCATGTCGAGGTGAAACCCGAGCTCGTCATCAACGTCGCCATTTACGTCCTCGCGCCAGAAGCGGAGATATCTGCGCCATGCGGGAACTGACATCGGCGACTCGCTCTATGCCGGCTGGGCGGTCGTCGTGAGCACTCGCGTGACGGCTTCGGCGAGTCTGGCCCACGCCGACTCCTCGCTCACGAGTTGTCCACGGCCTCGCGGAGTCAGGCGGTAGTACTTCGCTCGACGGTTGTTTTCCGAGAGTCCCCATTCCGCTGCAACCCACCCACGCGCTTCCATGCGGTGGAGCGCGGGGTAAAGCGATCCCTCCTCGATGCGCAGCACATCGTCTGTCGTGAGCTGCAGCCACCTCGCGATGGAGTAGCCGTGTACAGGTCCCCAGCTCACGGCCTTGAGTATCAGCACGTCAAGCGTGCCCTGCAGCATCCCTGCGTCTGACGTTGTCATACCGCTCCCCAAGATGGTCTAGGGGAGATATAAGGGATTCGGAATGGCGCGTCAAGAGGGCGACTCGCGGGGGGCATGCTCGCAAGGGCAAACGGCGAGCATTAGTTTCCCGCTGCCCAGCGAACACTCTTGCAGTTTAACTGAGCGCTAGACGGCATAGAATCATCACGTGCGCACTTGACACAACTGGGAGGGAACATGACACGTACTGCGTCAATCATCGCCATTGCCTCGTTGCTTGGAGCTCTTTCGACACCAGGCTTTGCTCAAGCCTCACGGTGGGGTTCGTCGAACGAATCGACTGTCAAGTTCATCACCGCGAGTGAGGCGACGTGGGCCGACTCCGAGTGCAGTGCGCAACTCGGTCTCAACGCTGTGATTGCGGACGACTTTCAAGGCACGTCGACTGACGGCCACCGCTATGCAAAGACAGCGGCTATCGCTACTGACCCCAAACCGCCGGCACGCGACTGCCAACTCGGCGATGTAAAGGTGCGATTCTTTGGCGGTTCCATGGCCATTGCGTACGGATCGGAAAGTGGAATCCGTAAGGCTACTGATGGCACTGAGTCCAGGCGGTGCCAGGTCTGGACTGACACCTGGTTGAGGCGCAGCGGGAAATGGGAGATCGTCGGTGCACAAGACACGATCGTACCTTGTCATGTGTAGCCGGTAGGGCAGCCTGAGGGCGTGAGGGGCAGGTCTTGCGCCCTTCGTCAAGTCAACGCGGACGGCGCAAGGACTGACCCCAACATTCCTCCACCAACATTCCACCAAGCTCTTTCAGCGACACGCACCTCTGGCACCTCATGGGGAACTCCGTTCGCAAGATCGATCCCGCAAACGTCCACTCTGACCCTCGTTCCTGCAGTTGAGTACTTGACTACTTTGACTAGTCTGGGTAGTCTAGAAGATGGAAAGTTCCAAATCTCCCGGCGTTTGGCAGCTTCACGAAGCCAAAGCCCGCTTCAGTGAGCTCTTCCGAGCGGTCCGCGCCGAGGGTCCGCAGCGCGTCGTCAAGCAAGGCGGCGAAGCTGTTGTGATCCTGCCGGCGGAGGAATTCGACAAGCTCGACGAGCGAGCTGCGCAGCCTCCGTCGCTCGTTCAGTTTTTCCGGTCCGCCCCGCTTGGCGCAGCAGCACTGGACCTGCGACGTAAGCGGGACACCACCCGCGACATCAAGTGGTAACTGAGTGAGCGGCTTTCTGCTGGACACTAATGTCGTATCCGAACTCATGAAGGCCCGCCCCAGCCGACGTGTTGCTGCATGGATCGAGTCTACACCGGAATCGCTCCTGCACCTGAGCGTGCTCACCCTCGGCGAGGTGCGCAAGGGAATCGACATGCTCGACGATAACGATGCGAGACGCGGCGCGCTGCAGAGCTGGCTCGATCGAGATGTACGTATCCGCTTCGCGGGCCGGATTCTACTGCTCGATGACGCAATCGCGGAACGTTGGGGACAGTTGGAGGCAGCAGCCAGGAAGCACCGCATAACCCTTCCGACAATAGACGCGCAGATGGCAGCGACGGCGCTGCACCACAACCTCACGTTCGCCACTCGCAACATTGCCGACGTACGATCAACCGGCGTCGCGACCTTCGATCCGTGGAGCAACTAAAGGAGGT
>JBDTAZ010000030.1:0-15461 GCA_039924325.1 Gemmatimonadaceae bacterium
AGTTCTTCCAGCCGCTCTATCTGACCTGCGTTGTCGCAGAGTATCAGCGTCGGCACACCGTCACGCACAATATTGTTGAGAAGCTTGAGATCGCGATTGATCGTTTCCGGAGCGCGAAACGGAAATCCAATCTCGGGCTCGCCGTCTGCGGTGAGCGAGACCGTGCCAAAAGCGCGAAGTGTACGCGCGGCGACGTCCGGCGCGACGTAGAGCTCGTCACGCCTGGACACGTCCTCGCCACGCCTAAGTGCAAGTTGAAGATGATGCTCCGCTTCGTCCCATGTGCGCCGCATTTCGGGCTCGACGTGCGATTCCGATGGCACGATCACGATTGTGTCGCTGCCCCACAGTTCGGTAATCGACATCCGGTCGCCGGCGCGTGCCGCACGCTTTGCTTCTTTTTTCGCGTCGCGTTTGCGATCACTGGCGCGATCACTGGCGCGCTTGGCGGCGACTCCGTCAGCCGGAAGTATCAGCGCGACTTCCGCGTCGCGTGTTGATCGCTGAGTGGTGAGATCGAAGTGTCGCATTTCGCTGACCTCGTCACCCCAGAATTCCATGCGCACAGGATTCGCCATGCCGAATCCGTACACATCGAAGATTCCACCACGCAAACTGTATTGGCCTACATCTTCTACCATTTCAGCGCGCTCGAACCCTATGGATTCGAGATGCTCGGCCAGTTCGCTCAGCTTGCGAACATCGCCCTTCCGTATTTCCAGGCGACCGTATTGAAGAATCGCTGGGAGCTGCGTGCGCTCCATGATAGCGCGCGCTGTCGTTATCAACACTCTCACGTCGCCACGCGCGGCGCGCTCCAGCGTCTCAACGCGCTCACCGGCGACTTCGGCGTGCGGCTCTGCCTCGCCGAAACTTTCGCGAGGCGGATAGAACGCGACCGCGGCGCCTCCATCCAACGCCTCGAGGTCGGCGAGCCAGCGTTCGGCGTCCCCGACGTTCTCCGCAACGATTACAAAGAATCGCCGCTCCATTTTTCGAGCGAGTGCTGCAACCAGCGCCGCTGCGCTCGATCCGACCAGTCCGCCTACTGTGACGCGCCGTCCGTGACCCGGGACCGTATTCGCCAACCTCGTAAAGGCCGGAAGTGCTTCTACCGCGTCGATAATCGTTGGTAAGGCCATCAACCCACTGTATTTACAGGATCCCGGCAGATTTCTGGTTCGTACGGGGAAACTGCAACATAATTTGGGGTAGTCTCAGGAGGAGGCATTTAATGAACCTTGTCAGAGCCGTCGCTTCGCGCCCGCTTTACAGATCCATCACCGCGCTCGTCGGATGCGGACTTTTTGTCGCACCTGCCTGTCTTTTGGCCCAACGCGCCCCAAACGTCGATGTCTGGTTTGACCAGGGAAATGAATTCGACCGGGGCCAGCCGGGCCGAGTCATGTATTCGGGCGACGCCGGCAGCTATGTGACGGTGCTGAGAGTGAATACGGACGGACGCGTAACCGTGCTATCGCCAAGCCAGCCGAACAGTCGTTCGAAGTACGCTGGCGGCCGAATCGGAACCGGAATCCCGTTCCAGGCCGATCCAAGCGAGGGCGTTGGGTACGTATTCGCCGTCGCATCGGAAACGCCGTTCGATTTCAGAAACTATCGCACCAACACGAACCGGTGGAACATGGGCACTCTCGGCGAGCGCAGCGGCGTTGATCCGTTTGAGATCGTCGATCGTTTCGCACGATCGAGCGTCGGCAGGCGTGGCACGTACTCGATCGCGTATGCGCCGTACGAGATTGGCCGCGCCGGAGCGGGTCGCGCTGCGTACTCGCATGGAGTCCGGTATGACGATGGTTACGGCGGGTACTCCGGAGGCTACGACGATCCGTGGGGTGCGTCGCCGTACCGCCGAGACTATGACAATTATCAGTACCAGGGTGGGTACGGCAGCGGCTATGGAAATGGTTACGGAGATCGTTCCGGAAATAACTACCGCAACAATTACGACAATCGTGGATACAGCAATCGTGGCTACGGTGGCTACGGTGGCTACGGTGGCTACAACGGGCAGTACAGCCAGGATCCTCGCACTCGCGCGTTGAGACACTGCCCCGACGGCACGCTCGCGCCTTACACGACTCCGTGCGCGGCATTTGCGCGGCCTGGTAACAAATCCTCGGATGGTTACCTGCACAGTCGCGACCCGTTGCCGAGACCCACGCCTCAACCGCGCCCCGGCGTCAAACCGTAAGTGCGTCCCGCACCACTGCGAGTACCATCGGGAACCACGCGGTGAAGTGAGACGGGTTGATCGACATCTCGCGAGTCAGATGTCGCACATCCATCCAGCGCCACGCCATCGCCTCGAGCGGATCCGGAACCGGGTTCGCATCTGTGCTGCCAAGCAGCACGTGATCGTACTCGTGCTCAACGAGCGAACCATCGAGGTTCGCAGTGTACACGAACGAGCCGGTTTCTCTGAGCGTGCAGCTGATCCCCAACTCCTCCTGGAGGCGCCGTTCGCCCGCTTCGATGGTGCCCTCCCCGAGTCGCGGATGGCCGCAGCACGCGTTGGACCACAGGCCGCCAGAATGGTATTTGGAGAGTGCGCGCCGTTGCAACAGCATCTCTCCGCGCTGATTGAGAATTACAACTGAAAATGCGCGGTGCAACAGACCGGTTCTGTGTGCAAGCAACTTCTCGACGCAGCCGAGTGCCTGATCGCACTCATCGACTATTACAACGCGTTCTTCCATCACTTCTTCAAAAAGCAGACTCATCTTACTGGCCCCCTATCGCACGCGCCATGGAATCCGGCACCGTGACCGGTGCGCTCGAAATGGTTTGAGTTTCGCACTGTGGCCAAGCAGCAACCGAAGTTTCGCCGTGTTCAGCCAGAAAGACATACGTCGCGTCCAGCATGTGCTGGATCTGGCGCTCAAGCAGCAGATGGTCGATCGCATCGACACAGCGAATTGGTGCGCCAAGAGATATGAACGCGGTAGGCGCAAGGCTCACGATCGGTTCGATGTGAATCGCCACGGGAACGATGGTGACTGGCGCGATCGCACGCGCGAATACGCCCACACCACGGAGAAACCCAAGCGGCCTGCGAAACGATGGCGTTATGCATCCCTGCGGAAAGTATCCGAACATTGCGCTGGGTAGCGCTCGCCGCCTGGACTGGAATTTTCGGACGGCACGAAGAATCGAGTCTGGCGACGTCGGATCGATTCCGATGCCACCGATCGCGCGGAGAATGGTGTGCTGCCTCAGTTCGCGTTCGAGCGCGATCGTGTAGAGTGTGCTCGATGGTCGCAGACGACGCTGAATCGCGCGTAGCACGAATCCGTCCCACCAGCTCACGTGGTTTGCGACCAGCATGACCGGCTCCGAATCATTGAGATCTGTCGGGAGGCCGGCGATGCACAGGTGAAGTCTACGCTTCATCCACGGTTGGAAGACCAAATCAAATGCACGCCACCCGAGAATATCCATGCGGCTACCCATGGCTTTCCCTCAGTTGTCGATGCTCCAGCGAGTGGTTGACCGATGCCGGTGTCCCCCGCGTCCGCGCCATTCTGAGATCGAAGAGAGCGCGCGCAGCGATTGTAGCTTTGCGGGTCAGTGTCGTACGCGCCCGCAGCCGGAGATTGTCGTAGTTGTTCTCCCGCACTACGTCATGAATTCCGCGGTACACCCGAGCGGCCACCGCCATGCATGGCTGCACGGCGCTCGGAAGTGCCGGCAGCCACTCGAACGCGACGCGATAGTGCTCTTCCGCTGTCGCGATGATTTCGTCGAGCACGTCGCGGTACGCGTCGCTGATTGGTCGGAGGCCAGACAGCATGGCGTCGATATCCGCCGCTGTTACGCCATGACGACGCAGCACTTCGGCAGGCAGATACAGTCGGCCACGCTGCCAATCCTCACCAACATCTCTCACAATATTCGTTAGCTGCATCGCGTGGCCCATACGCTGGGCATTGAGCAGGACCGCATTGTCCCGCGCCCCCGCGAGACCGGCGATCCAGCGGCCAACCACCCCAGCTGCGCCGTACGTATAGCGGACGAGATCCAAACTTGTTTCGTACGGGGTGACCGCGAGATCCATTCGCATTGCAGTTGCAAGTTCGTCGACATACGCGAACGGCACTGACGCGTCGGCCATCTCGGACATGGGTCGGTCGATGACTGCGAGACCAGATTTATGCCCGTAATACGCAGCTCGGGCCATTTCGACCCACTCACGAAGCATCTCCGCAGCGCCCGCCTGTTCTCCAGTTTCCGATCCAGTTAGATCCGGTTCATCCACGATGTCGTCGGTAAAACGGCAGAACGCGTACACGCGTGCAATCCTGGCCGCCTCAATCTGCGGAAGCAACCGACTGGCAAATCTGAACGACACGCTATTGCGCCCGAGATAACGAATTTCCCCGTCCGCGGCGCCCATCGTTGCTGACGCACGTGCCGCAATAACTCGGCGCACCGTCGCTCGACGCTCCGCGCTCTCTTTGGTCACCGCGCTACGCAGTCGTGTGCGCCAATCACCCAAAAGACATGAGATTGAATCGGCATCAGGTACCAAGTCCGAACTGCGAAGCATCAACTCGTGCAAACGCGCGTCAAGCTGAGCCGCCATTCGCTCGAACGGGCACTCGCCACCCCAGGCATGCCTGGGTTCGTGCAGCAGCGTTGTGAGCTCGCTTGCGTGAAAGCCCAGCCGCGCGCCCGGGATCTCGGCAAGCGGCCAGGTCCAGCGCCCCTGGGAATAATCGCCGAGCGATGGTTTGCCAAAATCTGTTGCGGTGCAATAGTCGAGAAAATCGTCAAGCATCTGATACGCGACGCCAATCTCGCGACCCAGTTGCAGCAGGGACGACGCAGTTTTGGGCGCGTTTATCAGGGACCCTGCCGCGAGTGCACAGGCCATCAATTCACCAGCCTTCCCCACAGTCACACGCTCATACAGCTCGGCGTCGATTCGCGTGCCCAGTGTGCTTCCCTGCAGCTTCTCCGCGGCCACCGTTCGCTCGACCGCACGCGCGAAGCATCGCACAAAATCCGCACTTCCCGTCGCCGCGGCAGCGCAGTATGCAGCGGTCAGCAGATGATCCCCCTCCAAAAGCGCGCGCGCCACTCCCGAGCTTGCGGCGATCGTCGGCTGACCACGGCGAGTAGTGGCCTGATCCACAACGTCGTCGTGACACAGCGACGCTTCGTGCGCCAACTGAACGGCGAGCGCGGCAAACCAGAAGCTCGGCTGACCGCGAGTTTGAGAGTCAGCTCCGGCCAGTGAGAGCATCGGCCGGAGAAGCTGACCGTCAAATGCCAGTTGCGGTCCGCCGATGTCGCCAATTTCCGCCAGTGCCGAAGCAAGGCGCGCCGCAACGGATTCGCGGGAGTAGGCTGCGCCAGGAGGCAACGCGACATGGACTGCTCCCGCGTAGGCGGTCGCAGGATCATTCGACTGGGGCAGTGCGCAAGTGAGTTCGCTCATTCGGTCACCGCCGCTGCGGTGTGGAACGACGTGCGCTTCGGAACGGCGGCGCGACCCCCAACGGAAAGCAAGGTGGCGACACCGCCAAGAGCCAACGCCGTTACCGCTACTGCTAGCCACAAGCCGGCGGCAGCACTCATTCCGAGCGAAAGCACCAGATTGGCCGCGTAGAAACCGACGAACCATTTTGTCGGCAGTCGCCGGATCCACCTGTCTGCGCCAAGCGCCATCATGATCGAGCAGAGCAGCAGCCCCGTGATGTACCAGCCGAGCAGATTGGACCACGGCATGCCGTAATACGGTCCGTGCGCCCCCCAAACCCAGTATGTCGTCGCGTGGCTCATCGCTGGATCGAGGCTCAAATCCCAGCAAAGCAGGAGCAACGACGCGATGAGGATGCCGCCCCACTTGGACGCGCGTGATGATGTGGCGAGTCGCTGCCTCGCGATTGCGTAAGATGAAACCGACATCGTAAACCAGCTGAGCGGGATCACAACCGGCACGCGACCCAGCCATTCGGCGCCTAGCATCGGGGCGTAGCTGTAGGGACCGAACGGAATACCGTAGCCCGTTCCCAACAGCTCGCTAGTCAGACTCACTCCGTACAGGACGACGAAAGCAGGGAGCCACGCAAGCCCGATGCGGCGTGTCATGTACGCGGCCATTACAGCGAATGCGAGCCAGACCTGGGCAATCGGAAAGAGGTTGAGCGAGACACCGTACCATCTCGCTGCCCCTGGCACTGACGCGACCATTTCAGGATGCCGGCCGAATGTCGCGTAACCGGCGACCGCGGCGACGGTGAACACGACGAGCACGGCAAGCAACCAGCCGTCGACACGCGCGCTTTGCGGTGTGGGGAGTGACGCCCTCTGATCGGTTTCCAAGATATCCATCTGGCGGCCTCCCGGCGGAAATGCGAGAAAAAATGTTCTATCAATGTCTAAGTATTGTATAAGCTATTGTCAAGCATTGTCTATCGGACTACATTAACAAATAATGGACCAAGCCTCGCCAACATTGCCGGAACCCCGTAACCAGCCGATTCATGGCATCGCGATAGTCGAGCGACGCACCGGGGTGTCTCAGCACGTTCTTCGTGCGTGGGAACGCCGATACTCGGCGGTGACTCCGGCGAGGGACGAGGCCGGCCAACGCCTCTATTCAGACTCTGACATCGAGCGAATCCGACTCATCCGAGACGCGGTCGCAGGGGGCAGACGGATAGGCCAGGTCGCGGCGCTTGGTACTGATCAACTTCGTTCCCTGACTCAATTGGACGTTTCGGAGAATGCGTCGACGCAGGCCGCAGAGGCGCGGGCGACGCTGGCGGAGGCCGTCAGCGCGCCATTCTCGGTTCCCTTGTCGAATTCGGTAGTCGACTCCGCCAGCCAAGCCGCGTCGATCGAGATTAGTCGGCACTTCGACGAATGCGTCGCCACCTTATCGGACCTGGACACGGCCGCGGTTCACACCGCGCTTATGCGGGCCGCGGTCTCGCTTGGCCCCCGTACTTTCGTCAGCGGGATCGCGCTGCCGCTGCTTCACCACGTTGGTGATGCGTGGCAAGCCGGCGACCTCAGGCCAACGCACGAACACGCGATGTCTGGAGCCATGCGTCGCGTTCTTGAGTGGCTTCGCGAGGCGCTTCCCGCGCCGGCTGGCGCTCCGCTCATCGCTCTCGGTACGACTCAGGAGCAGCGCCACGAATTCGGCGCAATGATCGCGGCCGTGATCGCCGCGGCGCGGCAGTGGCGAGTGCTCTACCTCGGCGCTGATCTACCGAGCGTGGAAATCGCGCACGCGGCGGCGATCGCCGGTGCAGATGTTGTAGCAATCAGCATGATCTCACCCATTCCGCTTGCCACTCTCAGGCGCGACATCCTGTTGCTGCGCGATTCGCTCCCTGCATCGACACCGCTGGTTGTTGGTGGATCGGCGGCATCTGCGGACGACAGTGTGATTGCCGAGGCAGGTGCGGTTTTCGTGCGCGACATGCACGCGTGGGACACTTGGCTGTCCGATGCAGCGTCGCAATACACCCGGGCGAACAACTGAGGGACCAGCGAGCTGTTGTCGTCGGCGCCGGGTTTGGTGGACTCGCGATGGCGGTCAGGCTTCGCAAGCTCGGCTACTCGGTGACGATTCTGGAAGCGCTCGACCAGGCAGGTGGCCGAGCGCGAGTTTTTCACCGAGATGGGTTCACGTTCGACGCCGGCCCCACGGTAATCACCGCGCCACACCTCTTCGAGGAGCTATTCGAATTGTCTGGAAGGCCGATGCGCGACTACCTGGAACTCATCCCTGTAGATCCGTTCTATCGTGTGCTGTTCGACGACGGGAGTGCCTTCGACTACGTCGGGGATGAGGAGAGGCTCATCGCGCAGATCGCCGCGTTCGAACCGCGAGACGTGGACGGCTACCGTCGGCTTGCAAAGCGTGCGGAAGAGATATTTGACATCGGTTACGAGCAGCTGGCCGATAAACCATTCGGGCATGTTAGCGACATGCTTCGCGTAGTTCCCGCGATGATGCGACTCGAGAGTTGGCGCACGGTCCACCAAATGGTCGCGCGCTACATTCGCGATGAGCGATTGCAGCGCGTCTTCACGTTCGAGCCGCTGCTTGTTGGTGGCAACCCGTTCGATGTGAGTTCCATCTACCTGCTGATTCACTGGCTTGAGCGGAAGTGGGGGGTCCATTTCGGTCGAGGAGGAACCGGGGCGATAGTCGCCGGGCTGGTGCGACTGCTGGGAGACATCGATGTCACGCTCAGACTGTCGACTCCGGTGGAATCGATCGAGGTCCGCGATGGTCGCGTCACTGGTGTCCGCACCGAGTCCGGCGAGTTGATTCGCGCGGAATTGGTAGTATGCAACGCGGACCCGTCATTCGTGTACACGCGGATGCTTGCGGCGCGTGAACGGCGCCGCAACACAAACCGACGGGTAGCACGGGTGCGCCAGTCGATGAGCCTCTTCGTAGGCTATTTCGGCGCAACTCGTCAGTACCCTTCGCTAGCGCACCACACCATCGTGCTCGGCAAACGGTATCGCGGATTGCTCGACGACGTCTTTCACAAGCGCGTACTGGCCGACGACTTCTCGTTGTACCTGCACGCGCCGACTCGCACGGATCCGTCGCTCGCGCCGCCCGGCTCAGAGGCATTCTATGTTCTCTCGCCGGTGCCGAACAATCGGAGCGGACTCGACTGGCCGGCGATCGCCGAAGGGTACTTCGATCGCATCCTCGAAAAGCTCGATCAGGGCCCCATTCCCGGTGTGCGGGAATCCATCAGCACACGGTTTACGATGACGCCCGCCGATTTCGAGCACACCCTCCGGTCGGTTGATGGGGCGGCCTTCGGTCCGGAACCCATCCTATCCCAATCGGCGTGGTTTCGATATCACAACGCGTCGGACGACGTGCGGGGTCTCTACTTCGTGGGTGCCGGGACGCATCCAGGGGGCGGCGTGCCCGGGGTTCTCAACTCGGCGAAGGTGGTGGAGGGACTGCTTCGGGCGCAAAACCCACCAGGTTAACGCTGGAATCCTGAAGTCGGGTGTAAGGTCCCACCCTCGTATATTTCAAGGCTGTCCTGGAATATCCCCCGAACGCACCGAATGAAGCTCGAGCACATCCGCAATTTCTGCATCGTCGCACACATCGATCACGGAAAATCAACGCTCGCTGACCGTCTGATCGAGGCCACGGGTACGCTCCAGCGTCGCGAAATGAAGGCCCAGGTGCTCGACACTCTCGACCTGGAACGCGAGCGCGGAATTACGATCAAGCTGAACGCGGTCCGTATGGGCTATACCGGCGCGGATGGCAAGAAGTACGAGCTGAACCTGATCGACACGCCGGGGCACGTTGACTTCACCTATGAAGTGTCACGCTCACTGGCAGCGTGCGAGGGTGCGATTCTAGTGGTCGATGCATCCCAGGGTATTCAGGCGCAGACGCTGTCGAACCTCTTCCTCGCGATGGACGCTGGTCTCGAGATTATTCCCGTGCTGAACAAGATCGACCTTCCCGGAGCGGAGCCGGAGCGACGTCGCCAGGAGATCGTCGACCTTCTCGGCGTATCCGCGGATCGCGTGCTGAGCGTCAGCGCAAAGGAAGGGATTGGCGTTCCGGCGTTGCTCGAAGAAGTGCTGAAGCGTGTTCCGCCTCCCGAAGGCGACGCAGAGGCTCCGCTACGCGCGCTGATCTTCGATTCGATGTACGATCGATATCGTGGCGCCATTCCAAGCGTGCGTGTCGTTGACGGCGTGTTGAAGGCCGGCATGAAGATCAAGTTCAGCGCCGTCGGTGAGATGTACGACGTGGAGGAGGTTGGCTATCACCAGTTGCGCCAGGTCAAGACGGACGCGCTGAATCCGGGTGAGGTTGGTTACGTCGTCGCGAACGTGCGTCACGTGAAGGAGACGCGCGTTGGTGACACGGTACTCGACGCGACGCGCGACGAAGTGGAGCCGTTGCCCGGCTATCAGGATGTACACTCCATGGTGTTCGCCGGTATCTATCCGACAGACACAACTCAGTATGAGAATCTGCGCGATGCGCTGGACAAGCTGCAGCTGAACGACGCTTCGCTCAACTACCAGCCCGAAACTTCGACCGCACTCGGCTTTGGCTTCCGTTGCGGGTTCCTCGGTCTGCTGCACATGGAAATTGTGCAGGAGCGGCTTGAGCGCGAGTTCAATCTCGACCTCGTTACAACCGTCCCGAGCGTCGAGTATCGAGTATTCCTCACCGACGGGACTATGGCGCTCATCGAAAATCCGTCGCTGATGCCGCTCGCTGCCGTCATCCAGCACGTCGAAGAACCGTACGTAAAGGCGCGGATTGTATCGCCGAGCGAGTACATCGGGCCGATCATGACGCTCGGCACCGAACGACGTGGGGTGTACAAGAACATGTCCTACATCGATGCGTCGCGCGTGGAGTTCGATTTCGAGTTTCCGCTGGGCGAAATCATTCTCGATTTCTTCGACAAGCTGAAGACTATCAGTCGCGGCTATGCGTCGCTCGATTACGAGATGCTGGAGTACCGGCAGAGCGACCTTGTGAAGCTCGACATGCTCATCAATGGAGATCCGGTGGATGCGTTCTCTGTGATCATTCACCGCGACAAGGCGTACGACTGGGGCCGGAAGATTTCGGACAAGCTGAAGGATTTAATTCCGCGGCAGCTTTTCGAAGTAGCGATTCAGGCGGCTCTGGGCGGCAAGATTATCGCGCGTACGACGGTGAAGCCATTGCGCAAGGATGTGCTTGCGAAGTGTTACGGTGGCGACATCTCGCGCAAACGCAAGCTGCTCGAGAAACAGAAGGAAGGCAAGAAGCGCATGAAGCAGGTTGGCTCGGTTGAAATCCCGCAGGAGGCGTTCCTCGCAGTTCTGCAGGTAGACTGACCGATGCGCTCGCTCGTTGTACAGACGAGCTTCATCGGCGACGTCGTGCTCACGACTCCGCTCCTCGCGCGACTTGCGCAGGACGGAGACGTGGATGTAGTCACAACGCCAATTGGCGCAACATTGCTGGCAACGCACCCGGCAGTATCTCGCGTAATTGTGTACGACAAGCGTGGCGGAGACCGAGGTTTGGCTGGGTTCCGGCGAATCGCCGGCAACGCGCGGGGGGCGCGCACAGCGTATCTGTGCCAGGGATCTACACGAAGCGGCGCACTTGCGTTTGCAGCGCGTTGCGACGAGAGGATCGGTTTCACTACCTCTGATGGCCGCTGGACGTACAGCCGACGCGTAGAGTATCGTGAGGACTGGCACCACGCGCGTCGCCTTCTCTCGCTCGGGGACCTCGCGCTCGCGGCTTCGACCGATGATCTTCACAGCCCGCTGATCCGACCAACACTCTTCCCCACCGACGAAGACCGCGAAGCCGTGGAAGTGTTGGTGAAGGATCGGTCACGCCCTTTTGTTGCACTGGCGCCCGGTAGCGCGTGGCAGACGAAGCGCTGGCCCGGCTACGCGAGGCTAGCCGAGCTTCTTGCGGACGAATTCGATATCGCAATAGTCGGCGGATCGGGCGACCTCGCCGCCGCGCGCGAGGTCACATCGCGCGTCGCCGCGGAGCGAATAGTCGATGCGACTGGTAAGTTGTCTCTGTTGGGTTCCGCCGAACTGATCAGGCGCAGCGTCGCTCTGGCAACCAACGACTCGTCGCCGCAGCACCTGGCTTCCGCGGTCGGCACGCCGACGGTGACGATTTTTGGTCCGACCGTTCCTGAGTTTGGGTTCGGTCCGCTGGCAGTAGGCTCACGGACCGTTGGCAATCGCTTGCTCAATTGCCGCCCGTGTGATCGCCACGGACCGGCCGTCTGTCCGCTGGGGCACTGGCGTTGCATGAACGAGATTACCGCAGACGAGGTCGCCGAAATGATCCGAACCGTGATTCGCGAGGAAGCAAGCCGATGAGCAGAGAGCAATACATAATTGGCGTCGACCTGGGCGGCACCAATCTCTCCGTAGGCGCCATGCCAATCGATGGCAGCCGCGAAATCGGCTTGCGTACGCTTCCGACGCGCGCCGATCTGGGCGCGGATGCGGTATCTGACCGAATCGCCGCGATGATCGAAAGCGTGGTTATAGATCTCAATCGCGAAACGGGTGCGAGTCGGGATGATATCCTGGGAGTCGGAATCGGATCTCCGGGGCCGCTCGACCGCGAGCGTGGTGTGGTGATTTTTACACCGAATCTTGGCTGGCGCGACTATCCGCTCCGCGACGAAATCTCGAACCGTGTCAACATGCGCGCGACGCTCGACAACGACGCGAACTGCGCAACGTTCGGTGAATTCTGGCGCGGCGCGGCGCGAGGCGGCCGGGACGTCATCGGCATGACGCTTGGCACCGGCATCGGCGGCGGACTCGTACTCAACGGAAGTCTGTACCACGGCGTCTCGGACGCCGCCGGTGAAATCGGTCACACGTCGATCGAAACCAATGGACGACGCTGCAAGTGCGGGAACTACGGCTGTCTCGAAGCATACTGCTCTGGCCCCGCGATAGCAGAACGCGCGCGCGAGGCATTTGACGGTGATCCGAGCGCAACGATTGACGCACTGATAGATGGCGACATGTCGCGACTCACGGCTCACGTCGTGTACGAAGCCGCTCGCCGAGGCGATGTCGTGGCGCGCGAGGTAGTGCGGGACACCGCCCGATTCCTCGGAACCGGGCTATCAAACCTGATCAATATTTTCAACCCGGATACCGTCGTACTCGCCGGCGGAGTAACTCAGGCTGGCGAAGCTCTGATGATCCCACTTCAGGCCGAAGTAAAACGGCGCGCCTTCAAGGTCTCTGTTGACGCGTGCAAGATCGTCCTAGGCTCACTTCCAATGTCCGCCGGTGTCGTTGGCGCCGTCGCGACATTCAAAGAGCGGGTAATGGGTTCGCTCTGATGCGCGCACGACGCCGCGTTGGCGTCATCGGCACGTTCGTCTGGGATGAGATTCATGGCCGTGATCCGATGCAAGCTCCCGTTCAGGAGTGGGGCGGCATCACATACGCCCTCGCGGGTCTCGACGCAGCTCTGTCTGATGACTGGGAAATCGTTCCGCTGATCAAGGTGGGGAGCGATCTAGCACAGCGCGCGCGCGATCACGTCTCGACTCTGCGTCACATGGCAACCGATGCCGCGATTATTGAGGTGCCATATCCAAACAATCGCGTGACACTGCGTTACGAGAGCAGCGAGCGTCGAACCGAAAAACTCACTGGCGGCATTCCCGGGTGGCAGTGGCTCGGTCTCAAGCCTCTACTCGCCGATCTCGACGCGTTATACATCAACCTGATCAGCGGTTGGGAACTGAATCTCGAAACTGCGCAGCTCATCCGTCAGCATTTCTCGGGAGCGGTGTACTGCGACATGCACTCGTTGCTGCTTGCGGTAGATGCTGACGGTTACAGGGTGCCGCAGACGATACCAAACGTGCCGTCATGGATGCAGTGCTTCGACGTGCTGCAGATCAACGAAGACGAACTCGCGCTCCTGGCGCCGGATGCAATGGCACTCGCCGCGACCGCGATGGCCGCCGGCGTGTCCGCCATAAATGTGACGTTGGGACCACGCGGCGCGGTCTATTTTGCCGCGCCGAGATTCGAACGCTTGTCCGACATACGCAGATCCGCCTTACCCGTATCGGGGGCGGTTGACGGCGCGATTCGCACTTCACGGGTGCCAGCGGTCGCGCCGGAGCCAAGTCGAACGCTCGATCCGACAGGCTGCGGCGATGTGTGGGGCGCAACCTATTTCGCGCGCCTGCTCGCAGGTGATAAGTTAGGCGACGCGATTGATGCAGCCATGTTGGCAGCGACGCGCAATCTGACGCACCGTGGGGCAACCAGCCTCGCCAGCTACCTCCGAGGAGAATTCTCGCTAACGTGACGAACGTCATCACTGTTCCACCATCACTGGATGACGCCACGTTTGAGCAAATACTGGAGCCATTGTCGAGGCTCCAACCCGACGACAAGGTATTGATCGACGCTCGGCATGCGCGGTGGGCGTCGCCTTACGGGCTTACGGCGCTGCTTACACTTGCCCAGACGCGACTTGAGCGGCCGAGTCTCGCGGTTCCAGAGTTGGAAGAAACGGCGCTCTATTGGGCGCGCGCTGGATTCTTCAAGTACGCAGATGATCTCTACGACATCGTCGGAACAGTGCCGCGCGGCAAACAGAATGATCCTGGCGTGCTACTCGAAGTGACGCCCGTGAACGCCAGCGAGGACGTCCATACCGTAGTGGACAAGGTGCAGCAGCGCGCACAGCAGATACTCGTGCAGGAGCTCAAGCTCGACAAGACAGCTACCATGCGATTCACGATGGCTCTGTCGGAAACCTGCCAGAATATTGTCGAGCACGCCGAGAGCGGCGGCTGGGTCGCCGTTAACAGCTATCGCTGGCAAAAGCGACTTGGTGGACGTCGCGTGCTCGTCATTGCTGTGTGCGATGCCGGCGTCGGCTTCAGAAGGTCGCTGGAATCAGCAACGGGCCGTCCTCGTTCGGATAGATGGGATGATGGAATGGCCCTCGAAGAAGCCGTGATGCGAGGCGTCAGCCGATTCCGCGACACTGGCCGTGGCCAGGGCCTCGCCGGAGTCCGCCGGTTCATAGGAAAATGGGACGGAAAGTTTTCCGTCCGCAGCGGAACTGCTCGGCTCGCCATCATCCCGACGTGGGACGAGGACGTTCCGTTGCAGAAGGATCTACCAGCATTTCCAGGGTCACAGGTGCAGATTACGATTCCGGAGCGCGTCGATCGATGATGAAAAACCACATCGACGTGAGCAACGTCCTTCGCCGAGCAGTCTCAGAGAGCTATTCGAATCTCGTCACGCGACCGACGGGGGTGGCAGTTCGTGTGTATATCGAGGCTCAGATTCAGGCGGCCAGCGATTGTGTCGTGACCGTGATTGACTTCTCCAGCGTCGGGATGATGGACTTTTCGTGCGCCGATGAGATCGTTGCCAAGCTCGTGATGCAACACGAGAACGGGAATCCGTCGTTCGTGTTCAGCGGGCTCAGCGAGTCCCACATCGAGGCAATCGACGTCGTGCTGGAACGCCATGGAATGTCGCTCGTGTCGCAGGAACCCGACTCGAACTCGTACGTAGCCGTCACTCACTGATGAAGTTCTTCGGATCGTCGCCCACACCATCCGACAGCAGTTTCCAGCCGGAGTTGCGTGTCGTCGACTATATCGCCACGCGAAAGGGGGACACGGAGCGTGGTCCGCAGGTTAGACTTTCTGCCGAGGACGCAAGGTTTCGCCTTTTGTCGGATGGCGAGCTCGCCTGGGTCAGGGGCAAGCGCGGGCAGCAGCTCGCGGAAGTGCTCATCGACGACTCGATTCCGCAGCACGGGTGTGGCTTGCGCGACATTCCGGGCGTCCTGGCTGCAGAAGCCGTACATATCGTAAAGCCGGACCTCGATACTCCCAAGAGAACGAACGCATGAAAAAGTCCACAAT
>JBDTAZ010000031.1:0-6492 GCA_039924325.1 Gemmatimonadaceae bacterium
GCGACCAAGATATGGAATCAACTCGTCGCAGATCCCAAGGGCACGTACGCGACGGAAGCTAAAATCAGACTCGGCGAACTCGAAGCGGCTCCGGCGAAAGCCTGATAGGTAGTAAGGCTGCAGCTCAAAGGCCGTCCCGGAAACGGGGCGGCCTTTGGCTTACGCTAACCGGAACCGGCCCGATCTCATCAACCTTCGTGGGCGGCAAGTCTAGCTTCCGACTACACGAATCCGACCTCCCCAACAAGCGGCGGGATAGCCAAGGTTCGAGTGATGGGTGAGATGAACGGTCGATCGAGATCTATCAGGAAGCCGACACTGCGGCGCCAACATTCAGACCTGATATGCGTATAATATGGATTATGTAAACTATGGAATGTGGAAACTGTGGGAAATCCCTCCGTATCCTCATAGTTCCTCCAAAGTCCCCTCGAATACCAGGCGACCCTCTCCCCGCAACGACGCCCGCCAAACTCCGTCCCTCGAACGGTCAGTCCTGATACCAAGAACCTGGCCCGACGCCGTTTCCAGCTCCACATCGGACCCGATTTCGCCCCACGAACTGAGCAGCACAGCCGACGCCACGCTCCCGGTCCCACACGCCAGCGTCTCTCCCTCAACGCCTCGCTCGTACGTGCGAATCTTCCACACACCCGTCGAGGTGCGGCTCACGAAATTCACGTTCGTCCCCGCCGCGAATGACGGATCGTTCCGGATCGCCCCGCCACGCCCGAACACGTCGCTGTTCGCAACATCCGGCACCTGGATCACTACGTGTGGTATGCCGGCAGTCGCAAAGCCCAGCCTGATTTCATCGCCTGAGGGCCGAACACCCGCCAGCGACTGCTGAAGCCCCTCTATGGCCGGCAGATCGAATTCTGGCAGCCCTGCATTCATTCGAGCCCGAAGCACTCCAGAGCCCGTCTCCAGCCCAAACCCGGCCGAATCCACTGCCCGTAACCGCACGCCGAGCGCCGCCGTGCAAAGCGTGGCATTGCCGCAGAGCGATGCGAGAGATCCGTCCGTGTTGTAATACGTGAGCGCGAGGTCCGCGTCCTGGCTAGTCGGCTCGGTCAGAATCACGAGTCCGTCCGCGCCAACTCCCGTGCCCCGCGCGCAGACCCGTCCGATGACCCCCGCGCTCTGAAACTCACTTGCCGACTCGGTTCGTCCATCGATGAAGACGAAATCGTTGCCAGATCCCGTCATCTTCCAGAACCTGCGGCCTGCCACCATGGTCACAGTCTCCCGGTTATCGCGTGCCAGCGAAGCCGCCACACCATCCAGATTGCCTCGCGGACGATCTGCTTGGACATCTTGCTCTCGCCGAGAGTGCGGTCATGGAAGACGATCGGGATTTCCTTGATCTTGAAACCGCGCTTCCAGGCCCTGTAACTCATCTCGATCTGAAACGCGTAACCGTTTGAATGGACAGTATTTAGATCGATCGCCTCAAGTACTTTCCGCCTGAAAGCCTTGAATCCACCTGTCGCGTCGAACACCGGAAGTCGAGTCACAGCGCGGGCGTATATGTTGGCCATGTAGCTCATGACCAGCCGCCCAATCGGCCAGTTGACGACGGTCACTCGGCCGTCCTGGTAGCGGGAGCCAAGGACGATATCCGCGTCCTCGATTGCGTGCAGAAACTGCGGGATGTGCTTGGGGTCGTGCGAAAAGTCGGCATCCATTTCGAAGGCCACGTCAAAGTCGCGGTCGAGTGCCCATCTGAAGCCAGCCAGATAGGCTGTCCCCAGCCCCATCTTGGACGCCCGCTCGACAAGATGGATGCGAGGTTCGGCTGCGGCCATTTCGGCGACGACCTTCCCCGTCCCGTCCGGTGAACCGTCGTCGACTATCAGGACATCGACCCTCGAGTCCTGTTCGAGGATCAACGGCACTATCCGTGAGACGTTGTCGTGCTCGTTGTAGGTCGGGACGATGACGAGGACGTGGCGAATGGACGGGCGTTCGTCAGGCAACTCGTTTCCGCTCCATGTAGGTGCCGCCGGCCAGGCCAATCAGCGCGATTAGTATTGCAATCCATGTGATCAGCTTCCCGGTTTCATACGCGGGGCTGCTGAACACCAGGTCGATCTTGTGAGCGCCCGCAGGCAACTCTACTCCGATCATGCTGTACTGCGCTCGGCCGATCGGCGCCGCCTTCCCGTCCACGGTTGCCTGCCAGCCGGGATAGTAGTTCTCAGCCACGATCAGCGCGGAGCCAGCCGGAGCCGGTCTGTCGAGTGTAATCGACATGCGACCTGGCGCGTATGTATCGAAACTGGCGTTGATCCCGGTAGGCTGCGGAAGCGCCGTGACGTTGACGGCATTCACCGGTGCAGCTGGATCGAATAGCGCCGCGCTCTGAACATCGAAGCGCGGGTTCATAACCGTTGAGAGCACGGCGTCGTCGGCCGCCTTGACGATCACCGGGGCCACCCACGCGAATGGAGCGGCTTCTGGCAACTTGTACAAATAGTTCGTCCGGCCGGAAGCGTCGTCAGTCGCCGGCCCAGCAACCTGCGTCATGCCAGGTATGACAGACGCGAGTCGTTGACCGTTGCTCAGTATGTACTGGGTGGCCGTGAGCCGCCGGATATTCTCGTTAGTCATGATGAGACGCGTCGACTCGTCGCTCGGCCCGGATCCCTGTGGAATACCTACGAGGTCGTTGTAGCGCCCGATCTCGTTCCCGTGGTAGCCTAGCGGATTCAGCGCGCGATGCGTCATTAGTTCAGCGCCACTGTAAAGCGCGACATCCAATCCGTTGGCGACGGGAATTGCGAGCACGCGGCCGGGCTGCTTGAGATTCCGGAGATAGTCCAGCGCCGAGTCGGATGCATATAGTTGACTGGCGGGTGGCGAGAACGCCCAGTACTGCTTGTTCACGACGAAAAGATCGAGGGCGGTAAGGGCGGCCAGTACGATAATCGGTGCAAACCGACCGGCGACTCGGCGAAGCTCAGCGGCCTTGAATACTGCCAGCGCGGCAAGCACGACGAAGACAAAGGATCGGAACGCGCCTAGTACCATCGCGCCGTTGTTCGCGTCCACTGCATCGAGTCGTCCCTCGGGCGCTACGCTGCGCGCGAAGGCCGTAAGCACCCCCGTCGCGGCGAGGAGTGCTACCGCCGCCGCGAAGATCACCCAGCCAAGAACGAACCGCCGAGTAACCTCGGCTGTCAGCGCACGCTCGACTCCGCGAGCCGCAAACACCGCCATTCCGAGCGTGCCTACGAAGAAGACCGAATCGGGCGCACGGAAGTACTTCGTGCCGGGAATCAGGTAGAACGGGATGTTGTAGAACGGAGTCGCAGCGCCCAAGGCCCAGAGCAATGCAACGATAACCGTGATTCCCCAGAACCAGAGTTCGCGCGATCGCCTGTCGTGCCGCATTCCGCCGATGCCGAGTGCAGCCAGAAGGAGTACCACGACACCAGCATAATCGCCCTGGAAATGGATGACGTTCGGACCCCAGTAGTGATCCAGGATCCCTGTGAACTCCGGCAGATAGAAATTGAAGATCTCCTGCGGGTTCTTGGCATATGAGGTGGCCCGATCATACGTCCCGATCCCCGCGGCGCGCGGCGACCAGCCCACGTACTCTCTGACGGGCAGGAACTGCACTGCCCCGATGGCCAGCCCCACAAGTACTGCTGCGAGGGCGCCTCCAAGTCTGATCAGCGCGAGTCGGTTGTCCCCTGTTCCGTCGCGCACGAGGCCGACCGCGAGTACGATTGCGTAAGCCCCAGCCGCGAGCAATGAATACTCAAGCAGCTGCGGGTGGGGTGACAGGATGTCGAGCCCTACGACCGCGGCAATGGCACCCAAGGCCCACATGCGACCATCGCGCACCCATGCCAAAACTGCCCAGAGAAGCAGCGGGAAGAGCGCCGCGACGAAGAGTTTTCCGTCATGGCCCGGCCCGACGTACGTAGCGATGTGGCCGCTCATCATGTACGCGAGCCCACCGACGAACGCACCTGCGAAACCGAATTTTGCGCGGCGCAGAAATAGGTACGTAAACGCACCAGCAAAGAAGACGTGAACCATGAAGCCCCACGTCATCGCCACGTCGGTTGGGAGCACCATGCGAAGCAGGAACGTCGGGTAGAAAATGTCCCCGTGCATGGCAGCGATAAACGGCATTCCACCAAACTGGTACGGATTCCAGAGCGGGAAGGAACCGGTCGCCTTCAGTGTGGTTGCAGCGAACTCGCGGAAGGCGTAGCCGGCTATGTACTGATCGCTGTGTGGACCGACCAGAAACTTGCCAGCCAGAGCCGGCCATCCAAGTGCCAATGTTGCGACGGCGTATGCAAGAGTGGCCCAGAGAGCGGCGAATCGCGGCTCGTAGGCGCCAATCAATGGATCGGCTGTCTCAACACGTTTGGCGGAATGTCCTGAGGTCATTCAGGTCGAGTTGGAGGTCGGAAATGGCCAGCCGCGAGAGCGACAAGGCCCGGTATCACTTCCAGTATCGTAAGCCACAGCCGGCTGATGATCGCGACGATTACCGCGTCGCCGTGGGTAGTAAGTCCGAGAAGCGGTAGCCCCTCCCAGATGCCTGCTTCGCGGACGCCAATTCCGGCGGGCGCGATTAGGGTGATGAACCCCACAATATACGCCGCCGTATACGCTGCAATGTAGAGTACGACGCTGCCGTGCACCGCGTTGTCGCCGAGGATCGCCATCGCGAACAGATGGAACGCCTCGCCGTAGAGACACCACGCGAACGCTGTTCCCAGCATCGACCACCAAACCGTACTTGCCGGAATGACCGGAATTTTCAAATCGCGCTTTGTTACGCGGATGGCCAGCCTTACGATGAGCGGAAGCCATAGCGGGGCGGCGAGTACACCTGCGATCGAAAGCACGGCAACCCCCGCGAAGACGGCCGCGTGAGGGACGAGGCGCGAGGCGAAGAGCAACACCAGCACCAGGCCGGAAACCAGGTTGAAGACGTTTACGATGATGGACGATCCAGCCGCTGCGACGGAGGACGCACCGGTTTCTCGAGCCATTACGCTGAGCGCAGCGAGCGACCAGAGGTTCCCGGGTATGTACTTGCCAAGGCTCGCCGCAAACCAGATTCGCGCTGCCGTCCACCATGGTAATTTCGTGTCCCATGCGGCGAGAACACGGCGCCACGTTTCCACGAGTACTGCGTACGCTATGAAGACAAGCAGCGAGGCTTCGGCGAGTCGTAACCACTGAATGTCGAGGGTTACCATTCGGCCGCGAATCATGTCCCAGCGTTTGGATATGGCGATGCCCGCAAACGCCACGACAACCGCCGCGAAAACGAACTGCGCGATCCGCATCCATTTAGATCGCACGGCCGTCCCCCCGATCACTGATCGCATCGGCGTAGATCTGCGCATACTGCTCGGCGACTGCCTGGGGCGTGAATCGCGCGAGTGCTGCCGCGCGACCGGCGGCACCAAGTCGGCTGCGCAGCGCGGGATTCGACACAATGCGTTCCAGGCTGGCGGCGAGTTCATCGACATCACCCGGTGCGACAAGTAGTCCTGTGACTTCATCCTCCACGATGTCTGTCAGACCGCCCGAGCGAAATGCAACTGGCGGAGTTTCACAAAGTTGAGCTTCGACGGCGACAAGCCCTAGACCTTCTTCCGTGAATGGGGCCACAAGCGCGGAGGCACGTGACAGCAGCGCGGGAACGCTGGTATGCGGTACGTGGCCAAGCCACAGGACTCTCTCGCCTATGCCCAGTCGACCGGCGAGTTCTGTCAGCGCGGCCCTGTCAGGACCGTCACCGATTACGTCGAGAACGACGCTACGCCTCATGAGAGCTACCGCGCGGATCGCCGCTTCGATTCCCTTTTGTGCAGAGAGCCGTCCGATAAAAACGATTCGATTCTCGTCGCGATCGTCGCTTGGCGCAAACTGCGACGTCGCAACCGGCATTGGCGCGACGATCGGCGCGATCCGGGAAAACTCCGCCGCCTGGCTGGCGAGCCACCGCGACACGCAGGTCACGCGCGCCGATCTACGAAACACATATCTCGCCAGCGGGCGCGCAGCGACGTTTGCCTTCAGCAACCTCAAATCAGTACCGTGCGACGTCGTGACCAGTGGAACTCCGGACTGTCTGGCGACGCGCGCGGCCGCGAGACCATTGGGGAACCACCAGTGCGCGTGAAGGACATCGGGTTTCCATGCCGCGGTCTCTGCACGCAACGCAGCGGTCTCAGCGATGATAAACGAAGCGAGCACGAATTTGCCTGCAATGGAGCGTGACACATCTTCGGCCATTGTGCCCCGATACGCAAGAGTCTCGCGGGATCGCGGTGCGTACCGGAACCGTCGAACGGGTATACCGTTGATGGTCGCAGTGTCGCTGAGATTGGGGGCGGCGGGCGCAAGGACGCGCACCTCGACTCCCCGTTGCGACAGTGCTTCCGCCAGGCTCAGGATGAAAGAACCAGCCGCATCACCTTCGAAGCGCGGGAAGGAGTGCGTTACGAA
>JBDTAZ010000032.1:0-8260 GCA_039924325.1 Gemmatimonadaceae bacterium
CGACGCCACGCTTTTCCGCGCCCATCAGCATCACGCGGAACTGCGGATCCGGAATGAAGTATGAATTGGTGATGTACAGCGTTTTGCGCGCTGCATCTATGGTCAACGCAAGAAAGCGTTCCGCGGATGTGCTCCCTACTACCGGCGTTGTGTGCATCAGTCCCGCTACCTTTTCGCCGACCGCATCAAAGCTGACCGGCGGGAAGAATCTGTTGCCTGTAATCAGGATTCCTGTTGCTTCCGCATACGCTGATGCGAACGCGGCCTGCAGACTAGCGACGGCCGGACCCTCGAATCTGACGTTGGTCTCGCGCCACTGTCCAGGATGATGCCCGTCTCCGAACCAATAGTCGGCGAGACCGAAACCGCCAGTGTAACCGATGCGCCCGTCGATGACTATCGCGCGAACGTGCGAGCGTGTTGCGGCGCGATTCAGTGTGTGCCAGTCGATCGGCCTCAGCCATGCAACACGCGCGCCGGCCGCACGTAGCGTGTCCACGAATCCTGTTTTCATGATCGGGCCCGAGCCAAACGCGTCGAGTACCACGAGTACACTCACACCCGCGCGTGCACGCTCGGCGAGCCTGTCGCGCATCTCCTCTGCCATCTTTCCGGGCTCGGAGTAGTAGAGCTGCACTGTGATTGTGTGCTTCGCCGACGAGATGTCTTTCCAAAGACGCGGGTACGTTCCGTCTCCGTTGAGGCAAAGCGTGACTTCGTTACCGGACGAGAAGTGCGTGCCCGTGTACAGCTCCATCACCTGAGCGAAAAGCGAGTCGCCAACTGCGGGCGGCCGGTCCGTGGTGCCGGACGAGATGACCGTCCTGACGGGCGTGGCGTGTGTGACCGTTAGCACGCCGATTACGACCATGGCGAGCAGCACAACGATCGCCGCAATCTCGCCGGCGTACTTGAAAATTGGCCTCAGTTCACTGTCTCGGTGGTTGTGAATCGGCTGCTCCTGGCCTGGTTTGACCTACCTTCTTTGTCATTCACGTATCGTTCCAACGGAGAGATGGGCACTACCCGACCCGCCCGCATCGTCTATTCTATAGGTATGCATCTAGCTACGGCGCCTCGAAGGATGGCAAGCAAAGCGGTCCTTTTGGACCGTTCGCTCGAGGTGCTGCCCCTTTTCAGGCTGAGCGATTCTGCGGAGGACGGCGCGATAAGCTACGTCCCGGATGCCGGGGGCCGTTGGCGGGTTCTGCCTGCGCCCGGCGACCGATTGCCGGGCACGTTTGACCAGGATGTTTACGTCGAGATCATGCACCGGTACGGCGAGGCCGGCTTCCCGGAAAACGGAGCGGTCAGCTTCACCCTTCACGCATTTCTCCGGTCGATCGGCCGAAAAGCGGACGGTCGGACCTACGAACAGCTCCGCGCATCACTGAATCGGCTCGTCCGAACGAGGCTGGAATCCAATGGCGCCTATCGCCAGCCATTAGAACAGTCGTTCGATGGTACATTTACGGTCTTCAGTTCAGCCACAATCGAACGGCGAAGGCTGACGGATCGGGACCAGCTGGCGCTCTTTTCGGTGATCTCGGCAAACGAGCCCGGCGAAGCACGTGTTGCGCTCTCGCCACAGATTCGGGCAAACGTCGCGGCCGGCAATACCATATCCCTATCACTGCAACACTATGGAAGTCTGACCAATCCTGTCGCTCGCCGCCTGTACAGGCTACTTGCGGCGGCCAGATCGCAGGACATGGTGACGTGGCGCATAAGCCTTGAGCGGCTGGCTTCGCAATTGCCATTAACCCAGCGGTATCCATCACATCTCCAGCGGGTACTTCAACCTGCCCATGAAATGCTGATAGCCGCGGGACTTTTGCGAGACGCCGGGTTTCATCAAATCGAGAAGGACTGGCACGTGGACTACGTGCTGGCAACACGGAACACTATAGCCCCGTAGTTATACAAACATTATGCGCAAACTTCGCCTCACACATTTTGCCGTCCTCGGGGCGGTCATGGTCCCGCTCGTTGTCGGAGCGTTTGTTTATCAACAGCGTGACACCGTGGCGAGCGCTCAGCTGCTCGACGAGGTTCTGCGCATCACGGCGTCCCGCTACGTCGATAGCGTCCCGCCCAGCGATCTGTATGAGAAGGCGGCCAAGGGTCTGGTCAAGCAATTGAACGACCCGTATTCCGTCCTCTGGACGAAGGCGGAATACGATCAGTTCAGTCAACAGACTGGCGGCAAGTACGGCGGCATCGGTATGGAGATCGCTCCGACCAATGGCTTCGTAACCGTTCAGCGCGTCTTCCCGCACACGCCGGCATCTGCTGGCGGCGTCATGGAAGGCGATCGGATTCTCAAAGTCGACACCGCGAACGCTCGCGGCTGGACGACGGCGCAGGTTTCTGACAAGCTCAAGGGCGACCCAGGCACCACCGTCAACGTTGAATTTGGACGCAGCGGAGTGAGCGAGCCGATCCCGGTGAAGTTCACGCGCGCGATCGTTCACATCCCGGCGGTTCCGTACACGCTCGTGTTCGGAAACATCGGTTACATCCCGTTACAACAGTTCAATGAGACCGCTGCGCAGGAAGTTGCGGACGCGGTCACAGATGTCACCAAGCACGGCGCTACGAAGATCGTCTTCGACATGCGTGGAAACCCTGGTGGCTTCCTGGATCAGGCTATCGCCACCAGCAATCTGTTCTTACCTGTTGGCAAGTCGATCCTGAGCGTCCGCGGACGTACTGGTGAAGTACAGGCGTATAGCGCGACCGACGCACCGGAAGCTCCGACGATCCCGATGGTCGTGCTCGTCGATCCACATACTGCATCTGCTTCGGAGATCGTCGCCGGCGCGCTGCAGGATCACGATCGCGCGCTCATCATGGGTACTACATCGTTCGGCAAGGGTCTCGTACAGAGCCTCTACAAGCTGGATGGCGGCTACGCGCTCAAGATGACGACGGCGAAATGGTACACGCCGAGCGGACGGTCCATTCAGGTAGAACGCAAGCTGCTACCGGATGGTGAGCTCGTGGAAGTGATGCCGGACTCGCTTGAGACAGATTCCGCGCGTCGTGCGCGTCCGAAATACAAGAGTGACGCAGGCCGCATCGTATATGGCGGCGGTGGCATCACACCCGACATCATCGTGAAGCCGGACACTCTTTCGACTCCGGAACAGAAGTTGCTTCAGAGCCTTGCACCCAAGTCACAGATCTTCGCACAGGAGCTGCAGGACTATGCAGGCGAAATGAAGAGCAAGGTAAAGGAGAACTTCACCGTTACGCCACAGATGCGGAATGACTTCATCGCGCGTCTCAAGGCGAAAGGTGTCACCGTCGATTCAGCGTTGCTCGCTCAGGGCGGCAGCACGGAGATCGACCGATTGCTCGGCGTTCGGATCACGTCGATGGCGTTTGGTGATTCTGCTACCAAGCGCAAGTATCTCGACGACGACAATCAGCTTCAGCGCGCGCTCGATGCTTTGAAGGGTGTTCAGAATACGCAGGGACTTTTCGCGCTGGTGCAGAAGGCTCAGGGTGTCGCATCAGTGCGGTAGCGAAGGGTGAGTGACGCCGAGGGCGCCACTCCAACAGAAGTTGCGACAATGGGCTCAGCGGGTGGCGCACCAAGCCATCCGCTGAGCCTTTCGATTATCGCCCTGCTTGCGATTGTCTACACGCTGTATTTCGGGCGTGCGTTTTTTATTCCGATATTCTTTGCGGTCGAGCTCAATTTTCTGTTGAGCCCACCGGTGCGCTGGCTGTACCGGAAGCTGCGCATTCCCGTCGCGCTGACATCAGCGGTCATCATACTTGGCGTCGCGGGCGGATTGTCATACGGCGTCTATTCACTCGCCGCGCCGGCGCAGAACTGGCTCGTCTCAGCTCCTGCGACACTCGATCGCGCCGGTCAGAAGCTCCACAAGATCATGAAGCCAGTTGAGCAAGTAACGCGTACGGCCGATCAGGTTGACAAGGTGACCAGCGTTTCTGGAGGCGGGCCAGCAACGCGCACAGTCGTAGTTGCGGGTCCGAGCATGGGATCGCGGTTCTTTGGAACAACGCAGAGCGTTGCTGGAGCGTTGCTGGAAGTGCTTGTGCTGACATTCTTCCTGCTTTCGGTGGGCGATTTGTTCCTTCAGAAGACGATCAAGGTAAGCTCGCGACATGTGAAGCAGCAGACGGCCATCGAGGTAGCGCGGGAGATCGAGTCATCCATCTCGCGGTATCTCATGACGTCGGCGGTTATGAACATCCTCGAAGGTGCCGTCTTCACTGGGGTTATGTATCTGCTCAAGATGCCGAACCCGTTTCTCTGGGGCGCGCTCGTTACGGCGCTGGAATTCATACCGTACGTGGGAGCGTTGACGCTCATTGCGATACTGACGGTCGCATCCCTCACAGTGTTCGATAGCGTTGGGCACGCCCTGCTGGTACCCGGTAGTTTCGTCATACTGAATCTGATCCAGGGCAACATCATCGGGCCGACAGTGATGGGTCACAGGCTGGCGCTGAACCCTGTGGCGATATTCATCGGCGTTGCGTTCTGGTGGGAGATTTGGGGGATAGCCGGCGCTTTTCTGGCGGTGCCGATGCTTGCATCGATCAAGATTCTGTGCGAGCATGTTGACTGGCTGAGTGGGATCTCAGAATTCCTTGGCCCACGTGACGAGGACGAGCGGCGTCTCTCGGTACGATCATTGGAGACATGATCAGCAACGATAGATGCCACCAAAGACGAAAGTTGAAGCATTCACCGGATTCAGACCTGCCGCGCTGACATTTCTGCGCAGCCTTGCGCGGAACAACAAGCGCGAGTGGTTCGAGGCAAATCGCGAGCGGTACGACGCAGAAGTCAAGCGACCGCTGCAGCTGCTGGTCGAGGAAGTAGATGCGCGACTCGGCGAGATTGCGCCGGAGATGGTGGGGAATCCCAAGCGTTCGATCTTCCGCATCTATCGCGACGTGCGATTCTCGAAGGACAAATCACCGTACAAGACAAATGCGGCCGCGTGGTTCTACCATCGTGATGCTGGTCACGCGGTCGGTACGCAGGCAGTGCACGGCGGAGCGGGATTTTATTTTCAGATTGCGCCGAAAGACTGCTTTGTTGCCGGTGGAATCTGGATGCCGCCGACCGCGGCGTTGAAGACGTTGCGCGAGACGATCGCAGACGATCCGGAATCTCTGGAGTCGATTCTCCGCGTGCCCGCGTTCAAGCGCGCGTTTGGAAAGATGAGTGAGGAAGCCGTGCTCAAGCGACCACCGCGTGGATTCGACGCCGATCATCCTGCTGGTGCGTTGTTGCGCTACAAATCATTCACCGTGCATCGTGATCTTACCGAGGCGCAGGTCTTGAGCCCGAAGTTGCCGGACATCCTTGCGAAGCAGTACGCGACGATGCTGCCGTTCGTGCGCTGGTTGAATCGCGTACTTGGCCTTCCGCCGAATAGTCGGCGATAGCAGGCATGAGCGCCGTGCCGACGCCGAGTGCGCAGAGCGGCGCCGAGTACGATCGGGCGCGGGAGTTGGTGCTGGAGTACGGGTGGAACTCGACTGCGTACCAGATATTGAATCCGGGTTTTGAGCTGTGGTTTTCTGCGCAGCATCCTGCGGTGGTCGGGTATGTTCGCGCTGGCGGTAGACTTGTGGTTGGTGGCGGCCCCGTTGCGACCGATGCCGACCTGCGTGAGGTAGCGCAGGAGTTCGAGCGGGACGCGGCGAAGCGCGGAGCTGGAGTTGTTTACTTCGGTGCGGAGGATCGGCTTGAAACATTGTACAGCACGACAAGAACGCACTCCGCTATATTGCTCGGCGCGCAACCATCGTGGAATCCTGCAAACTGGGATGAGATTATTGCGACTCACGCGTCATTGCGCGCGCAACTTCATAGGGCGCGCAACAAGGATGTGAGTGTTGAGCTGTGGCCTTCGGAAAGAGCGGAGCACAATCCGGTTTTACGCAAGCTGTTGCAGGAGTGGTTGGGCACCAGGGGATTACCACCGCTGCATTTTCTCGTCGAGCCTGAAACACTCGGGCAGCTCAAGGATCGCCGAGTGTTTGTCGCGACGCGGCGCGGAGTACCGGTTGGGTTTCTGGTTGCGTCGCCGATACCAGCGAGGAACGGTTGGCTGACGGAGCAGTTCGTGAGAGGCCATGATGCACCGAACGGGACTGCTGAGATGATGATTGATAGTGCTGTACGGTGGATTGCTGAGCAACGCGCGGATTACGTGACGTTGGGATTGGCGCCGTTATCAACGCGAGGTGGTGATCTCACGAATCACTCACTTTTGATTCACGTCGGTTTCAAGTTGGTGCGGGCGCACGGGCGGCGATTTTACAACTTTGAAGGGTTGGACAGTTTCAAGGCGAAGTTTGCGCCGGAGAACTGGGAGGCCGTTTATGCGATTGCGAATGAGGCGAAGTTTTCGGTGCGATCGTTGTACGCGATTGGATCTGCGTTTACGCAGGGGCGGCCGTTCAGGACGGTAGGGAGGGGGTTGGTGCAGGCGGGAAAGCAGGAGATGAAGTGGTTGAGGTGGGGATAGGGAATCGCAGTTTGGCGGGTCTCTGGTCCGGAGTCACGGGGTGACGCTTCGCCCGGTAAAGGGGTAGAATACATTTCCAGTCGTATACTGTATCCGAAACCGCCTCTTCGACGGAGTACCGAGATGACCGTGCGCTCAACTTGGATGATCGCCGCGACGCTCCCGCTGCTGACAATCGCAGCTCATGCCCAGTCCCTGCCCCACGCCCCCGGCGCACGAATCGTGACAGTCACACCGCCTGGCATGTCCGCGAGCGAGCCTTCGATCGCGATCAATCACTACAGTCCCAACCAGATCGCTGTAACCGCCGGCGGCGGATTGGTCGCGTATTCCACCGACTCGGCGCGAACGTTCACTACCGTGAATCCGGCGGGTGAGGGCGGGAAAACTGGTGGTGATCCGTCGATGACGTTTGATGATCGCGGGAATCTCTACTTCTCGTATCTCGCGTTCAGCAAACTTGGAACGGCGTCTTACTGGGCGCATGGAGCCACTGACAACGGCGTGTGGGTCGTGCGCTCGCCCGACGGTGGCAAGTCGTGGAAGAAGTCGGTTGGCGTCAAGGTGTGGACGGGCAAGGAGAGCAACATCAAGTTCGAGGACATGCCGCGGATCTGGGCGGATCAGAACGAGAAGAGTCCGCATCGTGGCAATCTCTACTATACCTGGATCGAATGGGGTCTCCAGAATTCCATAGTTCTGTTCTCGCGATCGGCTGATCAGGGTGCTACTTGGTCCAAACCGCAACGCATCAGCACGATCCCGGGTTATCCGCGTGACGACAACGGATCTGTAGTTGGAATCATTGGAACCGTCGCGCCAGATGGAACGCTTTACGTAGTCTGGAATCAGGGGCTCAACATCACGCTCGCAATTTCAAAAGATGGTGGCGCCACGTTCGCACCGTCGAAGCCGATCTTCGATGTGGGGCCGCCGTACTTCGGCGGAACGGGTGGCGTGCCGGGCGTCGCAAGAACGATGGGATTTCCACAGATCAGTATGAATCGCAAATCGGGCGAGCTGTTCGTCACGTGGAGCGACTTCAGAAACGGTGATGTCGATGTGTTCATCTCGCGCTCATCCGATCACGGCAAGACCTGGACGCCGGCAATGCGCGTGAACGACGATCCGATTCACGACGGGAACGATCAGTTCTTCCAGTGGATGGCGGTAGATCCGGTGAATGGCGATGTCTACGTGCAGTTCTACGATCGCCGCGACGATCCCGCGAACAGAGACACGCGTCTTACACTCGCGCGTTCTACCGATGGTGGCAAGACGTTTAAGAACTACGACTGGTCGGACCGCTCGTTCGCAGGTGAAAACGCGAGCCTAGGCGATTACATGTGGTTGGTTGCCTACGACGGGCGCGTGTACGGCGTCTGGGCGGAGGCGGCGCCGGAGGGATATGAATTGAACACGAAGCCCGGACAGCCCGAGCCAGCAGTGAAGCGCACGCCGACGATATTCAGAGTGGGAACGGCAGACTTCCGCGGAGTAAGGTGAACACTTCAGGCCGAACTGTTATCTTGACCTTTCACATCCTCACACGCATCACGCCATGACTCATCGCTTCATTCACAGCGCCGACCTGCCCAAGCCCGCAGGCCCCTATTCACCGGGCATCGGGTTCGAGCGACTCATCATCGTGTCGGGGCAGGGCGCGACGGATCCTACCACCGGCAAACTTGTTGGACCCGATACGGCGAGTCAGACTCGGCAGTGTCTCGCAAATA
>JBDTAZ010000033.1:0-48679 GCA_039924325.1 Gemmatimonadaceae bacterium
TGACGGGGCCCTCGTCCGACCGACGCGCCAAGTGCAGGGCACAGATTACGCCGTACTCGGCCCAGGTGGTGATCCGCATACATGGAGGATACCGGGGCGGACGGCGCGGAGCAAGGGTTGAGGGGCTCCGCATCGACGCGGCACCCCTATCCTGCTCGTACTGGAACTGTCAAAGACTTACTGTGAGAAGTACATCCGGATGGACTTACCGTTCATAAAATCGGTGATGAATTGGGATAGATACGGCATCTGCGACGAGGAGAGGATTCCTCGAATTAACGGCCGCTCGCGCATCGTTATAGCCTCCGCGGAATCGGAGCTTGCCCGACTGAATTCAAGTAGCTCCGCGGACGTTCTATTATCGGAGTTAATGACTATCACCTCAGCAAGTACATGCCATACGGAATCCATGCGTGCGCGGTACGGGATATCCGCTGAGCCAAGGCTGTCGAACTGTGCGCGCGACAGGAATAACGAGTCGCTCTCTTCGCGAATTTCCTGATACACGTCAGGGACCGAGCGCGAGTAACGAGCCTGAATCGCTGCAACACGTTCAGTTTCGGAGCCTGTGTGACGTGACGCATCCTCGATTGACCGGCCGAACATCTGCTCGTCAGTCGGCTTGGAAAGATCGATACTCACTTGAAAGCTGACAATAGGGTTCTGAACGTATGAAGGCCTTCCGAAATGAGCGTTTGGTCCAAGTGCGAACGCCTGCTTCGTTGCTGAAAAACCTGTGACGTAATATGCAATCGGGTCCACGCTGGCCGCACCTGCCCAATGCGCGCTGTTGACTGCCGCCAGCGGATTGTCGACAACGAGGCTGATCGTCGTCCGCTGGGATAGGTGCAGCGATTGGCCTTGAGCATCGAGGCGGACCATAGCCAACGCCTGCCAAGGACCACGGCACCCATTGGTTCCAACCATTCGGCCGGCAGCGCTCTGGAGACACGCCACCGCCGCCTTGTCGCCGGCAACTGGGATGGCGGGATCCGAAAAGGCGCGGTCGTTGATGAATCCATCCCCGTTCACGTCGCCACCGACGATGGGTGTGTACGGCAGCCCGGACCTAACTTTAACATACGCAGACAACGCCAGAGCGCGCGGACCATACATCCCACCCATCATCACGAGTTGGTGACGAACATCGTTGCTCGTTGGGCCGTTCGAGAAGTCGAGCGGGTTTCCAGCTGTTGTGCCTTGGAATCCCTGCATCCGCCCCGTAGTTCGCGAGAGAACGTATGTAAGCGCCCAGAATGGGCGTGGAAAAACACGCGGTGACTGGAGTTCCAGCGTCACCTGACGACTCAGAGACCTTGCGTCCGATTCGAGGCTGTTCAGATGTACTGCCTGCCGTGGCGCGACGTCTCGCTGCGGGAACGCTCCGCTCGACGCATCTATGCTGGATGCGGAGACGTAAACGGGGCGCCCGTTCGCAAGATTGAAAACGGGGTTCCCGGAAAATTGCCGGTCAACCCAATCGGGCTGATCGATATTCAGCGAAAGTGTCGCATCGGCAGATACAACGAGACGTTTCGTTGGACGACTCCAACCGACGGATGCGCGAACGCTACGCGCAGGCTTGTAGCTTGAAGAGACATTTGCGCCGGTGGCGCGGAACGGCGACGATAGCGACGCATCGCACCCAGGATCGGCGTTTCCGCCGTCTACCGCGCTCCAATCTGGGCCCGTCGTTGGATTTATGCACTCCATGCGAGATGCGAGAAGCGCCGAAGATTGAGTCAATTGACTCAGCGTAGACGCGCTCGGCCAACTGCTGCGGAACAGCCCAATTCCGCCGCGGAAAAGATTTGGCGTTTGGGAGGGAAACAATCCAAGCGGTTCCTGGCTGATGTGGAATCGCGGTCCCCACTTGATCCAGCGAAATCCAATTCGCGGGCTGACTGTCACGTCGCGCAAGGCAGGGCGCTGATCGGCTATGCTGCGCACCAGATCCGAACTCGTGAGCTTCGCGAAATCTGCATCGATTCGTCCACCCATCAACACTTGCATTGTCTTGCTTTGACTCCACGTGTCGCCGAACCAAGCGGAAGCCCCGTACGACTGCTCTCGCCACAGGCCCTCATTGCTTGACATAGTCGCAAAATTCGGCGCGTTGGATTCCAACGCACCGAGACTTTTGTAAGCGAACGTGTGCTGCACCGCGTTGCCGTCTCCAACGCGACTGCCTGTCAGGTTGATTGTGGCGCCGTATTTCAGTCGGTGTTTATTACCGCCAACTATCATCTGATGCTCTCGACGCAGCTCGATTCCAGACGTGACGTCGATGTATCCGGACGGGACTCCTCCCAGTCCTACGCTGCGCAGCGAAGTTGAACCGGTGCTTGGCGGAACGAGAACGCTTATGGCGGGAAAGAGCCAAAGAGGGTCTGTCGTCGAGCGATCTTGATAGGCGGTCAGGCGCGTTTCGTGTAAAGCCCTGCTCTTCGTAAACTCGGACGTAAATAGCTGCAAGACTGCGCCGGTTGTTTTTGCCGTCATCGCCTGCGAACCTGCCGCGCCCGGATTGAGTCCGACTCCAGTCTGCCGGGACGCCGCGAACTGAAGCAGCGCTCCGGCTGAGCTTCGGGAATACGGAGATCTGTCAACACGAAAGACAGACGATAAATCACTCCGCGATACGTTGCCAGGTGAGTTGATCGAAACGGACGGAGCGCCGAGTGATGAAAGAGCGTTACGCAGGCTGGCGCGGGTCGTTCCATCAATTGCAAGAGCGGCCGGAGTCCCGCCGCCCGGCGCAAAAAGAGACGGCGCCGCGAACGACTGGTAGCTTCCTGTAATTGCGGCATCTCCGCGATACTCGGTGCGTCCGAACGGTCCGTCGATTGCCGCAGTCGCCTGAACCGACGGTGCTTCACCCGCACTCGCTGGTGGGTTGACGCCCATATCGAGTTTCCGGGTTGTAAACTCTCCACCGGGCAACACATCGAATGCGATGTTTGCTCCGCTGAAGCCGCCGAGCGCGGGATCATACGTGGAAGTAATCGCGCGCGCCTGAACGCGTCCAAAAGAGGGCAGACTGATCGCGCCCGCAGCGCTTCCGCCCAGCGTGGTACTGTTCTGGTCGGTTCCAAGTCCGAGGAATGACGGGCCACGAACTCCATCGCCCACGGCGCCTGGCAGTAACTGCAGGAAACCTGCATCGATCGATCCATTGACCGGCTGCGTCACGACCAGGCCTCCGGTGGCGTCGGTCTCGGCGTTGGAGAAATCCTTGCCGACGGCACGCCACTTTGGAGGCAACGGCCGTCGAGCAGTGACGTGTACGGCCGAAAGTGCGACAGTATTCGCGTGAAGTACAAAGTCGGCCGTCACGTTTTGTTGCGTGACGGGGACTGTAACCCTGCGCCGCTGCGACTCGAATCCAGTCGCCGCTACGTGTACGAGAAAATCGCCGCTCGAATTTGTGATGAACGAGCTGAAATGGCCGAAGCCGTCCGTGGAGTCTTGAACGGTACGGCGCGTGGGGGCGATCGTGATTGAAACAACCGCGCCGGCGATTGGTTTGCTTGTTGAGTCACGCACGACTCCGGAGACTCGCTGCGTTGTGTCGACGCTCGCGCGAACAGCCGCAGAAGACGAGATCGGCAACGCGATGATTCCAATTGCGAGCAGAATCATTTTGTTCCTGCCGCGCCGGTCGCGAGCCGCAACCTAAGGATGCGAAGCGGGCGCGTCCGTCCGATGGCGAAAACGGCGCCCTCCACAGCCATTATTCGCCCCGCACGTTCCGGAAGGACATAGCTATGAAGATATGTCGCTGTCGGTACGTCATACTCGTCTATCAGTCGATCGCGGTCAAGAGTGCTTCCAGCGAATAGCACGTAAAGTTTGTCTCCGTCAACTGCGATACTGATAGCGGATCGCGTCGATCGCAGGACTTCTGTCGTGATGCCATTCGAAGAATCGAACTGGAGCAGATCCGGGAATTTTGTCGCTTCAACGTATACTCCGGTATACCTTCGGCCGGTCGTACTCGACACAGTCCAACCGTCGCCGTAGACGAACCCGACCGCCCAGTTGCCGCGACTATCCGTGGTGAGGTCGGTGGCGCGTGCGAGAGCATCGAGCCGCCCATAAAACGTCCACGGCAACGCAAAACCACGGATTACGCCTCCGGAACCAGCAACCAACAGCACCGGCGAAGCACTCGAATCACTCAACACCAGTAAGGTATCGAATCCGAACGCCGCTATGCCATCGGCGTTCGTGACTGCCTTAATCGAGACAGGCACACCCGCCCCTCCAACCCGTTTGATGGCGCGGGTCTTCCCGTCAAGAACCCACGCCCGATCATCGCTCGACGCCGCTAACTCAACCGGAAAGGGAGCCTGCGTATCTGCTGCGAAACGCAAGGAGGCGCGCCATCGCGATTTCATCTTCCAGTCCACGGACACCACGGAATCCGCGCTCGCGTCGATGTAGTCGATGCCCGAGTGGGTGATGGCTACGTGTTGGGCATACTGGGGGCCCGCCGCACTGAACTGATACACGGTATCCCAGCGCGACAAGACGATTTTCCGTGTGCCCCCGCGTTGCGCTCCTCCAATTGAGTGTTCGGAAATCACTCTAGTATGACCATCGCGGGCTCTTGCGCAACCGTCGGATAACGCGGTTATTGTTACGATCCCAACGCAGGCAAGTAAGGTAACTTGCCTGCGAGCTGTGTCAAACGTCATAGGGCTTGCCGCACCGTTGCGATAGACACGATTTCGGGTGGTAGGAAAACGCGCGTAATTCGCCCGACGGTGTCGATGAGGATAGCAAATGGGGTTGCACGAATCGACAAAGCACCCATCACGAACACCGCATCGCGCGTATCAATCACATGCACACTAGCCTGCAGTCCACTGGCGGCAGCGACAGACTCGGCCTCTTTCTCAGATAGGTCATCGTCAACAAAGGTAGCATCGACATTAACGATGTTTGAGAGGTGAGAGTCAAGAGCATCCAACGCATCGATGGCGGTCGCGCAGTCGCGAGGCTGCATTACTAAAACCAACCTTGGCCGTGCGAAATTGCCTCCGCTTGGCGAAAGGCCAAGCATGCGCATGAACGGACGTCGCGTTTCCGCCAGCCGACGCGCCTGAAGCGCTACGGTCGCCACCAATACCGCCAGAACTATCCAAGGAGCAATGTTCAACACGCGCTCAACGATTTTGGACCGAGCATGACCAAACATACCCCTCCTAAGTCTTTCCCACTGTTGCATTCAATCAGACATAGGTGCCGCGTGATCGGTTCGAAGGTCACACGGCACCCATTCTGACACACCACTACTGCGGATCAGGAAAGTAAAAAGAGTCCGTGTGACAAACCTTGACTAATCCGATGGTCACGCACACTTGCGTAGTGCTACACAGCGGCAGGGTCATGCCACTGCAACGCGAGGAATCGGCTCGGACGGCCTTCGTCGGGACTGCAAGCGCGAGGACAACAACGCCGACGCCACTCGCCAAACCAAGTACCTTGAGAACTGCAACTTTGGTTATCACTATCCGTATCTCCATGCAGGTGAAACCACGCGGGCGCAGAAAGTGTTCCTGCAACCCATCTCGCATGTATCAGCCCAACAGGAGGGTCTGCTACGCGATTCATGCGGCATTCCCGATGTACTTCGACTGCGCATGTTGGACAGTTCGCTTGCCTTCGCAAACTGGCCGACGAGCCATAACGGTTCTCAGTCATGCAGACTGCCGTTATAGCAAACGCGGGTGGTGCTGGCCGTCACGGTCCGCTGACTCGCGTCATTCCGGACTTTCGCGGTAGTAGTAGTTCGTTGTGCAAGTAATCACCTTGAGCAGGGTGTCACAGTGCTGCGTGTGATTGCAACTTGGCGTAACCATACCGTCGCATCCTGTGTCGGCAGCGAGAGCCGGCTTCGTCGGCACGGCCAACGCCGCAATTCCCGCCCCAATACTCCCCACGAGCGCCACCAGCTTTAGAACGGTGCTTGTCCTTGCCATGTTGTCTCCGGTAAACGGGATACTTCTGTGCCGGGCGCGTGAACACCATATGCTGCACCCTCACAATATTTGGTTCCCCTTAGTAAGGTAGTGTTCGCATTTTCGGCCCGCTATGCGTTTCCCGGCCAAATGATGCTGAATCCAGCCAAATTCACCGCTCGCATACGCCCACGGCGCGCGAAAGGGTACAAATGGAGTTCGCCAAGTGACTCGAGGCATATAGTTGCCGATCGCGACGCAACTCGCCGAGACGATTAGTGCGATGACGATTGGTTCGCGGCTGGCTCCGATATACCCAAGCGCTGTACAAATCGTGAAGACGTGAATCGCCAGCAGGAGCGCCAGAACTGCAACGACGATGGTACCGTACACCGGGCGAGATGTCGACGAATCGGACGCCCGATTCGAGTATCTGCTGAAGACTGATGCGTCGTAGCGCGGCAGCAAAATGAGCAGCAAAATGAGCAGCTACCAGATCACCAGCATCACGACGGGTGCAATGAGCGCGCCAGTCAGCGGGCCGCGAAACCATTGGGCTGGCCTGAAAATCCCCAATGCGTAGCAATACGCGCCGGGAGATGTGGATACGCAAACGCGGACAGCGCGAATGCCGCCACGATGAGTACAACCGAAACTACCCTTGTATGATCACGCATCTGCCTGTCCGTCATTCGATGAAGCCCGTGTCCATTCAGCGAGCCGCGCCAGGACATCCTGAAATACGGTGGTTGCCAACTCGTAACGCATAAACTGACCTTCCTTCTCGGCGCTTATCAGGCCCGCATCCCGGAGCACACTGAGGTGCCGCGAGATTGTCGGCCACGATGAGCCGAACTGTTCCGCGATCTCTCCCGAAGTCCGGGATCCGGCACGAAGCTGGTCGAGAATTGCGCGCCGCGTCGGATCCGCGAGCGCGCGGAATGCGTCGGTCACCGCGATTGCGGCGCCGAACGCACATACGCGGCGATCGCCGAAATGAGTTCCGGAGGAATTGGCACAGATGGATCGGTGTACACACCGGCAACCTGCGCGGTTGCGTCGGCAGGCCCGATCTTCAGGACGTGTGTCATGCCGTCAATCTTCAGCAGCTTTGCACCAGGCGCGGCCGCCAGAAGATTCGCGTCGTCCATCGAGACCTGTATGTCGTGCGTTCCCTGCACTATCAACGTCGCGTACGGCAGCTTTTTCAGGTCAGCGGCTGGGTCGTGGCGAAACCACGAAATGAGGTATGGTTGCACACTTGGACGGAACAGCGCGGCGAGCGAAGGGGGAATGCTGTCGACAGTCTTGCCGGTCGAGAGACTGTCGAGAATCGGACCGAATATCGCGGCCGGGGCACCGCCTGCTGTGAGCTGTTCGCGGATGACTACGGCTGCGGGCCTGCCAGCGCCCTCGAGCGAGACGAAGCCGTCGGCCTTTTCGCGCTCGGCGGCGTCCATTCCAACAAGCGATCCCTCGCTGTGACCGACGACAACGACCTTGGAGAATCGAGGATCGGCGCGAAGCAGCTTGATCCAGGCCGCGGCGTCGTTGATTCCAGTGTCGAAGCGATAATCGCTCTCGGTGTGTCCTGCCATCGCGCCGGCACTCGCGGCGACGCCACGTTTGTCGTAGCGGACGGAGGCGATGCCATCGGCCGCGAGATCAGCCGCTAGGATCTTGTACGTGTCAGGATGCAGCAGCTTGCCAGGAACGACCTGAATGGGCGAATTGCCATCCCGATCAGTGGGGCCGGAGCCAGCGATGATGAGAACCACTGGATGCTTGCCGCCCCCCGGAGGGACGACGAGTGAGCCGAACAGGTCGCCGGTCGGGGTCTTCAGCGTGATGGGCTGGGAAGCAACGCTGTCGGCTGGCGCGGGAAGCGCCGAACCGGCTGCCATGGAGGCGACGAAGAGCGCGGTGAGCATTCTTTGGGGTCGTTGGTTTAGTTATTAAGCAAATTAGCTAAGTAACGAAGCTTACGCAATGTCCGACTGTCTTGCGACCGGATGCGGGGACTCGAGTGTCATCCCGCCGAAGGCCGGGATGAATATGCGCTTACGCGCCCGGAATTCCGATCTCTGTCATCTTCGCAAGATCCAGCACCTTGTCGATCTCGGCGTCGGGAATGACATGCTCGCGTTTCACGAGATCGCGAATCAAGACGCCTTCCTTCACAGATCGTTTGCTGATGTCGGCCGCCTTGGCGTAGCCGATCTGCGGCGCGAGCGCGGTTGCCAGCGCCGCCGAGCGTTCAACCCAGTAGGCACACTGTGCGGCGTTCGCTTCGATCCCGACAACACACTTGTCCGCGAATACGCTGGAAGCGGTGGATAGAATGTGTTCCGCCAGCAGCACGTTGAACGCGATCACCGGCATCATCACGTTGAGCTCAAGCTGGCCGTGTTCGGTTGCCGCGGCGACGCATGCGTCGAGGCCGACGATCTGGAAGCAGACTTGGTTCACCATCTCCGCGATCGATGGGTTGATCTTGCCGGGCATGATCGATGATCCGGGCTGCACTGCGGGAAGTGTGATTTCGTCGAGCCCGGTGCGCGGGCCGCTGACCATGATGCGCAAATCGCTCGCGATCTTGCTGAGATCGATCGCGAGAACCTTCATTGCTGCGCTGAACGCGGCAGCGTCGCCCATACTTTGCATGAGCTGAATGCGATCAGTACCGGCGCGCAGCTTGCCGTCCAGCATTTCGTTCAAATGCTTGACCATCAGCGCCGGATATTGCGGCTCAACGTTGACGCCGGTCCCAACGGCGCTGCCGCCGATGCCGAGATCGCGAAGATAATCGGCCGCCTCGTTCACGCGTTTGAGTCCGCGCGCGAGTGTGCCTGCGAATGCCTTGAATTCCTGACCGAGCCGGATCGGCATCGCGTCCTGAAGATGCGTGCGACCGGCCTTGATGATGCCGTCGAATTCCTTGCCCTTTGCTTCGAACGCATCGATGAGCGACTGCATAGCCTTGTTCAGCTTTGGCAACTCGGCGAGGCAGCCAATCCGGATAGCGGTCGGGATCACGTCGTTGGTCGATTGCGCCATGTTGACGTGATCATTCGGATGCACGGGCGAGTACTTGCCGCGTTCGCTTCCGAGCATCTCGTTAGCACGATTGGCCAGTACTTCGTTGATGTTCATGTTGTGCGAGGTACCGGCTCCAGCCTGATACACATCCACGATGAACTGATCACGCCACTTGCCGCCGAGCACTTCGTCTGCGGCGGCGATGATGGCATCGGCGAGTCGCGTTTCGAGTCGGCCGGTTTCCTTGTGAGTGAGTGCCGCGGCGCGCTTGATGCGCACTACGGAATCCACGAAAGCCGGAAGCGGGCGCATGCCGCTGATCGGAAAGTTTTGTACTGCGCGCAGTGTCTGCACGCCATACATCGCGTCGGCTGGAACCGCGAGTTCGCCGAGTGGATCTTTTTCAGTGCGCGTTGCGTTTGACATTTGCTATTCCGTTCAGAAAAGGGTTGCTATCGAGCTCATCGCCGATTGTAGTCGTGCCACCGTGTCCAGGATACACAGTCGTCTCGCGCGGCAAGTCAGCCATGATGGCCAGCGTCTGCTGCATGTGCTCCGAGTTGGCCATTGGAAGATCGGTGCGACCAATCGAGCCGGCGAACAGCACATCGCCGGCAAGCACAATTCCGTTGCCAAAGAAAACGACATGCCCTGGGCTGTGACCGGGAGCATGAATTACGTCGAAGTCGAGGCCTCCGACGTGGACGACATCTCCGTGCGCCAACTCCCGATTCGGAGCTTCGGGCTGCTCAAACGGGACTCCGTACTGCTCGGCGAAGAGCGACGCGGCCTCGTAGACGGGACCATCGATCGGATGCATGTAGACTGGGATGTCGCCGAATTGACGGCGGATCTCTGAAATTGCTCCGATGTGATCCAAGTGTGCGTGTGTAAGCCATACTGCGTCGAGTTTGGCACCACAAGACTCGACCATCTCGACAATGTGTTCACCGTCATCGCCGGGATCGACGAGCACCGCGTGCTTTGTATCGTCGTCGATCACGAGGTACGTGTTTTCCCGGAACGGGCCAACCTCGCGCGAGACTACTCTCAAACCGCGTAGCCACCCGTCGCTACAACGCGTCCGACACTCGAGTCGCGTAGCGACGACAGATACTTCTCCGCTGCAATTGCGGCGGTAGTTCCATCTCCGGCGGCGGTCGTTACTTGTCGCGTGAGTTGGGCACGGACGTCTCCAGCCGCGAACATGCCGGCTATCGACGTCTCCATGTTCACGTCCGTGAGGAGATAACCCATCTCGTCGTGATCCACATGCCCGTCGATGATTCCGGTGTTCGGTCGGAATCCGATGAACACAAACAACGCCGTAACAGCAAGGTCCGACGCAACGGCGGTCTTGACGTTGTGCAGTTTTAGATTGCTCACAAACCCCTGTTCGTCGGCTTCAACACGATCGACAAGCGTGTCCCAGATGACTTCGACCTTGGGGTTCTCCAGAAGCCGCTTCTGCAGCAGCTTGGACGCGCGGAATTCATTGCGGCGATGTATCAGATACACCTTGGCGGCATATCGGGTCAGGAAATCCGCTTCTTCGACGGCTGCATCGCCGCCGCCCACAACAGCAATGGTATGTCCCTTGAAAAACGCGCCATCGCATATCGCGCAGTAGGAAACTCCCTTCCCCGCGTACTCTGTCTCACCTGGGACGCCCAGCCGAATTGGCGTTCCACCAGCCGTAACGATCGCTGTGGGTGCGTGAAATATGTCGCCGGAATCTGTTTCGGCCTCGAAGGATCCATCAGGCAGCTTCTTGAGCGTCGTGACGGTAGTCTGACGAAATTCAGCGCCAAATTTCTTCGCATGATTTTCGAAGCGCTGCGCCAGATCCCAACCCTCGATGTGCTCGAAGCCAGGGTAGTCTTCTATCGTTTCAGTATTGAGGAGTTCACCGCCTGCAGCTCCACGCTCCAGCACGACGGTCTTGAGCATGGATCTTCCAGCATACATGCCTGCCGTCATGCCAGCGGGGCCCGCGCCGACGATGATCACGTCATAATCGAAAGTCTGTCCCATGAATCTCTAGGAGGTTTTCGCGCCGACGTGTAGAACGTTGAACGCACCATGGCAGTGCGAGACGGTCGCGACAAGTACATTGGCGGACTCGACGGCACCCACTCGTTCAACCAGCCGGTCGGCGGCAACAACATCGCGCGTATCGAACATTCCGACTCCGTACGCGCGGTGGCTACAGTGAAATATAACGGGGCCCTGGAGCGGCTCGGCGCCGTCCTGGGATCGCCTTACGAGGTCAGACGCGGCGTTCGGCATGGTCCAGCTTCGCTCCCCGCCGGTATGCGGGCAGAGGCGGGGTTCCACGCAATTTATGGGGCAGGTCCAGGTGGCATAGCTGCCATAAAACGTCCCGTCGGGTGCAGCGGCGCGCCACGGCGTTTCCGGTTCAAGCGACAGCGGGCGGGTTTCTACAGTCCGATTCGGCCAGCGGCGATGCGCGGAATCCCGCAGCCACTGGTACATCAGATGCGGCATCAACGGTGATGGGACTATCGCGTCGTCGGTATTCAATGCAGCGGAGCCAAGGTAACGATCAAAAAATTCGGTCCATTCGGAGACGACCAGTTCCACATCGGCGCCCAACTTCGCTACGGCACACTCAGGCGATCGGTCCACAACAAGGATCCTTTCAAACCGAATCGCGTCAGCCGCACTTGCTCGTTCGAGCTGGCGAACGTAATACGAGCCGTAGCATCCACCGCCGACGACGACTATCGAACCGTACTGTTTCTCGTCACGCGCGGACATGTCGTCCGCCGTCTACCAGCAGCGTGTCGCCCGTCACGTAGTCGGACTTCAGGAGGTACAGCATCGCGCCAACTACATCGTCGGGTGATCCAATGCGTTGAAGCGGAGTAGTCTTCGCGAAGTGCGCGCGCGTCTCGTCGCTCCAGTCGTCCGGGAGTAGAACCGCGCCCGGCGCGATCGCATTCACGCGAACTTCGGGTGCGAATACTCTCGCCATGCCGCGAGTCATCTGAACGATTCCGGCCTTGCTGATCCCGTGCGGGATATACTCCGGCCACGTTTCGTAGGCGGCCAGATCCGAAAGATTCACGATGCAGCCGTTGACCTTCCTGAGCCACGGGCGCGCCGCCTGAGACATGAAGAACGGTGCGCGCAGGTTGAGCGCGAAAATAGCATCCCACTCCGCTACCGTTACATCGTCGACCGGTGTTCGCCGCATCACCGCCGCAGAATTCACCAGTACGTCCAACCCGCCGAAATCGCGCGTAACCCCGGCAACGAGGGCGGCAGGCGTGTCGGCCTGGGTCAGATCCCCGCGATACGCGCGACACTCAATTCCTGTCGCCGTGAGTTCCGCAACCAGCGAATCAGCTTCGGCAGATGCTGAGTTGTAGTTGATGGCGACACGCATGCCGGCCTCAGCCAGAGCGGTGCTGAGCGCGCGCCCCACCCGATGCGCGCCTCCAGTAACGAGTGCAACTTTGCCACGCAATTCCACGGTTTCTACGACACCCGCGTCGCAAGTCGCACGTCCTGAAGATCAAGCCACGCTTCAGGGACATGCATGTTACCGAGTACTCTGTAGCCTTCCGTGGCGCCGTGCCAGTCGGATCCGCCGCTCGGGACAAGATCCAGCTCCTGAGCCAGCCGTTCCAATCTCACGACATCTGACGGAGTGTGTCCCGGATGTCGAACTTCAACACAGTCGAGTCCGTGCAGAGCAATCCGGGAAAGTCGCTCGCGTGTCCCGTCGCGACCAGGGTGCGCCCACACCGCTAACGCGCCCGCAGAGTGCGCAAGCCCGATCGCGTCGGCCACATCGAGCCGCGGCTTTGGTACGTAAGCTGGTTTGCCAGCACCAAGGAGGCGATCGAACGCGTCGCGATTGTCGGCCGCGTAACCGTCACGAATCAACACTCGCGCAATGTGAGGCCGGCCGAGTGCGCCACCAGCTGCCTCGGCAATGACGTCGTCGAAACTGATTGTCGCACCATTCCGTGCGAGTCGCTCGACAATGTTCCGACCGCGCTCCGTGCGCTCGCGCTGGAATCCTTCGAGGCTCGGCCTTATCGCACCGGCATCACGGATGTGGAGCGCAAGCAGATGAACTTCGAAGTTGCCATCGTAGGCACTCAGCTCGCAGCCGCGAACAACGCGGATTCCGAGACTGGCTCCGATCGCAACGGCCTCGTCGTTGCCAGCAATACTGTCGTGATCAGTGATCGCGATAGCTTGAAGCTCGGCGCGCTTGGCGGCCTCGACGAGCTCGGTTGGGGACACAGCTCCATCAGAAGCGGTAGAATGGGCGTGCAGGTCTACGTAACGCTCATCGGCCGGCTCAGTGCCGCGGTCAATCATCGAGCGTAGAAGGCCTCTGGTGATGTAGCGCCAGGTTGCGATTGCCCAAAGAGCGTGCGCAATTCGTCGTCTGACAGCTCGACGAACGACTGCTCGCGCCAGCGCGCGCCAACCGGAGAGTAGCGGACAACGCGGGTCTCTCGGTCCGCATCTTCACCACGTGAAAAGATCAGCGCGAACTCGTCTTTCGTGTTGGCGGTGATGTAGCCGGTGGGCTGAACGCGCCACGCGGCGCCATCTACTGTTACTGTGCGAAACGGCATCTACAACTCCACTTGCTGGTAAATACGGAGGGGGCCCGATCCGGGCTCCGGTGCCGACGATACCGCCTCTGCGAGAACAGCGGAATCATCGGCGACGGTAAACTCAACGAACGCGTTTCTGAGTGCAGGGTCTTCGAAAACCCAAAACCGGCAGTTGGCGGCTTCATAGTGCGCCGCGCGTATTGTCAGACGCGCGAGGTAACGCGCTCGCTCACTTGGCGGGATCGTCGTCCGCTGAATGGTGAGTGAGCGAGACACTCAGATCACTCCGTTCTCAGGAAATGCTTCGATGTTGCGCTTGATCTGCGCGAGAAACTGATCGGCCACTGCACCATCGACAATCCGATGGTCGAATGAGATCGAGAAGTACGCACAGGTGCGAATGGCTATCGTGTCCTCTCCGTCCTTTCCGCTGACAACCTTCGCGCGCTTCTCGATCGCGCCGATTCCCATGATCGCAACTTGCGGCTGATTGATGATCGGCGTCCCCATTAGCGACCCGTAGCCGCCAGGGTTCGTTATGGTGAACGTTCCCTCCTGGACTTCGCTCGGCGCGAGTCGTTTGCTACGCGCGCGATTCGCAAGATCGTTGAGCGCGCGAGTGATGCCCGTCAGCGAGAGATCGTCCGCGTTCTTGATGACCGGAACAATCAACCCCCAGTCCAGCGCAACTGCGATGCCGATGTTGACCTGCGCGCGGTAGATGACGTTAGTACCTGCGATGGACGAATTCATGATCGGATACTGCTTGATCGCGTCGACCGTCGCCTTGATGATAAAAGGCATGTAAGACAGCTTCTCGCCTGTCGCAGCCTCGAAATCTCGACGGTTTGCAGCGCGAATCTTGGCGACGCGCGTGAAGTCCATTTCCATGAACGACGTGACATGCGCTGATGTGCGGCGCGATGCGACCATGTGGTCGCTGATGAGCGCGCGCATCTTGGACATCGGCTCAACACGGTCTCCGGGCCACGGTTCCGGCATCGGTCCGTGAAACTCCCCTCCGCCGGAGGGAGCGTGCATTGAAGGACGCGCCGACGGTCCCGCGGCCATGTGATCCAGCAGGTCCTGCTTCGTCACGCGGCCCGCAACACCGCTTCCGTTCAGTCCCGTAATATCCACGCCGTGCTCGGCGGCCATCTTCCGAACTAGCGGCGACGACTTGGACCGCAACCTTCCCTCGAACGAATCGGGGGCTACCGCTGGTCGCGCAGGCGCTGCGACGGGTTGACGCGGTGCCGGCGCGGATGGCACAACGGCAGTCTTGCTTGTAGCTGCAGGGACCGTCGCGGCCGCAGGCGACGCGGATGATGGCGCTGTCGCTGCGGTTGCTGCGGTTGCGGCTATTGGTGCATCCTTGCCGGTTTCAATCCGCGCGACCAGTGTATGCACCGCGACCGTCATGCCCTCTTCCACAAGGATCTCGGCCAGGGTGCCGGCCGTGGGCGAGGGGATCTCCGCATCCACCTTGTCGGTGGAGATCTCGAAGATGGGTTCATCACGCTTTACATGATCGCCGACCTTCTTGAGCCACTTAGAAAGAGTCCCTTCCGCGATCGACTCGCCCATCTGCGGCATTGTCACATCAATACGAGCCATCTATGATCTCCGGCGTGTCAGTCTAATAATCGAGACCAGCGGGACGATCACTACCCCCGCGATCATTCCCACCAGCGCATAGCTACCCCAATTGCACGCCGGAATTCCCTCAATAGGCTTGCACCCCTGATAGGAACCGACGAATTTCGCGACGAGCACCATGATCATACCACCGCCAAAAAATCCTGCTATGGCGGAGAAACAGCCCGCACCGACAAGCGCACCAGCCGAAGGTCGAGTCGCTTCCGTCGGATCGTCGGCCATTAGTAAGCTACAAGGCGTCGCAGCGCGCGCACTATATCGGACGTCTGCGGCAGCACATAGTCCTCCAGGGGTGGCGAGTACGGCAGCGGTGTATCTGCGGCCGTGACCCGCAGCACCGGCGCATCCAGCCACTCAAAGCAAGTTTCGCTGATTCGCGCGGTGATCTCCCCCGCAATGCCACCGGTCCTGGTATCCTCGTGTACTATCAAAACCCGGTTGGTCTTCTTCACCGTGGCGACAATCGCCTCGTCATCGAGGGGAAGTAGCGTTCGCAGATCGATTACCTCCACCGATACGCCGTCTTCCGCCTGCAAGACTTCAGCTGCCTCCAGAGCCTTCCAGAGCGCAGCCGCATAGCTGATTATCGAGACATCGGTCCCCTCACGTGCAACGCGCGCCTTGCCGATCGGAACTACGTAATCACCTTCCGGCATGACATCCTTGATGCGCCGGTATAGATACTTATGCTCGAAAAAGAGAACGCAGTCGTCATCCCGAATTGCGGCCTTCATAAGTCCCTTGGCATCGGTCGCGGTCGCTGGACTGACGATCTTCAGGCCGGGGGTGTGGAAAAAGGCGGCTTCGGGATTCTGCGAGTGAAAGGGACCACCGCGCACGTAACCACCGCTCGGCCCGCGCACGACCATCGGGCATCCGAGTCCAATACGATAGCGTGCGGTAGCGACGTAGTTGGTAAGCATGTCGTAGGCATTCGACACAAAGTCCATAAACTGCATCTCGGCGACCGGACGCATGCCCATGTGCGCCGCGCCGGCTGCTGCGCCGACGATCGCAACTTCGGAGATCGGCGTGTCAATCACCCGCGACGCACCGAACCGCTGCTGCAATCCTTCGGTGACCTTGAATGCTCCGCCGTACGCGCCGATATCTTCGCCGAGGCAGAAGACGTTGACGTCGCGTTCCATTTCCTCAAACAGCGCCTGCCGGATCCCTTCCAGGTACGTTACTTCAGACATCGTATGTCCCCCAGCCTGAAGCGCGTTCGTTGTTGTCGACTGCGCTGTTCACGTCCTCACGAAACCACAGTGGCGGGACGCTCGGCGAATTGGCGTACACACCGCGGAGCGCTTCGGCGGGCTCCGGCATCGGTGACGCGTCGGCGATGTCGGTTGCGACATCGATTTCGGCGAGCACTCGCGCGTCGATCGCCCGCAGTTCCGCAGCTTTCACCTTCTCGTGAAGCAACACTTTTTCGAATCGATCTATTGGATCGTTCTCCGTAGCCCACCGATCTATTTCACCGGCGGGAACGTACGATTGATTGTCATGCTCGGCGTGTCCCTTGCGGCGATAGGTAATCAGCTCGATGAGCGTCACTCCATCTCCGCGACGTGCGCGGTCGACTGCGCGCTTGGTTACGTCGTACACCGCAACAACATCGTTGCCGTCTGCCTGCTCTCCCGGGATACCGTAACCGATTGCCTTGTCGACGAACGACTTCGCAGCGGTTTGCCTTGAGACAGGCGTGGAATACGCGTAACCGTTGTTTTCCACAACGACCACCAGAGGGCAACGCTGAACGGCCGCGAAATTGATTCCCTCATGGAACGCGCCCGTCGAGGTTGCTCCGTCGCCTACGAACACGAGGCCGACGCGATCCTCGCCGCGCATCTTGGCGGCGAGTGTAACACCGGCCATTACGGGAACCATGTCGCCGAGATGGGATATCTGGCCAACAAATCCACGTTCGATTCCGCCGAAATGAATATTGAGCTCCTTGCCCTTCGTCGGCGAGTCTCCCTTGGCCATGTACTGGCGAATCACTTCGGTTGGTTCAGCACCACGCACCAACATCGCGCCGAGGTTGCGGATGAGCGGCGAGAGTATGTCGCCTTTGGATTTGTCGAGCGCGTATGCAGCGCCGACGGCATCCGCTTCCTGACCCAGCGAGCGAAACAAGCCGCCGATGACCTTGGTCTGTCTGTAGAGATTTACCAGGCGCTCTTCAAGCGAGCGCGTGAGCCGCATGTAGTAATACAGCTCGAGCTTTTGCTCGCGCGTCAACCGCATTGCGTGCTCCCTAGTAGGAAGCCGTCAGCTGATACTCCGGATCTTCCGCCCGGTGCAGCTCGACGTAAAACTTCTTCGCATTCCGATCGAGTCGACTCTCACCCGTCTGATCAGTATCAATCTCAACGAAGGTGTAATGGCCACCTTCCATCTTCACACTGAGCTTGAGCAGGCCGAGTGGGCCGGAGAAGGTGCGCGACCGTCGCGCTGATGCCGTCGAATTCTGCAGGATCGTCGGAAAGAAACTGTCTGCAATAGCCAGGACCTGATCCGGCTTGAGGTGTGATCTATAGAAATGGCGCATTGTTAGCGTTTATTCGTATCTGTGCTCTGGCCGAGCGGAGGAGCGGGAAGTATCTCCTGCTGCCAATCCTGGGTGCGCTCCAGCTTGCTCGTGGAGTCGCGTCGGAACTGCAGTCCGATAGCCCAATCACCGGCGACTGGAAATCGGATGTGCGCGTAATAAGTGCCGACCTCGGGACCCTCGGCGAGACCGTCTCCAGTCTGGGCGTGGTCCTGGCTGGTCGCAAAGATGCGCCCCGCTCCGTGTTGAATCGGCTGACCCGAGGCCTTGTCCAGCACAACAACCTTTATCACCGTCATCTCCTCCGCGACTGGCGGAGCGGGAACGGCGCTGATGCGAAAGGCAATGTCGTCGGTGTACTGCCTTATCTCTGGCGGGCGGTTATTACCGCCGCACGCAAACAGGGATGCCGCAGCAACGGCGATCACGCTCCCCCGCATCAGCGTCGCCAACGTCATGAAGCGTAGTACTCGAGTCCGAGGTGCGTGATCTGATCCTCTCCCATCAGATGACGGAGAGTGTTCTTCATCTTCGTCTGCTGAATGAAGAGATCATGCTCAGGCTGTAGGCCCGGGGCGGTCATGGGGCTCTTGTAGAAGAACGACAACCATTCCTGGATACCCTTCATCCCAGCGCGCTGCGCGAAGTCGCTGAACAGAGCAACATCGAGAACGAGCGGCGCAGCAAGAATCGAGTCACGACAGAGGAAGTTGATCTTGATCTGCATCGGGTAATTCATCCACCCGAAGATGTCGATGTTGTCCCAGCCTTCCTTGTTGTCCCCACGCGGTGGGTAGTAGTTGATTCGAACTACGTGCGAGAAATCCTTGTACAGATCGGGATACTTCTCGGGTTGCAAAATCGTGTGCAAGACGGAAAGCTTGGACTCTTCCTTGGTCTTGAACGACTGAGGATCGTCGAGTACTTCGCCGTCGCGATTGCCGAGAATGTTCGTTGAGTACCACCCAGCGAGACCGAGCATGCGAGCCTTAAGCCCTGGCGCGATGACGGTCTTCATCCATGTCTGACCCGTCTTGAAGTCCTTGCCCGAAAGCGGGACGCCGTGCTGCTGAGCAAGCTGCAGGAGTGCGGGAATATCGGACGACAGATTCGGTGCGCCGTTCGCGAACGCCACGTTCTCCATGATCGCGGCGTACGCATACAGCATCGACGGAGCGATCGCCTCGTCGTTGTTGTCCATTGCACGCTCGAACTGCTCGATGGTTGCGTGCTGCGGGCCAGCCTTGATGAAGATTTCAGTCGATGCGCACCACACTATAACAACGCGATCGAGCTTGTTCTTCGCTTTGAAATCACGAATATCCTGACGAAGCTGCTCTGCGAGGTCTCGCTTCGTCTTGCCGGTCTTGACGTTCGTACCGTGGATACGCGTTACGTAATGGTTGTCGAACACTGCGGGCATCGGCTTGATCGATGCAAGGAAGTCGGCGATAGGGGCGACGTCCTTCTCTTCAAGAACTCCAGCCTTGCGGACCGCCGTCAGCGCGTCGTCCGGGATAGGATCCCACGCACCAAACACGATGTCTTCGAGCTTGGCCAGGGGAACGAAATCCTTGATCAGCGGGGCGCGGTTTTCCGTTCGCTTGCCGAGCCGAATGGTCGCGGTCTGAGTAATCGATCCGATCGGTTTTGCCAGCCCTCGACGGATGCTCTCGACGCCAGCGATGAACGTCGTCGCCACGGCACCAAGGCCAGGCGTGAGGATGCCGAGCTTACCAGAAGCCGGCGCAATTTGGGGTGGAACGGAGCTGTTAGACATTCACCAGTGGTTTCTTGGATGTTGCGCGATAGACGAAGCTGATGCGCTGGACAGCGGTGATCCACGCCGTAACCGTCAACAGGACGATGATCCCCATTAAGACCCAGCCATGCAGTGTCAGGCCGAAAAAAGCCTGTGGTACGGATAATAACACTACTCGCTCCGGACGCTGCATCACGCCGACCTTTGCATCTATTCCCAGACCCGCGGCACGGGCACGAGTGTACGAAACAAGGAAGGTGCCGATTATGCCGAACAGGCAGACCACAACCATGTAGACGTTGTGGTAGATCGCAGAAGAGGCGTAGAAAACAGCCAGGCCCGCGAGGACCCCTCCGTCCGCGACCCGATCCAGCGTGGAGTCGTAAAATGCACCGAAGACGCTGGACTGACCTGTCCGTCGCGCCACCGTCCCGTCGAGCACATCGAACAATGCGGTGAGGGCGATGATCCAGCCGGCCGTCATGATGTGCCCCGTGGCGTAGACAACAGCCCCGGTCAGCGTACATAGCGTCCCAACCGTGGTGATAACGTTCGGATTGACCCGCCGCCTGACCAAAAAGTCAGCGACGGGCTCAATGACCCGAATGTATCCAGCTTTTATTCCGTCCCAGAGCGCCTTCATCGGCGTTGAAGCTAGCCCGTGCGGCGCTCTCGGGCTAGGTGTTTCTACTGTGATATCGGCTACGGGATCTGCCAGACGTAAAGGCCCGTCAGTGTGACGTTATTGCGAGTATACGACCGCGAGCCATCGATTGGGGTCGCCTTCAGGCCGACTGTAGCACCCGCCGCGACGCCCGGCACGTTCATCGATTCGGTGTCGTTGGCTGGGATCTGCTTGAGAAATACGTCGTTCCCACCGTTCACCACGTACACGTTGGCGGCCTGGGTGAGATTGTTCGTCACCTTCAGCGTCACCTCGCTCACGGGCTGTGGACCGGTCTTGACTTCAACCTGTCTCGGCCCGCATGCCGTCGCGGCAACAGCAAGTCCCATTAGCGCTATCAGTTTTTTCATCGATACTCCCGAAAGATTGGTGGGCTCCTGGCGGTCCGCTCGCAACACCTAGTAGAGCAGATATCTGGCCACGCTCTTACGAAAGGCATACGCGGGTCCATACAAGGAGTCGACAACCGCATCCGGGTCTTCCCCGCCCATGATCGCGCGCCGGGCGTCGGGCGAACCGAACAGTCGATCGAAACGGGTGCTGTCTACAGTGAATTCCGTGGGATACAGCTTGTGGATCGCTGACAGCAGACCCGCGGTGAGTCGGCTTGTCTGCAGTTCACTTCTCTGCGTGACTTCGATCCCCAGGCCGTGGACAAGCTGTCCCGAATACTTGCCGTCACCCGGTGCATTTGGGGTGAAGTCGAGCGGCGTGAAGCGGACTCCGCTAATTCTGTGGTCCTTGAGAATCTCGAGCACTTTCCTGGAATCCATCCACGGTGCCCCGATCCGCTGAAATGCGCTTGCCGTCCCGCGGCCAACCGACAGATTCGTCCCCTCGAACGCGACGAGGCCGGGATAAAGCATCACGGCGTCGAACGATTGAAGGTTCGGTGACGGTGCCACGAACGGAAGGTGTGTCCGGTCAAACCAGACTTCCCGCGTCCAGCGGTCTGCCGGAACGACGTGAAGATCGGCTCCGATCTTGAGCTTGTCGTTATAAAAGCGAGCGAGCTCAGCCATCGTCATGCCATGACGGAGCGGGATTGGGTAGAGCGCGAACGCGAGACCAGGATGCCCTGGCGCGGGGTCATCTGCATTCGAGAGCGCGGAGTCCAGAACGGGGCCTTCGACGAGCGCGCCCGTCAGCGGGTTGGGTCGATCGAGAACAATAATTGGCTTGTGAGCGCGCGCCGCGGCACGCATCGCGTACACCATCGCCCCTTCGTACGTCCATGTTCGGGATCCGACGTCCTGCAGATCCACGACCAGCACGTCAATCGCTCGCAAGGAGGAATCGGGAGGCGGCTCTGTTTGCGATCCGTACAGGGATATTACCGGGAGACCGCTCTTCTGATCGGTCGATGATCCGATGCCCGTCCTGTCGAGCGACGCGCCGAGTCCGTGCTCCGGGGAGAAGAGTAACACCAGCTTGACGCCGGACTTCGTCGCTCGCCGGTCATGCTGCAGCAGATCCACATCGCGGTGGCCGTTCTCATCCACGCTCGCGTTGTTGCTGAGAAGAGCCAGCCGCTTGCCCTGGATCAGGTCGATGCTGTCGCGTAGTAATACGGTGATACCCGGTCGGACCTCGGCTTCCGGAAGTCCCGTTGGATCGTCTACACGGTGATAGACGACGGAACATCCCGCGGTAAGGGCCAGCAGCACGAGCAGCGGTTTGGAAAGCAATTGTGGCATGACCTGGGATCCGATAGTTGTGGACGTGGTATAATCGCCAAGGACGCGAAGTCCTGCCATGTTCTTCTCCCTGAATTCATCGCGTCTTACCGCTTTTTTACACCCGGGGTCCCCGGAGACAGCACGTCGCGCCTGCCGGGCCTGATCCCAGCGCGCTGAGCCGCGCAGGATTTGGGCCGCGCGAGAGGTCCAGCTCAAGGCTGGAAGCCAGGCAATTTCGCTTATATTTCAGCTTCACAAAGGAGTGACCCAAATGGCCGTATCCAGCCAACCAGAGATCAATCTCACCCTCACGCCGGCAGCCGGGGTCGAGATCCAGAAATTCATGGAAATCGAGAAGGTCGCGCCTGCGGACGGCGGGCTTCGTGTCAGCATTCAGCCGGGCGGTTGCAGCGGGTTCAAGTACTCGCTCCTGATCGAAGACAAACCTGCCGAGGACGACCTCATAATCATGCAGGAAGGTTATCGCGTATTCGTCGACCCGTTTTCGGCCCAGTACGTGAATAACGTGACGATCGATTACGTGACGTCGATGCAGGGCTCAGGATTCACCTTCAAGAACCCGAACGCGACGGGCGGCTGCGGCTGCGGCTCATCCTTCTCGGCTTAGTCCAGACTTTGAGTTACACCGAGGGCGGTGAATGAGAAACTCGTTCACCGCCCTCGATCTTATCGTACTCGTTGCGTATCTCGCGGGCACGACTCTCCTCGGCGTCTATCTCGGGCGCAATCAGAAAAATGCGCGCGACTATTTTGTCGCGAATCACACGATTCCGTGGTGGGCGGTGTTGTTCTCGATCGTCGCGACGGAGACGAGCGCGCTCACAGTCATATCGATTCCCGGGCTCGCATACATTGGCGACCTTGGGTTTCTTCAGATCGCAGCCGGTTACATAATCGGACGCATTGTTGTCGCATACACGCTGCTTCCCCGCTACTATGGCGGCAACCTTGTAACTGCTTATGCGCTGCTCGAGCAGCGCTTTGGCGTTGCGACGCGGCGTTTCGCGTCCGTGGTTTTCATGTTCACGCGCGCGTTCGCGGACTCGGTTCGCGTATTCGCCACCGCGATCCCGATAGCACTGATCCTCTCGCCGGTGCTCCCCGTGTCAGTTGTAATGCCGGCGGCAATCCTGGTGCTTGGCGCGCTCACGCTGATTTACACGTACTTTGGCGGAGTCCGCGCAGTAGTGTGGACAGATGTAATTCAAACCGCCGTGTATTTGATCGGTGCGGCAGTCGCCGTCGTTATCATCGGGCGCGGAGTTATCGGCGGCTGGCCGACGATACTTCATTCTGCCGCCGCCGCCGGAAAGTTGCGAGTCATTGATCTTTACACTGGTTTTGACAGGCCACAGACCATTTTCGCGGGCTTGCTCGGCGGTGCATTCCTCTCGATGGCGTCGCACGGAGCCGACCAGGTAATCGTGCAGCGACTGATGACGGCGTCGTCGCTCCGGGATGCGCGCCGCGCGCTGATCGGGAGTGGTTTCGCGGTGTTCTTTCAGTTCGCGCTATTTCTGTTGATAGGCGCAGGACTCTGGGCGTTTTTTGGCGCACAGACCTTTGATTCGCCGGACAAGATATTTCCGACGTTTATTGTCACCGCGATGCCGACGGGGTTGATGGGGTTGCTTGTCGCCGCGATTCTCGCAGCTACCATGAGCGCGCACTCCGGCGCGATCAACTCACTTGCGGCGGCGACGATTCACGACATTTACCTGCCGATCACCAAACGTGACCCCAACGACGCGCGCACCCTCCGCGTCTCCAAGTTTGCGAGTCTTGCGTGGGGCGTCGTACTGCTCATCATTGCCCTGCTCTACCGCGAGCAGGGTACTCCGGTCGTCATCGTCGCGCTTGCGATCGCTTCCTTCACATACGGCGCTCTCCTCGGCGGTTTTGCGCTGGGCATCATCTGGCCGCGCGCCCGTCAGCGTGACGCCATCACGGGAATGGGTGTAGGCATTCTGGTCATGAGTGTCATAGTTTTCGCCAAGCAACTTTCCGCGTGGTGGCCGGCACTCGCGCCCGTTGGGAAGATTGCGTGGCCGTGGTACGTTCTAATTGGCACAACTGTTACAGTCAGTGTCGGGGTATTCACATCGCTCTTCCCTCATGGAAGCGCACGGATAAGGGTTGACAACGCACAATGAGCGAAGACGAGATAGTTGTTGGAATCGACGCGGGCGGCAGCAAGACCCGCGCAATTGTCGCGAATGCCCAGGGAGAGACTCTCTCCGAGATTGTCGGCACGGGAGCGTCGATGTCGCCGGGTAACGCCGAGTATTGCGCCAATATTATTGCGGCGCTTATGGCGACTGCACTCGAAAGTGCCGGAATGAGCGATACGCTTCCGCGGGTACTTTACGCGGGCGTAGCCGGAACCGGTCGGGAGGCAGAGCAGATTGCACTACAGGAGGCGCTTTCCGAGCGGGATCTCGCGGATGAGGTAGTTGTGGAGACAGACGCGAGCATCGCACTCGCGGACGCGTTTGGCGATCGCTCGGGAGTCTTGCTGATTGCTGGCACCGGATCGATTGCATACGGCCGCAGCCCTGCGGGAATGCTTGGCCGCTGTGGTGGGTGGGGAGTGGCGTTTGGCGACGAGGGAAGCGGCGCATGGATCGGTCGGCGCGCGCTGAGTGTAGTCGCAGCAGCGCACGACGGACGTGAACCTGAAACGGCGCTCACCGGTGCAATCCTGACGGCGGCTCAAGTGAATGAAGTCGAGCAACTGATTCCGTGGGCAATAGCGGCGGATCGCGAAGCTCTCGCGGCGCTCGCGCCATCCGTGCTCGCGATGGCCATGCAGGCTGACGTGCGCGCGAACAGCATCGTTGACATGGCCGTTGAGGAACTCGTCCTCCACGTGCGCTCGCTCGCGCGACAGCTATTCGTCGACGATCGCGCAGCATTTGATCTGGCACTCGCCGGCGGTCTTCTGCAAAAGGGATCACTCGTCCGCAAGCGACTCGAACGTCGACTGCGCGTTGCCGTACCAGGCGCAACTCTTCATACCGAAGATGTAGACGGCGCGCGCGGAGCCGTCAAACAGGCGCTCAGATTGGCGACCGCCGCGCTTTGAGTCGATAAAATGAGCTCTCCTTTCAGCGGACCCGGATCGACTCGCTACATCGAAGTAATGCGGCCAGGTGGACCCGAAGAGATGCATCTCATCGATGGCGCTGTTCCGGCAATCGGTCCGGACGAGGTCCGGATTCATGTCGAAGCCGCGGGCGTCAACCGTGCCGATCTACTTCAGCGCGCGGGTAAGTACGCGCCCCCCGCTACGGCATCGCCAATACTTGGACTTGAAGTCGCCGGGTACATTTCCGCCGCCGGTGAACGCGCCTCAATGATCTGGAAGATTGGCGAGGAGGTCTGTGCTCTTGTCGATGGTGGCGGATACGCGACGGAATGTGTTGCTCCATCAGTCCAGTGCTTGCCGATTCCGGACGGCTTCTCCATGGTCCAGGCAGCCGCTCTTCCAGAAGCCTTGTTCACGGTGTGGCACAACGTATTCCAGCGCTGTCGACTGTCGTCGGGAGAGACATTTCTTGTGCATGGTGGCACAAGCGGTATCGGCGTTATCGCAATTCAACTGGCGCGCGCAATCGGCGCGCGGGTCTTTGCGACTGCGGGATCGCCGGAAAAGTGCGCCGTTTGCCTCAAGCTCGGCGCAGAAGTGGCGATCGACTACAACGCCGCGGATTATTCGGCAGTCGTGCTCGAAAAGACCGCTGGGCGCGGAATGGATGTGATTCTCGACATGGTCGGCGGCGATTACTTCGAGCGCAACATGCGCGCGATGGCAACTGAGGGCCGTCTCGTCAACATCGCATACGTGAAAGGCAGCCGGGTCACCGCTGATCTCAAGCCTATCATGCAGAAGCGGCTCACCATAACCGGATCGACCATGAGGCGCCTTCCGCCCCAGGAAAAGTCGATGGTTGCGCAGGAGCTGATGCTCCGTGTTTGGCCGCTACTCGAGCGCGGCTCCATCATCCCGGTTATCGACTCGACCTTCCCGATGTCGCAGGCCGCAGACGCGCACCGACGCATGGAAGGGCCCCACATCGGAAAGATCATACTGACTAACTGAACCAGCGCGGTTTATACCTTAATGGGAAATTTGACGGTGGTGATCAGTCAGTCCTGCCGCGCAACATCCTAAACTTCGGCTGGGGCCTTGTTGAACGGTGGCATGTCGCCTTCCCATCTCGCCATCACGGCACTAGCCAGGCAATTGCCCACAAGGTTGATCGTCGTGCGTGCCATATCCATGAATGCGTCAACGCCAAGAATGACAGCAACTGCCTGCAACGGCAAACCGAACATCGTAAGTGCGCCGGACAATATTACGAGGGCGGCGCGGGGAACTGCGGCAACTCCCTTGCTCGTCAACATGAGCGTCAACATCATGACGATCTGTTGACCCAGCGTCATGTGTATGCCGCCGGCCTGCGCGGCAAAGACTGACGCCACGGCCAGGTACAGAGTGCTACCGTCGAGATTGAAAGAGTAGCCGGTCGGCATGACGAACGCGACGATGCGGGCCGGAACTCCCATCTCTTCCATGTGCTCCATCGCGATGGGAAGCGCAGCTTCCGACGAAGCAGTCGAGAACGCAATGAGCGCGGGCTGACGGATTGCCTTCAAAAAGGCTCTGAGCGGAATTCGACTGAACACTACAATCGGGAGCAGCACGACAAGCGCGAATACGACCAGCGCACCGTACAGCGTCCCCACCAACTTGCCAAGACCAACCAGTACGCCGATACCGCTGTGACCCACAGTAACCGCGAGAGCGGCACCGATGCCGATCGGCGCGTACGCCATCACGATCTCCGTAAACTTGAACATCAAATCGGACAACGATGCGCAGACGTTCAGCATCAATTCCTTCTTCTCGCCTCGCTGCCTTGTCAACGCAACGGCAAAGATGATGGCGAAGAAGACGATCTGCAGAACTTCGTTATGATATGCGGCTTCGAAAAAACTCTGTGGAACCGTGTGCTCCAGGACGCCGGCAAATGTGACCGGGTGCGAAGCGAGTTCGTTGCCGGTCGCCGCGGTAGCAGCACCGAGCGACACGCCGACGCCCGGCTTGATCAGATTGACAGCCGCGAGCCCGATTATCAGTGCACCTGTGGTCACGAGCTCGAAATAGATCAGCGAACGTAGCGCGAGTCGGCCGACCTTCGACATGTCGTCACCGTGACCAGCGATCCCGACGACCAACGTGCTGAAGATCAGCGGCACGATCAATGACTTGATCATGCGCAGGAATATTTGCGAAAGTGGATCGAGCCGAACCGCGAATGTCGGGAACAATATCCCAATACCAACGCCGATGAACGCAGCAATGATGATCCACTGCGTCAGCGAGACCCGACGCAACCCGCGTCGAGGCGTCTCGCTACGGTCGCTTGACGCGCTACTCATGACCGCTGGGCTGGTCACGCCTGAGCCGCAGTGTCGAGTGTTTGTAGCCGTACGTGAAGTAGAGCACCAGACCAACGGCAAGCCAGATTATGAAACGAATCCATGTAATCGCTGGCAATTGCGTCATCAGATAGAAACAGGCCGCGATTGAAATCAACGGCGTGATTGGAACCCACGGGACCCGGAATGGACGCGGCCGGTCCGGATCGGTGCGACGCAGCACGATCACACCAGCCGAAACGAGTACGAACGCGAACAGCGTACCGATATTCGTGAGATCAACCACCTCTGCAATGTTCGCGAACGCAGCAAACACGGCAACGAATATTCCCGTGAGGATTGTGCCGACGTACGGTGTCTTGTAACGCGGATGAACCTTGGCCAGAATCGGCGGGAGCAACCCGTCGCGGGACATCGAAAAGAAGATTCGTGGCTGGCCAAGCTGGAAGACGAGCAAGACGCTGCCCATGGCGATCACAGCACCCAACGCCACGATGAATCGCGACGCGTTTAGCAGCGCCGGTGGCCCTGCTGCATACCGTAATGCGGTAATCATCGGCTCGGCGGTACCGAGCTGCTGCCATGGAGCCATGCCGGTCATCACGAACGAGATCGCGATATAGAGAATGGTCGTCACGACCAGACTCATGATGATCCCGAACGGCATGTCCTTGCCGGGATTTTTGGTCTCCTCAGCAGCCGTGGATACGGCATCGAATCCTATGTAACTGAAGAAGATGATCGCCGCTGCCGCACTGATTCCCGCGATCCCGTTCGGGGCAAAGCCACCTGTCGCTGGATTGTTCCAGTTCGAAGGATGGATCAGGAATAGTCCAACGGCAATGAAGAACAGGATAATTCCAACTTTGAGCAACACCATCGCGTTGTTTGCATCCGCCGATTCCTTGATGCCGATCACAAGGATGACAGTTATCAACGCAACCACTGCCGCGGCAGGAAGGTTGATGATGAGCGGCAGCCCGAACAGGTGCGGTGCGGTCGCCCACGCTGATGCGATGTACTGAGTCGTCGCGTCCGCGGCGCTTCCAGCCGTGCCAATCTGCACGAACGCCATGTGTGCCGATCGATAATCTGTCGCCAACCACGACGGCAGACTCCATCCGAAGTGCCCGATCAACTCTCGAAAATAGCCCGACCATCCGATGGCGACGCCGATGTTGCCAACGGCATACTCAATTATCAGATCCCAGCCGATGATCCACGCGATGAACTCGCCAAGCGCTGCGTATGCATACGTGTATGCCGAGCCGGCTATGGGCACCATCGCCGCGAACTCGGCGTAGCACAGCGCCGCAAAGCCGCACGCGACAGCGGTCAACAGGAAAGAGAAGATGATCGCTGGCCCAGCCCCGGGCCGCAGCGGATCACCGACGATCGCCGTTCCGGTCGTGACGAAGATTCCCGCCCCGATGGTTGCACCGACGCCGAGAGCTGTCAGATGCCACTTACCTAACGTGCGCTTGAGCCCGCCGTGAGTTCTGACGTCGTCCTCGAAGTCCGAAACGGACTTCCGCGCCATGAGGCCCCGCATTTATATGAACAGCGGTGCGAGGACCAAAGTGATCGTACTCAACAGCTTGATCAACACGTGCAGCGACGGACCCGCCGTATCCTTGAACGGATCGCCCACAGTGTCACCGACGACAGCAGCCTTATGAGCATCGGACCGCTTGCCACCGTACGCACCTGTCTCGATGTACTTCTTGGCATTGTCCCACGCACCGCCGCCATTGTTCAGGAAGCCTGCCATGAGAATGCCAGCGATCGTGCCGACCATCAGGAACGCCGCTACTGCTTCAGCACCGACACCGAACTGTTTGAACACGAGGCCGACCGCGATCGGGAACAGAACCACAAGTGCACCCGGCGCAATCATTGCCTTCAACGCGCCGACAGTGACGATATCGACAGCGGTACCGTAATCCGGGCTCTCCGTACCGAGCATGATGCCAGGCCGCTCGCGGAACTGACGTCGCACTTCGGTGATCACGGATGACGCAGCTTTCCGAACCGCCGTAAGTGCAAGCGACGAGAACCAGAACACGAGCATCGCGCCAAGCAGTCCCGCGACAAATATTTCAGGCTGCGCGAGATTTACCTGGATGGGCACACCGCGATAATTGCGAACTTCATCGAGGTAAGCCGAGAACAACAGGAACGCGGCGAGGGCGGCTGAACCGATCGCGTATCCCTTGGTGAGAGCCTTGGTTGTATTGCCAACCGAATCAAGGCGATCCGTAATGTTGCGAATCTCTTCTGGCTGTTTGGACATCTCGACAATACCGCCGGCGTTGTCCGTGATCGGTCCGAACACGTCCATCGCGAGTATGTAACCGGCTGTACCGAGCATGCCCATCGTCGCGACTGCAGTTCCGAACAGACCTGCGTCCGCAACGCCGCTTGCCTTGCCAAGGTGATAACTGGCAATGATAGCGATGGCAATCGTGAATACAGGAAGCACGGTCGATTCCATTCCGACCGCGAGACCGGCGATGATGTTCGTCGCGGGTCCCGTCTGGCTTGCTTCCGCAATTCCCAGCACGGGGCGGTAGCGATACTCAGTGTAGTACTGCGTGATGAATACGAAAGCGATTGACGTCGCTATTCCGATCAGGCCGCAGAGAAAGAAATGCCACCATGCATCGGGCGCCGACGCGGGATTGAGCAGCCAGCGTGTCGCGAAGAAGAAGATGATCGTGACAAGTGCGGCGGTTATGTAATAGCCACGATTGAGCGCCTGCATCGGATCCGCATCCTCTCGAGTGCGAACCGACATGACGCCGACGATCGAGCAAAGCAGTCCGAGTCCGCCGATAACAAGGGGGAACAGGATACCGGCGATTCCGAACTGCCCGAACAGAATCACACCGAGGATCATCGCACCGATATTCTCGGCGGCGATGCTCTCGAAAAGGTCGGCACCGCGACCAGCGCAATCGCCGACGTTGTCACCGACGAGATCCGCGATTACGGCCGGATTGCGTGGATCGTCCTCTGGGATTCCAGCTTCTACCTTGCCGACGAGGTCAGCGCCCACGTCAGCGGCCTTGGTGTAGATACCACCGCCGAGCTGCGCGAAGAGGGCGACGAACGAAGCGCCGAAACCATAACCGACGATGAGGTATGGAATCCGTTGCGCCCAGATCTCTGGAGCAAGACCCGGGGGTACAAAGTTGTTGATGACCGCGAACAGCCCGCCGACCCCAGCGAGGCTCATGGCAACGGTGAAGAGACCAGATACGGCGCCGGATCGCAACGCCGTCTGCAGCGCCCCGTTGAGCGACGTAGTAGCTGCCGCCGCAACGCGGATATTCGCGCGTATCGAAATCCACATTCCCATATAGCCAGCGATGCCAGAACTGAGTGCACCGAGCAGAAACGAGAGAGTGATGTAAAGCGCCAGCAGCGTGGAACTGCTTACCGGATCGGTTGGAATGCTCGTGCGAAGCACGCCGTATCCGACAGCCAGCAGGATTGCCACGACGAGTGCAAGCGCTGCGATAGTCTTGTACTGTCGTGCGAGATACGCTTCAGCACCTTGCTGAATCGCATCCGAGATTTTCTGCATATCGGCGTTCCCTCGACTACGCGAGAGAACCCATCGTGAAAGCCAGATCGCGAATAGCAGAGCAAAAGCGCTGCAGCCAAGGACGATCCACAGGAGCGATGATTGCGAAACAGTCATGAACGGTCGGTGAGGAGGACTGGAGCGGGAAGGTTATTCATTTGCACGCTTAGTGTAGCCCGCTGCAGCACGGAAATTTTGCGTGAATGTAGCGTGCAGCAAGGGTGTAGGCTAGACGCGCGCACCGAGTCGCAGAGTAGCAGGCGAACCTACCACTTTGCGTTGCAGAGTAGTCCACATCGCAAAGTCGACGCTCCGTTCCGGCTCACGACCGAACGGATCAGAAGGACATCTGGATGTCGATCGTATCCCGGATCGCGACGCCGTCTGGGCGAACCGCTGGGCGGAAGCGAGCGGCGAGCAGCGTCTCGCGAATACGGTTGTTATAGCCCCTGTCGGGCGTGGGGGTGAAGCGGAGCAGCGTCGCCTTCCCCGTCGAATCAACGTCGAACCAGGCGGTCAGCGTGAATCCCTTGACACTCGCTGGCGTCGGTAGCGGAGGGAGCACGAACTGCTTGAGACTCGGCGGGAAGTTCTTTGCGGCGCCACCGCCGGTGCCGGGTCCTACGCCGCTTCCCTTTCCCTGGCCCTCGCCGGACCCAACCCCGCCGCCTGTACCGGTGCCCGCTCCCGCTGCACCCGTGGTTCCAGCGCCGGCCGCACCCGTCCCGGTTCCGGCACTTGACGCCGTCACCGGCTGAGTCGCAGTGGCAACTGGAGTGGCCCGAGGGACCTCTGACTTGGGTGCCACAATCGGCGGTGCCACAGGCGGTACCGGAACCACCGGGGGGACAACTGGCGCCGGTTGGACGGGGGCTGCGGTTGGTCGCGGGGTTATCTGAACGAAGTGCACACGAGGAGCGCCGTTGTCTCCAAAACCGACGCCACCGCCGCCCCCACCGACCGGCCCGGGACCGCCCGCCCCGTCATGATGGCCGTAATCGATCCCCGAGTCCATGGCTGGAAGAAAGATGAAAAGCAACAAAAGCAAATGCGCCAGCAGGGATATTATCCACCCTTGCCAGCGCTTTTGCTCCCGCCGCGGAATACCAACCGGCGGACGATACAAGGTGACGCTTACTGCGTAACCTTGGGCGTTACGCCGATGACCACGCCGGCGATGGAACCCCGCGCGATGTCTATCGCCTGAATGACCTCCTGGTACTTGGCCGCTGGATCACCCTTGACGAATATGATCTTGTCGGGCCGCGTGTCGAACGTCTTATGCAGCATAGCCGCCAGACCGGCCGGGCCGGGTGGAACTGGCTGCTTATTGATCAGATACGTGCCATCCTTCTGCACTTCCAGCACGATCTGATCCGAGCTTGGCGACGCAGTTGGAGTTGGTGTCGGATCCGGCAGATTCACGTCAAGCGCCTTGCGCGCCGTCGGCACGATCACCATGAAGATGATCAGGAGTACGAGGAGCACGTCGATCATCGGTGTAAGGTTTGGCTCCGAAGTGAAGCCTCCGGTTCCACCACCTGTGGACATTGACATTACTTGCCTCCTCCGGCCGATGTCGCTTCGATATTGTCGGTCGCGATCACCGACTTGGTACCAGACTGCTGATCCGTGACGAGCGCCGACAGCGCGACACCGCTGTGTGCGGCTACATCAAGCGCATCAGTGATCTTGCCGTAGTCAAGATTCCTGTCCGCCTTGACGTAGAGAATCTTGTCTTCCGTGCGCTTGCTGTAGATGTTTTTGAGCGCATCGCCGAGCGACGCGTTCGGTATTGCCTGACGATTCAGGAAGTACTGACCCTGGTTGTCGATACCAAGGATCTGATCCTGGTCCTGCTGTGGGTGCGGCTTCAGGTTCTGGCCTTGTGGTGGCTGCGCGTTGACGCCCGACACAAGCGACGGAATGATGACCATGAAAATGATCAGCAGTACGAGCATGACGTCGATCATCGGAGTCACGTTTGGCTCCGCGCGTACTGCGCTCCCACCCGACGTTGACATTGACATAGATGCGAATCCTCGAAAAGTGTGGAACCCCGCCGTTCAACATTCCTTGAACATTCACGGAGGCGGGTTTCCTTCCCTGCCTGATTTTCAGAACTCAGGGCGCGGACGAGTCCGCGCCCTGCGATTCGTCGTTACTTCGTTACTTGGAGATCGGGGAGTTGCCCGCGGTCGCCGTGGTATTGAACTCGCGAGTGAAGCGGCTACGGCCGAATTCGCCCGAGACGTTCTTGATGAGATAGTCGATCATTTCCTTGGACGTGTAGGTCATCTCAGCCGTGAGATTGTCGACCTTGGTCTGGAAGTAGTTGAACAGCCACACTGCCGGGATTGCGACGAGCAGTCCGAGAGCGGTCGTGATAAGTGCCTCGGAAATACCGCCGGAGATTGCCGAAAGACCGCCGGAACCAGAAACGGCCATGCCTGTGAAGGCGTTGATGATACCCATCGTCGTTCCGAGAAGTCCGACGAACGGCGCAGTTGCACCAGACGTTGCGAGAACACCGAGGCCGCGCTTGAGGTCGGTGATCGTCATCAGCATTTCGCGCTCGATTGCGCGCTCTGCTGAGTTGATGTCGGCGATGGTTACGGAACCATCCTGAACGAGTGCGCGGGTCTCGGAAAGTGCACCGGCGAGAACGCGAGCAACGTGGGACTTCTTATAACGCTCGGAGAGGTTCGCGGCCTCAATGAGATTGTCTTCTTCGAGGAACTGTGAGAACTCTGGCGCGAACTTGCGCGTCTCTTTCTGAGCGGCGCGGAGGTCCCACCATTTCTTGATCGAGATTGACAGAGTCCAGACCGACATGATCGCGAGCACGTACACGATGCCGCGAGCGAAGCCAGCCATCTGGCCCCAAAGGTCAATTAGCGAGAGATGCATTGTTCGTTACTCCGTGGAATGGTGGGACGGTTAATGAGCGATCGAGAACGTTAACGGCAGTTGCACTAGCTGCTTGACCTTCCTGCCACCTACTTCCGCTGGATAGAAGCGCATCTTTGGTAGTGCGCTAAGAACAGCGGCCTTGAAGAGATCATTGGTGGCCTTGGTAATCTTGATGGGCGCGGCCTGATCTACACGGCCCGTCGTATCCACCGTGAACTCGGCATCCACTTCCCCCTCGATGCCGGCACTGCGCAACGTCTCCGGATAAGCTGGCGATGGCGAGCCCGGACGAGTAGCCGCCGGCTTCTCCACCTGATAGGAGAAGTACGTCTGGTTGTCCGAAACCGGGCCCGTTCCCCCCACGACGCCGTTGGCGACGCCACCCGCAACACCCTTTCCACTGAAGTCAGCAGCGTTCGTGACTTTCTTGGAAAGGTCGATGTCCGGAATCTTCACCGGGACTATCGGGGGCGGTTGCAGTGTCTGGAATCCCTTTGGCGGTGGCGGTGCAACCGTCACGTCCTTGGGAGGCGGGGGTGGCTCCTTTTTGGGCGGAGGCGGCTCGTCCTTCTTCACCTGGACGAACTCGATCTTCTCAGCCTTGGTCTTCTCGTTCTTGATGGCGGCGTTAGCCGTCGCCCACACGGCGAGACCTATCAAGCCCGCGTGAAGACCGATGCTGAACGCAGTGGTACCCGCGCTGCGCTTCGTCTTGCGTTTCGATTCGATTAGCTGGTTGAACATTGCGGCAGCAAGCTCCTCAGAATGACCAGGAGGAAGAATACAGCCGGAGTATTAAGCAGGAATGGCCAGAAGATTAAGCTTCGGTTAATTCACCCCGAGCCCGATTCACTCAGGCGGTATTTCCAGCTCATCGACGGTCACGCGATCCGCCACATCCAGCGGAAGCGTCAGTGTGAACAACGATCCTTTTCCAAGCCGCGATTGTACAGTGAGCGAACCCCCGTGTGCCTGCGCGATCCACTGACTGATTGCGAGCCCGAGTCCGAATCCACCCCGTTCAGCTGTGCGCGATCGCACTCGATCTGCGCGCCAGAACCGTTCAAAAATCTGCGGCAGGTCGGCCGCGGCAATACCTACTCCGGTGTCGCGCACAGCGAACGTAACGTTGTCAGGATGGCGACCGAGTCCAAGGTCCACTCGGCCACCTGCGGGCGTGTACTTGATCGCATTCGTTACAAGATTCAGTAGCAACTGCCTGAGTCGTGTACGATCTCCGGCAATGGATACTTCGGCAGAGAACGGCATGTTCACGGCGACACCTGCGGCTTCGCCGAGTATCAATGCCGTCTCGTATACTTCGAGCGCGAGAGCGGCGAGGTCGACACGTTCGCGATAGAGATCGAACCTGCCTTCGTCGGCGCGAGCGAGCGTTAGCAGGCTCTCGACCAAATCGGCCATGCGCGTGGTTTCGTGCAGCGCCTCCTCGAGCGCGACGAGTCGATCGTCCTTGCGCGTGTTGGAGCTCATAGCGCGTTCGACATCCGCGCGCAGAACGGCGAGCGGCGTCTTCAACTCATGGCTCGCGTCGGCGGTGAATCTGCGCAGTGCGGCGAACGAAGTCTCGAGCCGCGCGATCATGGAGTTTAGCGTCAGTATGAGGGCCGCAACCTCCGGACTGGCTTCGTCATCGGATAATCGTCGGTGCAGGCTTCGACCGTCGGTGATGTCAGCGACGCCGCGACGCACCTGTTCGATGCGTCGAAACGTGCCACCAAGGACGAGCCACATCCCCCACGACGCAAGCGCGATGACAACCGGCATCACGGCAAAAATCGTCGTTGCCAGTTCCGCCGGGAGATTCTGTGCCCCGCGCACTCGCACTCCCGCTACTACTCTGGAGATACCAGTCGTGGTGTCGGCGATTGCATGCGCAACGAACAGGACCCGCTCATTGCCAATCGTGATGACACCGGCCGGTCCGTCGTTTGGCAGATCCGCGATTCCACGCTGCAAGGTCGCCCAGTCAGTATCAGGGAGATCGGCCGCATCCGCAGAAGTGTAGACCGCGTTCGCCCTGCGGCTGACTAATACAAGGAATCCGGGAACGATATCGAGCCGCTCGGCGGCGTTCCGCGAAATCGTCTCGAGATTGGACGAATCCCGGATGACGATTGGTTCACGGCTCCGCGAAGACTGCGCAATGATGCGCATCGCGAGATCCGCGTCGGCGAGGGCCTCACGTCCGATAGCGCTATACGCCCCCGCCGTTCGAGATGCAGACACAGCGACTGCAAGCGCGGCGCCCGTCACGATCATTGCGGCCGTGAAAACCAGCGTCAGCTTGAGCCGGGCTCGAATCATCCGCGCACAACGTAACCAACACCGCGCACGGTCGAGATCAGCTTCTTCTCGTGGTCGGCGTCAATCTTCTTGCGCAGGTGGTTGATCACGACATCCACGATGTTGGTGCCGGGATCGAAATGGTAACCCCACGCGTACTCGGTGATCAGGGTACGACTCATGACGCGACCGTGGTGTCGCATGAGATACTCGAGTACCGTGTATTCCTTGGGCGTCAGCTCGATCAGCGTCTTGCCTCGGTGCACCTCGCGAGTATCAACATCGAGTGTGAGATCCGCCACCTGAATGAGCGGAGCCGCCATCGCAGCGGGACGACGTGCAAGCGCCTCCACGCGCGCGAGCAACTCCTCGAACGCAAATGGCTTGGTGACGTAGTCGTCCGCGCCGGCACGCAGCGTCTGCACCTTTGCGTCCACTGCGTCCTGGGCGGTTAGAACCAGCACCGGCCGCTGAAAGTGTCTCGCGCGGAGATCATGCAGAACTTCCATCCCCGATTTACCGGGAAGCCGCATGTCGAGGACTATGAGATCGTAGTCGCCCGTCAGCGCGAGCGACTCTCCCTCATTTCCATTTTCCACTAGATCCACTGTCCAGCGCTGCTCCTCAAGTCCTCGCTTGACGAACTGACCAACGGTCGGATCGTCTTCGATTACGAGGATCTTCATCCCTCCGGACGCACCCGCGCAAGTTTGCGCTTCCGTGGCCGATGAAAACCGAACTCGCGCATCTTTCGATACAGAGTCTTGGTCGAGATGCCCAGCGCCTCCGCGGCTCGTCCCTGGTGCCAATGAAATCGTACTAGCATGGCTTCAATATGCAGCTTTTCCAGGTCGGAAAGGGGCGCTCCCCTCCCTTCGACGCCGACCGCGCCAGTCGCCAGCAGCAGTCTGAGGTCGCCCGCCGATATGTTTTCCCGTGTGGCCAGCAGCGCGCAGCGGGCGAGAACCACGCTCAGCTCGCGGACGTTGCCCGGCCAGCTGTACGATGAAAGCACGTCGATCGCCTCAGGCGCGATCGTGTGTACCGGCCCGACCTGGCTCCCAAGCAATTCTTCCGCGAGGGACGAGAGATCCTCGTGTCGAAGCCTCAGCGGCGGAACACTGAGCCGGACCGCGCCCTCAACTTTCGCGAACGCATCGCGAGCGTTCTCATCCATGCAGAGGATCAGTCGCGAAGTCAACGGAACTCGTTCGCTCCCACCAGCGCGAATGAACGACTTCTCCACAAGGACGGACTCCAGCGCGCTCGCACCGTCAGCACTCAGCGAATCGACGTCTATCACTGTTGTACCGCGATCGGCCGCAAGGAACGCTCCGGCCGGCGTCGGGCCACCAGACGGCGCCCCCTGACGTCCGACAAGCGCTGCGGCATCCGTCAACTCGCCGGCGGTACGCCGTATTTCTATGAGCGAATCGCGCACTCTTCCAGACAGCGCATGGATGTAGCGCGCGAGATGGCTCTTGCCGCTCCCGCGCTCGCCCTGAATAATCACAGGAACGTCCGTCCGCGCGATCTCCGCAACTGTATCCAGCACGTTCGCCATCATTGTGTTCCTGCTGCTCATCACAGATGGCAGGGGGTGCGAGCGCGAGCGCAACATCACGTTCGCCTTCCCCAACTCCCGTTTCTCCCAGGCGCGGCGGACCATTACGTCAATCTCGGCCATGCGATACGGCTTCGAGATGTAATCGTACGCCCCAAGCTTGATGGCGGTGATCGCGGTATCGATCGTGCCATTACCCGTGATGATGATCACCTCGGGAGGAGCTGGCTCGTTCTGCAGATGACGCAGGACTTCAAGTCCGTCCATTTGCGGCATCACGATGTCGATCAACGCAACGTCGTACGGAACAGCATGCAGCTCGGTCAGGGCGGCGCGTCCGTCACGGCACATCGTTACCGTGTATCCTCGGCCGCGTAAAAAGTGCTCGAGAATCGCGCCAAGATGCTCTTCGTCTTCAGCGATAAGAACGCGAATCGGAGCTCCATGTTCGGAACTCATGCTTCCTCCACGGGGAGCAGGATTGTAAAGCGAGTTCCCTTGCCCGGCTCGCTTGAGACTTCGATGCGCCCGCCATGGTCCGCAACGATTCCATGACAGATGGCCAGTCCGAGTCCAGTGCCGCGGCCCGGTTCCTTGGTCGTGTAGAACGGTTCGAATATCCTCGCCATCTCGCCCCGCGACATGCCACTTCCCTCGTCCTGAACCTCGATCACGACGTGCTTCGCGCCGCGTGGAGCCGGACGCGTCCTGACAAGCACACGTCCATACTGCGGCATTGCGTCGGCGGCATTCATTAGAAGCGCAATCATCACCTGAATCAATTGCTCCGAACTGGCGTGAACGCTCTTGAGCTCCGTTCCCAGCTCGGCTTGCACGGTGAGTTGCTTGAACCGAGCGTGATGCTTGAGCAGGAACAACGCCCGCTCGACGACCGTATTCACCTGAAGCGAAACGCGTTCCTGCGCGCGCGGCCGACTGAAGTCGAGCAGTCCGTCGATGATGCGCTTGCAGCGCTGAACCTCGCTCTCGATAATCTTGAGGTACTCGGGCTCGCCTTCAGCGGTCTTGGTATCCATCGCCATCGACTCTGCACACGCCGCGATGGTTGCGAGCGGATTGTTTATCTCGTGCATGATTCCCGCCGCAAGCCGGCCAATGGCAGCAAGCTTCTCGCTCTGCGCAACCAGCTCGCGCGCTTCGACCCAATCGGTGATGTCCTCACCTATAGTAATGATGTGCGTCACTTCCCCGCGCGCATCGCGAATAGGGATCTTGGACAACCTGTAAGTGCGAAGCGAACCGCTCGCGCTTGATTCAGTCTGAAACTGCTGCGTCTTGCCGGTGGCAAATACTTCATCGAACTCTCGCCGGACGACCTCTCCCGGCTGGCGATGAAGGATCTCGAAGATCGTCTTTCCGATCGCCTCTTCACGGGACACGCCCTGCATCCCGGTCTCGCGCTTGCGATTCCATACAGTGATCCGGTAATCGCGATCTATTACATAGAGGCCCAGCGGCAGCAGATCCAGCACGGTCTCGGTGAACCGTTTCTGCTCCTGCACTTCGCGCATACGAACCTGGAGGTCGCTCTCGAGCCGGCGACTCCGTTCTGAATTGGCGACAAAAGCAGCAATCAATGCCGCCAATGCCTCGAGGAATCGCTCAACAGGCTCCCCAACATCGGCCTGAAAGCGCGCGATGAGAACTCCAACCCGTCGAGGGCCGAAAGACATCTCACGTGCGACGGCGTCGTGTGTCGCACCCGCGAGCGCTGCGCCGACTTCCTCGAGCGAAGCCTCGTCCGACCCGGCGCCCCAGGTTCGCGTGAGCACACCGGCCACATCGAGCCAGACGGCTAGCTCAGTTGCACCGACAGTCACGTGAGCGCGTTCCAGGACGTCCTGCGCGACCAGCTCCGTAGGCCTGGCATCCGTGAGGCTAACCGCGATGTCCGCAAGCGCGGCAATCAGCGTGGCTGAATCGGTGTCGTCTGACAGAGTTGCTGTGCTTGAGTTTGGGCGTGCTTTCATGACAAGGTCACTTCCATGGCTGACGTCTTGGGCGCGGATCAATCATAGGACAGGATGACCGATCATTTGGTAACGCTCGAATTTCGGTCATCGCCATGTCCCAGTATGACCAGGATACGATGCAGAACGATCGTTCGAACGCCTTTTCCCCCTCCAAACGCGCTTCAGCGACTTTGGAGCAACCAGCCTACTCGTAGCAAAAAAGCAGAACAGCCAGGACCGGGGTCCAGGCTGTTCTGCTTTCTCGCAATGCCGAACTCGACCTACTTCGAGGCGAATACCGCCCGAAGCTGCACCAGCGCCCACTCGAGGTCTTCCCGCGACGTAACGAGCGGGGGCGAAAGACGGATAACGTGATCGTGGGTTTCCTTGCACAGCATTCCGAGCTCCATGAGCGCTTCGCAGTAGGTACGCGCTGGGATGTGCAGTTCGATACCGACCATGAGGCCGCGACCGCGTACGGACTTGATGTCCGGATGGCGAATCGCTGCGACCTGTGACTGGAACCACGCGCCAAGGTCCGCCGAGCGCTCGACAAGCTTCTCGTCGGTGAGTACATGAATGGCGGTACGAGCAACCGCGCATCCGAGCGGATTTCCACCGAAGGTGCTGCCGTGGGTACCTGGGCGGAATACGCCGAGTACTTCGTGGCTCGACACAACCGCGGATACCGGGTAGAAGCCGCCGGCGAGTGCCTTGCCGAGTATGTAGACGTCCGGCTTCACGTTCTCATGATCGCAGGCGAACATGCGACCCGTGCGTCCAAGCCCGGTCTGAATTTCGTCGGCCATGAACAGGACGTTGTTACTGCTGCAGAGTTCCGAAGCGGCGCGGAGATAGCCATCCGGCGGAATCAGTATTCCTGCTTCGCACTGAATCGGCTCCATCAAGACTGCGCACGTATTCGGCGTGATCGCGCCGCGCAACGCATCGATGTCGCCGAACGGAATCAGCCTGAAGCCAGGAGTGAACGGGCCGAAGCCAGCGCGGTACGACGGCTCCGACGAGAATCCAACTATTGTAGTCGTGCGACCGTGGAAGTTGTTGTCGAACACAACAATTTCGGCGAGACCGTCAGGAATTCCCTTCTTTTCGTAACCCCAACGTCTGGCGGCCTTGATGGCGGTTTCAACGGCCTCTGCGCCGGTGTTCATCGGGAGCACCGATTCCATTCCGCAAAGGGTGGCGACTTCCTCGCAGAACAGCGGAAGCTGCTCGTTGCGGAACGCGCGCGATGTAAGTGTAACGCGGTGCATCTGCTCGGCCATCGTCGCCATGATACGCGGATGGCAGTGTCCCTGATTCAGTGCGGAGTACGCGCTCAGGCAATCCAGGTAGCGCTTGCCATCGACATCATACACCCACGAACCGGCGGCATGTTCGACAACGATGTCGAGCGGATGATAATTGTGCGCGCCCCACTCGTCTTCGATCGCGATGAATTCGGCGGAGGTCTTGGGGGCGGATTCGGATCTGCTGGCGACGGCTGTCATACGGAATTGCGGCTGAGGTGGCACTGTATCTAGAAATCTCGCACGATGCTTAATCTTAGTTTAAGTGTTGCACAATTGAAACAACGCTTCACTCGGCGTGCATAATTATGCACGCCGAGTGAAGCGTTTCTAATTTCTGCGCATCGGGAGTGGCGCCGCAGCGGCGGGAGACCCCGCCCTGTAGTTCTCGCCCAACAGCTCCGCGATCGTCGCGGCAATCTGCGACTGCGTCACTTGCGCGGATCCTTTCAGTTCGCCGAGTGAATGCGTGTCGGGGCCGATTACGGCGATCCAGATCGACTCGGCGCCCGCGACGTCCGCACCGTGATCCGTCCATGCTTCGAGCCCACTGCCGCGACCGTGATCCGCTGTGATGATGAACGTCGTGGAATCACGGTACTGCGGCATTTGCTGCATCTGATTCCACAATTCCGACACAAACTGGTCGAACTGGTGTGCGGAACGGAGAACCATGTCGTACCGGCCCGCGTGCGCCCATTCATCGGTCTCACCGTAGCCAACGAACATCACGCGTGGTTGCTCGCGTGCAACGTAGTCGGTCACCTCGCCCTGCATGAAGGAATCGTACGCCAGATCATCCCACATGCGTGTTGTCGTTGCGTATAGATGTGTCAGCAACGAATCGCGAGCAGTCGGCGGATTCGTCGTGGGCGGAGCGTCGAACGCGGCCCAGATCGGGAGCTGACTGCGTTTCCGATTGAAGATATCGGCGAACTCGTCCCATGTCCCAAACACCGCGACGTGGCCGGCGAACGCGGGACGCGTGTTGAGCCATTCGAAAACGCTGACATTCGGATTCGGCCCCGCGCTATTGCTGTTGATGCGCGGATCCGGGTGCCCGGTAATCATTTCATTGTAGCCCGGATACGAGAACTTGAATCCGTTCGTAACATCCGCGTAGCTGTGGAGTGCGCGGTTGCCAAATATCTCGCCCCGCTTCGCAACCACATTCCAGATGAACGGAAATAGCGCGTCACGAGAAGCGGACTGTGTCTCGCGCGAAAACGCACGCCCTAGTCCTGCCGTGTCCTGAACATGACCGAACTTGCGGTTCATCAGCGATTCGTCGGCACCGTTGAACACTTCCTGCCATCGCAGTCCATCGGACACGATGAGAACCACGTTTCTGGTACGGTGGGCCGATTGGGCCGACGCGCGCAACGGCATCACAGCGAGACTCGCGATGCACAGGAGCATCAGGTAGGGTTTCATGTTTGGTCTCATAGCGGCGAAACATACGGCGGCCAGTCGGGCGTTGCCCAAACGCGGGCCTCGCGGCCTTGCTGGCATCGGGGCATAGCCCGCGCCCTGTACCTTCATAATGAAAACGGTCCGGTCGGCAAGTGTCGAATGCCCCTAAAAGCTCTCTTGACAGCACCGGCAGGCGCAATTACTATCGAGTTAGTACTACACCCTTAGTAGGAGCGAGACCGTGCAGCGTCTGACACCGCGCGAAATCGAGCTAATGAACGTGCTGTGGGAGCGGGGTCCTAGTACCGTCGCCGAGGTAAGGGATGCGCTGGACGATGGATCGGCGTACACAACCATCCTGACGTTGTTGCGACTCCTCGAGGAAAAGGGGCACGTCGCACGCGAGGCGGAGGGGCGAGCGCATCGATATGGCGCCCTCGTCGATCGCGATCGAGCGAGTTCCAGCGCGATTGACCGCGTGCTCGGGCAGTTCTTCAGTGGTTCCCCGGAGGAGCTGTTGACGCAGATGGTATCGGATCACGATCTGGACGACGCGACGTTGCGTCGCCTGCGGAAGCTCTTGGACGAACGCCTCGAGGAGAACTCGAAATGACATTTACATTCTTCGTCTATCTGCTGATTGTCACAACGCTTCTCGCGGGAGCAGCGGCTGCGGCCGAGTGGGGAGCGCCTAGGCGCGGTGCGACGAGACACATATGGACCGCCGCGATTGCGCTATCGATTCTGGGACCGGCTACTGCTATTACGTGGCAGGTATTGTCCCAGCGCGAAGGCACGGCCGACGTGGTTTCGCTCGGCGCGCTGACTAGCGGCGTAACGGAACTAGCGCCTGTGCAGATGGGTCCTGCGCATCCATCCGTATGGACCGATATCACACAGGCAGTCACGAGCCTTCGGTCTGGAGTTGGACGGTTTGCCGAGTCGATGCCTCAGTGGAGTCCGCAAGCAGCCAAATTGGCGCTTGCGGCATGGCTGCTCCTGTCGCTCGCGCTTTCCATCTGGCTGCTGGCGAGCGTGTATTCGTTGCGCCGTTCGCAGCGAGAGTGGAAGCGAATGACAATAGACGGCGTCGACGTGGACGTTTCCCCGTCCGCCGGCCCGGCGGTGTTCGGCTTTACGTCGCATCGAATAGTGCTTCCCGAGTGGGCAACCAGGCTCGAGCTTGAGCGGCGCCAACTGATTATTGCGCACGAGAGCGAACACATCAAAGCGCGCGACCCGCAGCGGCTTGCGATGGCGCTCGTGACGCTGATGGTTATGCCGTGGAACATCGCGTTGTGGTGGTGTGCGGCGCGGCTCCGTCGAGCCATCGAACTGGATTGTGACGACCGTGTGCTTCGGAGATTTCCAGATGCCAAGGAGTACGGCTACGTCCTGCTCCACGTCGCGTCGCGTGGCCGGAACTCAAGTCGGCTCGCGATACCGATGGTGTCGTTGCTGCGAATGCCATCCGAGTTGGAACTTCGGCTTCGGGCAATGAGCCGGACGAGAAAGTCCGGGTACAGAAGCGCAGTTATGGGCGCTGTGGTCGCGCTGGTTGCGGTGTCGGCTGCGTTTACCGCTCCAGCGCCATGGCCGGCACCAGCTGACGCAGTCTCCGGTGTAAGCGCGAACTACGCGGCGACTGATCGCGCGAGCGACACCGTGCCGGATAGAGCGAGGCAGCGCCTGAGGGATAGCCTGACCAACGACTCGATAGCACGCACCGTTGAGCGCGGTCAAGCCAACCCGAATCAAACGTATTTCGCGTACCAGGTGGAGAAGCCCGCATATATGCGCTCGGGTTCGCCAGAGTATCCAGCGAAGCTTCGCAGTGCCGGCATAGAAGGAGAAGTAGACGTCGAGTTTACCGTGGATACATCTGGCCGAGTAGATCCAAATACAGCAATCAAGGTTACCAAGTCGACCAATGATCTCTTCGAGGCCGCAGTGCTCAGCGCGCTTCCGATCATGCGGTTTTCACCGGCGGAAGTTGGCGGCAGGAAGGTCAAGCAGCTTGTGCAAGAACCGTTCACATTCGCAATCAGCAACTCCACGGAGCCAAGCAATCCGCACGCTCCATATTCCGCGAAGCAGGTAGAAAAGCCGGTCGCCTTCCGCCGGGGGTCGCCGATGCCCCAATACCCGCCTAGTTTGAGGGCGCAAGGAGCGGGAGGCGAAGTGCACGCGCAGTTTGTGGTGGATACTCTTGGGCGAGTAGAACGAGGATCAATCAGATTGACAATGTCAACCAACCGGCAGTTTGCTGAAGCCGTGTTGACGGCGCTGCCGAACATGCTGTTCATCCCGGCAGAGATCGGGGGGAAAAAGGTAAGACAACTCGCGCAGGAACCGTTCACGTTCACAATTTCGCACCAATGACGACCTATCAAAACATGCGCGGGTGTTGACTGAGCCTGCAACATTTGCGCATGTAGGACGTGGCCGCTGGTACTGGCGGCCACGCCGAAGCGGGGACATGTTATCGCTGTAACTCGCGCTTACACGGACGGGTAAGTTCATATTCGACTCGGTGCGCATGAAACGTGATCCATCGCAATGCTTAACTCCGCTCAGGAGATAGCTGCAGCACCGACTCTGAGAGGAATCGGTTCGAACTCGCGGCTGCGGTGGTTCACGATTGCGGTCGCGCTTTTCGGAAGCGTTGCGATGGCGAGTGCACTTGCCGCGCAAACTCATCATGACACCATCCGCGGCGCGGTTACGACTGATAGCGGCGCTGTGATTTCCGGAGCCGATGTCATTATCACCATGGCTCCGGCTCGTGAGTCTCGCGCCACGAAGGCCGACGCCAGCGGACACTATTCGCTGGAATTCGAACTGGGAACGGGCGACTACCTGGTTCACATCTCCGCTGTTGGCTATGGCACGCTCAGAAAGCGCGTGACTCGAAGCGGGACGGATTCGGTATTCACGGTTAACGCGAAATTGGCGAAGGCCGGAGTACAGAAACTAGCCACTGTTCAAGTCACTGCAGAAAAGCCGATGCCTCAACGGATGAACGGAGTGTATGGAACTGGAGTCGGCGCCGCCGAGGACATCGCGGACGGCCTTCTCGGAGCAGTAAACCCGGACCAGGCTGGCAATCTCGCGGCTATCGGCGCAACCATTGCTGGAATCGCAATGACGCCTGGCGGCCTCTCGGTTGGCGGACTGCGCGGTCAGAACTCCACCACGCTGAATGGGATGGCGTTCAGCGGCGCGGATATACCGCGTGCGGCACAAACCGATATCCGGGTGTCGCGCTCCACTTACGATCCGGCACTTGGCTGGTTTGGTGGACTGAACCAAGCCGTTTACCTGAGCGAAGGAAACATATTCTCGAGTCGCAAAGTGGATCTCACGATCGACACGCCGCTTTTACAGTACACGGATCCGATTTCGGCGCGCATGGGACACCGGTTCACGAACATCAATGCAGATTTCGGCGGCGATGGGTCGATCGATCAGGACAAGTACATTTACAGTTACGGCCTTCACGCCGGGCTCCGGAAGTCTGACGTAGTCTCGCTGGGCGGAGCGGCGCCGGACTTGCTACAGCGCGCAGGCGTATCTGCAGACTCGGCGGCACGGCTGTTCGATATACTGTCGGCCGCGGGAGTTCCGCGAACAACACAGAAATCTCCGTCATCGCTCGAGTCGCCGGACGCGACGTTCATCGCGCGGATCGACCATGCACCGTACAATTGGACAACGTTCGAGCCGTCCAAAACTACCTGGGGCCTGCTTGCGTACGGAAAGCTTGCGCACGACAATGCCACAGGCATAACACCGACCGCAACCGCCGCGTATGGTGGCTCGAGCTCCAGCGCGATCGGCATGCTCCAGGCGCTCTATTCGACATACATCCACGGCGATTATCTGAATGAGGAGCGTAGCGCATTCAGCTATTCGCGAGACCACTCCGAGCCCTTCCTCTCCCTACCGGGCGGCAGAGTATTGGTTGCGTCGTCGTTTCCTGACGGAACCGGCGGCCTGACTTCGCTTGATTTCGGCGGCAACGGCGGCCTCCTTTCCGACACCCGGCGATGGACATGGGAGACGACGAGCGAGACGCAGTTCTACGCGCACGGGAGACAGGCGCACCGCGTAAAGCTAAATGCTGATTCGCGCCTCGACGGTATCAGTGAGGAGACGCCAGTCAACTCGCTCGGCACCTTCGCGTTCAACTCGCTCGCCGATCTGTCAGCAAACCAGGCTGCAAGCTTCACACGCTCGTTGAACAATCCAGGGCTAACTGGTTCGGTGTGGAATGGATTTCTCGCGGCGAGTGACATGTGGCGGATATCATCGAGTTTTCAATTGCTTTACGGCGCGCGACTCGAAGGCAATAGATATACATCATCACCCGCCTCCAATCCGGCGGTTGAGTCGACATTCGGACTCCGCACGGATCAGACGCCAAATACCGCTCACCTGAGCCCGCGAATCGGTTTCACGTGGGTTCGCCACAGTCCCAACAATAGCGGCACCGGCACAGAGTTCAATCGCTTTGGCCAGTTTCATTTTGGTCCTGTCAGCTACGTCCGAGGCGGAATTGGCGAATTCCGCAGCATACTTCCGGCCGATTTGCTCACCGGTGCGTCGTCAGCTACGGGGCTTCCCGACGGACATGAATCGATAACATGCGTCGGATCGGCGACTCCTGTTCCGGACTGGAGCCAGTACACGAGTGACTCCGGGCTCATTCCGACGCAATGCGTCGGCGGTAGTGCTCCAGCGTTCAGCGACGGCGCACCTTCGGTTCAGTTATTCGATCCCGCGTATACCGCGCCGCGGACCTGGCGGGCCAACCTCGCGTATTCCTCAACGTACAAGAACTATTTCACCTATTCACTCGAAGGCTTGTATTCGCTGAACATCAACCAGGCGGGCCGGCGTGACGTGAATTTTGCGGACGTCGAGAGGTTTACGCTGTCGGATGAAGGGAGACCGGTCTTCGTCGACCCGGGAAGTATCGTGAGCACGAGCGGCGTGGTGTCCACGGTCGATGCAAGGGTGTCGCCACTCTTTGGACAGGTGATCGACAACGTGTCAACGCTCACGTCGCGCAGCAAGCAGCTGACGCTCGGGATTTCCCCGCTTCTGCAGGGCGTCCGCAACTGGTATGTCTCGCTCAACTACACGTTGGCCCAGAGCCGTGCAAAAGAAAGCGGGTTCGACGGTTCGACATTCGGCAGCCCGCTCGCACGCGATTGGGGACGCGGCGACCTCGACATTCGCCACCAGGTGCTACTGCGGGGCGGCTATGGGTTCAAGAATTTTTCGCTCACGTTGTTCGGCCGGTTGCAGTCCGGACTTCCGTTCACGCCGATGGTCGGTGGCGACGTTAATGGGGATGGCTTGGCCAATGACCGCGCGTTTATCTTCAATCCGGCCACGATGGGGGATGCGTCTCTCGCGTCGGCAACGCGAGCGCTGCTCGCCTCTTCGTCGCAAAACGTGCGCGATTGTCTCACGCAGCAGACCGGTCATGCTGCTGCTCGCAACAGTTGTGAAGGGCCGTGGACAACTGCGCTCAATGCGCAGCTCAGCTACAGCCGCGAGATGCCATTCACACAACAATACGGTACAATTTCTCTCGCGTTTTCCAACCCCCTTGGCGGACTGGATCAGTTGCTCCACGGCGCAAATCATCTGCGAGGATGGGGGACCGCTGCATACCCGGATCCGGTGCTCTACACACCACGCGGATTTGATCCTGCGGCCGAGCGCTTCAAATACGTGATCAATCCGCGCTTCGGAAATACGCAGCCGTCGAACACGCTACTACGCTCACCGTTCCGCGTCACCCTCGACGTCTCTTTGACGGTCGGCCGCACTCTGCCGCAGCAACAGCTCAATCAGTGGATCAAGCCGGGCCGCGGCGGACGCAAGGGACCAAAATTGTCTGTCAAGGAACTCACTCGGCGCTACGCCCGCAACGTCCCCAACCCATACACCGACATACTCGAGCAATCGGATTCGTTGCTGCTGACTCGAGATCAGGCAGACGCGCTTACCAAGGCGGACACTGCGTATCGCCAACGAATAGACAGCGTCTGGACGACGCTCTCCGAATACCTCTCCGCGCTTCCGGATGATTTTGATTCTGCGGACGCTTTGCAGCATCAGGAAAATGCGGTGGAAAGCGCGTGGGAACTGACGCGGAACGATCTGAACAAGACCTTACCCA
>JBDTAZ010000034.1:0-4312 GCA_039924325.1 Gemmatimonadaceae bacterium
GCAGCTTTGGTGCTACCGCCGACATATCGAGTTACGGTGTCGTTCGCTCCGAATCCCTCGAGTTCATCGAAGATTGGCGGCGCGCTGAGCAGTCTGAGTTCGTCGGGTGCGTTGTCCGGAATCGCCAGTGGAATGGGACTGGGTTCAGTCGGTGGCGAGCCAACGGAGTCGCCGGCGTTCTACGGTGAATTGATGGACAGCCGCGAATTGCTAACGAGATTGCTTCTGACCCGCTTTCCCGATCCGCGGACGAGCAGCCCGAAGGACAGTGCAAGGCTTGTTGACATCATGAAGCTGCGATCCGATGATCCAAAGCGACGTGTGGAGTTGGGCCTCAAGGCGCTTTCCAAATCCGTGTTGACCACATCTGATCCACGGACCAACATCGTCAAGGTTACCGTCAGCGATCAATATCCGGCGATAGTTGCAAGCGAGGCCAATACTGCACTCGCGCTGGTAAATCAGTTCAACCTCGAACAGCGCACGTCCCGGGCACGCGCAAAACGTGTCTACATGCAGAGTCGCATGGCCGATGCCAAGAATGATCTTGCGTCTGCTCAAGCGCGCCATCGCGATTTCCTTACGCGCAATCGCCAGTGGCAAACGTCGCCGACGTTGTCGTCCGATGAAGAAACGCTTCGGCGCAACGAAGACGTTGCGGCCGATCTTTATCTCTCGGTTGAAAAGCAGTTTGAAGACGCGAAGATGGACGAGTTCAACGACGCGGCTCTTATCACTGTCGTGGATTCCGCAGTGGCACCGGTCAAGCCATACTGGCCGCGGTACTCGCTGCTGCTTCCGGGTGCACTGCTGTTCGGTTTCTTTGTCGGCGTGATGGTCGCCGGCGTATCGACCGTGTACGCGGACTGGAGCCGGCGCGATCCGGCCGCTGCGCAGCAACTGCGCGCTGCGATCCTGCGACGGAAGGCGCCCCCAAAGGCGCCGACGGTCGCACGCCGTGCCTGAGCGCGAATCAATCGTTGCGCGCGCGCTCCCCGCTCTCACGTGGGGGCTGACCTTTCACATTCTCGCAATCGCGCTGTTGTTCGGATACTTCCGAATGTCCGAGAATACCGTGCGCGCGATTGCGGCGTGGAAGGAGACGTTCGCTGCCCTGGTGCTGCTTGCGACAATAGTACGAATGTTGCGAGGTACCGGTACCCGCACCGCCGTCGTAGCAACCGATCTTCTGGCCGCCGGTTGGATAGGACTCGCGGTCGTCTTCGTTCTGACCGAGAATATCCTGTGGCGCAATAACATATCGACTGTAGGCGCGTTCCTGGGGCTTAGAGACGCCGCATTCTTCGTTCTTTTCTACTTTGTTGGCCGCGGGACGCCGGAGATTGGCGAGGACGACCGCATGCTCAAGCGCGCATTCATCGTGCTGGCTGTTGTATCAGCGGTCGCTGTGCTGGAGCAGATATTCGTTACTCCACGAATGCTCGTAGCAATGGGCGTCGCCTCTTACGTGAACACGTTCCTCGGCACTCCGCTTTCAACGTCGGGGAATTCATTCGGCCTGCCGGACAACTACTGGAGCCTGATGGGCGGACATCTGGTTCGTCGCTCCGGATCCGTGTTCCTGTCGAGTCAGGGCTTTGCAACTCCGTTTCTCGTATTGCTCCCCGCCGCCACAATGTGGCTTTGGGGTAGAGCGAAGAGCCCGACCTTCTGGCAACGTGCTTGGTACTGCGTAATCTGGGCGGGGTTGCTGGCATCGTTTACGCGTGCCGTAATCCTCATCTGCGCTCTCCAGCTCCTGCTGGCCCTGATTTATTTGAAACGGCCAACCGGCGCGGCCCTGATTGCAGCCATAATTCTGACGGCGCTAGTCGGCGTAATGGCTGTGTCCCCGGGGATTGCCAACTTCGTATTTGAAACGATTACGTGGCAATCAGGGAGCAGCACCTCGCACCTCAAGGACTGGACCAACGGGATCACCGCGTTCTTCGAACAGCCCTGGGGATACGGATTGGGGACGACCGATCAGACGGCGCAACGGGTCGGTCTGTCCCCCATTACCGCTGACAACATGTACCTGAAATACGCTGTCGAAATGGGAGTCCTGGGACTGCTGGCGATCGTCGGAACTCTGGCTGCGTTCACCGTTTCAAGCGTCAGACTGATTCAACGCGGGACGACGACAGCGCAGCGCGCGCTCGGAGTTACCGTGGCCCTCGCGACCGTCGGTATAGCGCTGGACGGAATGACGGCGGTCGTATTCAATAATCCCATAGTCGCGTATCTGTTCTTCTGGTTCGCTGGCAGTTGCGTTACTCTGGCGCAGCGTGCATCCCCGCAGTTCGTGACCGTACCCATACGCTCGCTCGTAAGTCATGCGTGAGCCGGTGGTCGGCGTGATCCTGCTGAACTGGAATGGCTACGACGACACCGCCGAAACGCTGGCGTCGCTGTTGCGTGCCACGCCGCGCCCTGCATACGTCGTCGTCGTAGACAACGGTTCGCACGACCACTCGGTATCCCAATTATCAGCTTGGGGTGCGACGAACAACGTGAGCAGCGAGACATGCGACGCCAGTCTACCGTATACGTTCTCGCCGGAAACGTGGCTCCGCATCATTCTGTCGAGTGACAATCGCGGTTTCGCAGGTGGCAACAATATCGGCCTTGCGCACCTCGCACACGACACGAACACTACGCATTTCCTGTTGCTCAATAACGACGCGCTCGTCGCGCCGGATTATTTCGCGAGACTCCTCGAGGCACTGACCGCCGAACCCGACGCCGGAATAATGGGGTGCACGATCTTTCATTATCCCGAGACGAATCGCGTCTGGTTCGCGGGCGGGTATGAGGATAGGCTCCGCGGAGTGGCGTTGCATCGCTACGAAGTTCCGGAGCGACCCGAGCCCTTCGCGACAGAGTGGGTTACGGGATGCGCTATGCTCATTTCTCGTACGCTGTACGAGGCAATCGGCGGCCTGGCAGAGTGCTACTATCCAATCTATTGCGAAGATTCGGACTATTCGCTCCAGGCACGGACTGCCGGCTTCGGCGTCGTGATTGCGCCGCGCGCCCACGTGTACCATAAGGTGGGAGCGACTGTCGGAACCGGCGAGGTAGTTCCGCGCGTCGCGTACTGGCAAACCAGGCATCGGGTCTTCAGCATCCGGCGCAACTATTCGCCAGCTGAGCGTGTGATAGCGATCAGTTATCTCTGTGTCGCGAAGCCTGCAAGAGCCACGCTTCTGGCCGTCCAGGGACGCGGGGCAATGGCAGCCGCGATTCTGCGCGGACTGGTTCATGGCCTGCGCAACGACCTGACCTGAAGCAGTGAGCCCACTCCCTTCCCGCGACCACTTCAGGGACAGCATACACTACGTTGTTGCAGTCGGCAGCGAATTGTTGGCACCGGCGCTGCGGATGTACGCGCGTATCAGTAGCAGCGGCTCCGCGACGCCGTCTCGCACGTGGCGGCGCGCTCTGATTGTCGGTCACGGCCACATCGGCGATGTATTATGTCAGACAGTATCGCTCGACTCTCTCGCTCGTGGATTGCCAGACTGTGAGTTCGATTATCTCACGACCCCGCTCGCGGCGCAGGTGCTTGTTGGAAACACGGCGATTGCGCATATACTGCCGTGGAATAACGACTCGCGTGTAGGTGCGATTTCGGCCGAAAATATCGCGAAGCTGCGATCCTTCGGATACGACGCCATACTTTGCACCAACGTCGTTCGCCACCAGGAAGGCCTACGACTCGCACTCAAACTGCACATACCGAATCGGGTCGCATTCGTGCATCGCGGACTCTCGGGACTCGTTACTCTGCCGGTGTCGCTGGCCGGTCCAGCTACGCCCGCCGCGCAGTCGCGTGCAATGGCTTCGGCGGTCACCGGGATAACGGACTACTCGGAGTTGCGACCGAAAGTGTTCCTTTCACGGGACGACGAAGCTGAAGGCGCCGCGGAATGGGCTCGATTGGGTTTCAGCGGCAACGAGCTGGTCATCGGTTGTTCCGCCACAACGCGCCAGAGTATCGGCAACGTCCCGCGGGAATTCTTCGAGGCAGTACTGGCAGTCGTACAGAAGCGCGCCCCAAATGTCCGCATTCTTCTCGCCGGATCCCGCGACGATGCGCCGATCCTCGATGCCATGGCAGCGACGCTCGGACCCGGTGTCACCGTCTCCGCAGGTGGCCTCTCGCTCCTCGGCTTCGCTGCGCTGCTCCGCCGCTGCAGCGTCCATTTCTGCATGGATTCGGGGCCACGGCACCTCGCCAACGCCGTCGGAACGCCAGTTGTGTTCACGCGAAATCTCGCAGTGCGCGCATCGGAAGCTGGCACATACT
>JBDTAZ010000035.1:0-9207 GCA_039924325.1 Gemmatimonadaceae bacterium
GCAACGCGGCCATTCTTTGTCGTACGACATCTCCGAGCCTAGCGCATGGCGGTGTCTACGACAACCCGGGCCCCGAAACGTGCTTCAAGCGTTACAAAACCCTATTTGTCGGCAATGCCGGAGAGCCATTCGAGCGCAGCGGAGATCGGCGTCCGCCGAGTGCCTGGAAGAGATAGCTGAGCTTCACGAAGAAGCCGTCATTGATGCGGCGCAGGCGCCTAAAGGCTAGCGCGTCGGGTTCCATCATCGAATTTCCGTAGCCCGCAAAGAACACCGTGCCCGGCGACGGACGGTAAGAGAACATCCAGTCCGTTCGGAGGCCGTTGGCGATGCTTCCGACGGAAGGCGCGTATGTGGTGTCACTATTGACGAATAACACGTCTCCATTTCGCGGATCCAGGAGCGCCGACCGAGTCGTCGCTGTGTACTGCGCGACTACTCGGACGAACACTGAGCGCGTTACTTGGTATTCGGCTTTGACCCGTGGAATGCGCGTCGATGCTGAGCGCACTCTGTCGCTGCGACGAGTAATGGCGCTGCTTCCGTACGTCGCGCCGATGCGTAGCTGCTGGGTAGGTCGTAGATCGAGACTCGCATTGTAATCGAGCCGCCGAATGCGCGAAGTTTCGAGAAAGTCGACGTCGTTGCCGGTGGCGACGCCAACGGACGCATCGTCTTCGCAAACTGCGGGGTCGACAACTGCAATACGGTAACAAAGGTCGTGATCGGTCAGCCCACACTCTGTGCGAGACCAAGCGGTTCTGCGGACCCACTTCCTGGCAGATGTGCCGACAAGCCTGTGTTGAGATTCCGCTGGACCAATTCGCAGGGACGCAGCCCACCAACGGCACCTCGAATGGCAGAGTCAACGGCCGGAGCCAGCCCCACGACCGGCATTCCACCACGCGACTCTACCGATCAAGTGCCGCGCGTTTCCGTCGCAGGAGTGCTGCTTGCGCCGTGGAAGACTGGTGTGCCAACGCGCGATCAAGGTAGGACCGTGCTTCGTCGAGGTTCCCCAACGAGGTGTGTAACTCGGCATACGACGCGAGGGCGTACGGGTAGCGCGCGAGCACGTCGCGCTCCGGGATCGTATCGAGTTCCTCAAGTCCTGCGCGGGCTCCGGCGTACATCCCGATAGCGACGGCGCGATTCACGTCGATCACAAGCGAAGGCGCCTGCTGCCGAAGCAAGTCGTACAGATCCACGAGGCGACCCCAGTCTGTGCCGGCGTAAGTGGGGGCGACCACGTGACACGCCGCGATGGCAGCTTCGATGTGGTAACGGGTTACGTTGGTCCCGACGCCGGCGCGCTCGAGACACGAGAACCCTTCCGCGACCAGGGTATGGTCCCACACGGAGCGATCCTGTTCCGCCAGCAACAGGAGGCTGCCGTCATCGGCCACGCGCGACGGAGCGCGCGCGGCGTGAAATGACAGGAGTGCGCGCAGGGCAAACGCATCCGAAAGGGCCGTGTCCGGTCGCTCAGTCAAGAGGCGCACAAACCGGAGCGACTCACGACACAATCCCGAGTCGAATGCCTCCTCTCCCACGCTGGGGCTGTAGCCCTCGGAGAACACCAGATACAGAACGTCGAGGATCGCCGCCAGTCGCTCGGGCAGCGCACCCGCCGTCGGGACGTCGAAGCGGATGCCTGCGTCCCGGAGCCGCTGCTTCGCGCGGACGATTCGTTGCGCGACGGTGCGCTCGTCGCTCACGAATGCGGTCGCGATCTGCCGAGCGGTGAGACCGAACGCGACGTTGAGGACGAGGGCAATCTGCGCAGCCCGTGTGAGCACGGGGTCAGAGCACAGGAACATCAGCCGGATCTCGTCCTCCGTATCAAACGAAGGCGGCTCGGCGTCGGCCACGTCGTTGGCGTGTGCCAGCGTCAGATTGGCTCGCTGCCGCCGAAGCGCATCGACCACGGCGTTGTGCGCGACGCTCACGAGCCACGCCTCGGGGTCGTCCGGCAGCCCGGACGTGGTCCAGCGGGCCAGCGCGCGCGTGTATGCGTCCTGAACGCCCTGTTCGACGAGCGCGAACTGGCGCACGCCGAAGCGGCGGGTGAGCGCAGCGACAACGCGCGAATGGTTCTCCCGGAACTGCCGCTCGAGCGCAGCGTGAACCCCGTCGCCGTCTCGGTTGTCGTCGCTCAGGCCCGGCCTCGCTGTTTCGATCACATGGGGAGGTCGCCGCGGGACACTTCGATTGCTCGCAGTTCGACGTATCCGTGCTGCAACTCAAGCCCTGGACACGCGCGAGCGATCTCGGCCGCGTCGTCGAGCGATGCCGCTGTGACGACGAAGATGCCGCCGACGGCGTCCTTGGCTTCGATGAACGGGCCGTCGATCACCTCGCCCCCGCGCACCGTCAACCGGCGACCCGTCTGGTCATACAACTTGTGGCTGTCGACGAGTTGCCCGCGCTCGTTCAGCCCGCGAATCCACGCGGTATAGCGCGCGAGCATTTCGGGGTGGAAAGCTGGGTTGCCGCTCCGTTTATCGAGGTCGGCGCCGCCCACGATCAAGAGAAATTTAGGCACTGTGAGCACCAAGGTGAAAGGATTGCATCGGCGCGCGCGGCCGACGCCGGCTCAAGACGACAACACGACGAAGACATCGCGCTCCTGTGCGATCTTCCCGTTCTCATCCAACATATACACACAGGCCCTCGCCATCGGCACCATCGACCCATCGGGACCCAAGCCGATCCGCATCGTAAGCGTGACAAGCGAGCTGGAGTCATCGCCAAGTGCCGAGATCACCTGCACGCTGCCAGGTTCGATGAGCCGCGCGGCCTTGATCTTGCGCGCCATGTACTCGTCCACGCCGGTAAACTCACTACCCCCGAACTTCGCCTGCGTCGTCGTCACGAGTGCGTGTACCTCAGGCGCTAACAGCGCCCTCGTCGTGTCCCAGTCCTGGCGGCTCCACGCCTCGATATGGGCCAGCGCGGTAGTAACCGCCGGTGAGTCCTGCATAGTCATTCCTCCCGATTGCGCAAGGAAACCTCAAGTTACTTGAGAATGTTGGCGTGATGGTTCGCGCCTGCGGCGCGCCAGTCGTACGACTCGGGCGCCGCGCGTCCGATCACTTCTTCGGTCGCGCGGTGCGCAAGCGGCGCTCAAGTCACGCTGTCGGCACGACGCGTGTCGGGCGCACCTCAACGAGGGCGCAGTGCTCGAACGGCATACGTCCTGCCCAGGCAAGCGCGGCGTCTAGGTCAGCTGCCTCTATGACGCACACTCCGCCCAGCTGGGCTTTCGTGTCGGCGTACGGGCCCTTCTGCACACGCGCCCCGCCGTCGCCGGGGTAGACAGCGGCGGCCATCGCCGGTGGCTCGATGCCGAGTATGGTAATAAGCACGCCTGCCTCCTGGAGCATGCCCACGAAGCGTCCGAACGCCGCGTTGCTCGCGTCACGGCGCGCGGGATCGGTGCGGGCGGCGAACTGGTCGTCGGTCTGGTAGATCATGAGCGAGTATTGCATGGCTGGGGTCCCTTTTGGGGTGATCGTCGGTTTGGACATTGGTTTGGCTCCGGAAGTGTTGGACGTCGTCATGATCGCGAAGTGCGATCCGAACCGAGGACGTTCGACCCCGGCGCCACTCGACATTGGGTGGCTCTGGGGGTGCGGCGGCAGGCCAGCAGGGCAACGTTGCGGCGTCACGAGGTACGTGGCGACAGCACGGTCCCACCTGTCTCCACGAACGATTTTAGATTGGAGAGGATCTGCGGCCACCCGAGCGAGACAGCCTCGATGAGCTTCGAGTGCTCGCGATCCATGGTGTGGTTGAGCGTGAGCTTCACGGCGTGGCCCGTCGGCTCGAGGTCCATGCTGCACACCGACCAGCCCTCCACCGCAAGCTCTGGCCTCCCCTCGTGACGCCAGCGGAAGCTGAGCAGTTTCGGCGGTTCGAATTCGATGATGTCGCCGGTGTCGGCGAGCCGACCGTCGGGAAAGTAGCGCTTCCACGCGCCGCCGGCCATCCACTCCGCCTCGGTCCGAAAGCCAAGCCAGTACCGGAACATGAATTCCGGGGTCGTGAGCGCAGCCCACAGCTGCTCGGACGTGCTCCCGATGTAGGTGACATAGACAAAGCGGCTGATGGGTGTAACGCGGTTTGGGGTCATGCTCATGACTCGAACCGGGAGAGGTCTTCGTCCGTACCGGCGACGCGGAACACCTGGCCGCCAGGCGCCTGGAAGTAGAGGCGGCCCTTCTCCCACGTGTCGAGCTCCGTCACGCCGAACGCGCGAATGCGCTCCGAGAGCGTCGCGGGCTCGTGGCTCTTCAGTTCCAGCCAGACGGACTTCACGGCCTCCTCGGCGGGAAGCACCTTGGCGTCGTAGATGGCGGCGAAGAAGAAATCGTCGCCGAGCCGGAAATAGTCGATCTCGTTCGAGCGTCGTGTGATCGTACAGCCGAGCACGTCCTTATAGAAGGCCCGGATGCGACCCCGGTCGGCGGGGCGGGCGGTGAACTTCGCGTGATTGCCAATGATAGCGACGGCGGTGTTGGTGGGCATGGGCGGTATCCTGTGGTTGTGAGTGTGAACGCTCACAGGACGTTTGTCGGCGTCGGCGCTCGACAATGTCGAGTGGCACACCGGCCCACGTCATTGGTTGCGAAAGAACCAATGATCACATCACCCTCGGAGACCGAAATGGCAACAACCGAAGTCGTCCATCGCGTGGGCATTCGCGCTGCCGCAGCCGACGTTCTTGACGCCATCAGACTGCCCGAACACCTCGCGCAGTGGTGGACTGATAGGGCGGGCCTTCGCGGAGGCGGCGAGCTGGCTCGCGGCAAGCCACTCGAGCTCCGTGCCGATGTTGATCAAATCTATTCCAGACAGACTCCTAGGGAACACGCTTTCCGGTGTACTCACCGTTGATTTTCACGCTGGCCATGCGACCCTCGGCGTCCCTGGCAAAGACAAGCTCGACCGGCGGATCTGTGCTGAAAAATCTGGTTTCGGACTCCGGAAAGATCTCGAAGTGTTCTTCGTCCCCGCCGGAGAGGCTAGCGAAAAGATGGTCATCTTGGCGGGAGACAGTCAGGGCGATGTCGGCGGTGACTGCGTATTTGCCGATGTAGGCGTCCAGGGTCACGGGATCGAGTTTCGCGATCTTCCGCGCGCTGGGCAGACTGTACTTCTCGCCGAAGACGATTGCGGCCAGATCTTTGGTGATCGCGTCCACCGGAGCCTGTTCGAGATTGCTCAGTACGACGATAAGGACCTGATCGTCCGGGAAGCGCGCGATGTTGCTTGTGAAGCCGTCGATTCCGCCATCGTGATGCTCCATCTTGCGCCCGAAGAGGCTGCTGATGGCCCAGCCATAACCGACCATTTGTTTGTACGGTGTGAACATGGCGTTCATCGACTTCCGGGAAACCAACCTATCGGTGGAGAGCGCGTGGTCCCAAAGCAGGAGGTCTCTGGTCGTCGAGTAGAGCGCTCCGGCCGCGTAAGGAACCGTCATGTTGATCGGGTCGGCATTCAGTAGCGTTCCAGCCGGCTTGGTGTAGCCGGAGGCACGCCGGGGCTCCACCGCCGCATTGCTGTCACAACCGGTGTCCGACATCTTGAGCGGTGTAAAGATGTTGGCGGCCAGGAAGTCACAGTACGATTTTCCAGACGCCTTCTCGATGATCGCTCCCAATAGAACATATCCAGAGTTGCTGTACTCGAACTTGCTGCCAGGGACGAAGTCGAGCGGCAGGCCCTTAAAGCGGTCGATCAAACCCTGCGGCGTGGTCGGCAGTGCCTTGGTCGTTTCGTAGTCAGCCAGGCCAAGAAAGTCCGGAATCCCGGAGGTGTGGGTGAGCAGGTGATGGACGGTAATGGCTTTCCACGCCAGCGGGCAATCCGCGACGTATTTGCAGACCGGATCCGTGAGCTGGACTGCGCCGCGCTCCTCGAGCATCAGCACCGCCATGGCAGTGAACTGCTTGGTGACCGAGCCGATCCGGAATTTGGTGGAGGGCGTGTTGGGCACACTCCATTCCGCATCCGCCATCCCATATCCGCGGCTAGACAGCACGTGGCCGTCGCGGGACACGAGCACGCTCCCACTGAATTGGCCTAGCCTCGTCGAGGTCCTCATATAGGTCTCTAATTTCCGCGCTGTTGCGGCGCCGGCGGAAGCTGAACGTCTGGCGGAAACCGACTGGGCCGAGCTGCTGGTCGCGCCCAGTAGAGACGGAGCTATGACAACGAAGGCCGCGAGTTGCTTGAAGGTGGGAATCATCTTCAGATCAATACGTTTGAATAGTCCGATGTATTTTCTCCATTTTGTAACCGGCCGACATGGTCAACTAACGGCCACGGCAATCGTCGGCAGAGCTGACTGTGTTGCTCTGAGGCATTGACCCAAACTATGGAGTGACCTAACATCGCTCACACAGTGTGCGCTTGTGCCGAATGACAGAGCAGTAAACGAATATTTCATTCTCATTGCAGAAATAAGTCATATTTTTCACATGCGGATGAAGCTCGAACTTGGCGCACTATCGGTTCGGCTTACCCTGGCCTCCGTTTAGGAACTCGAGCAGGCTGTTTTGCACATGGCCAGTCCATCCCTTTTCGCACATGGTGTAGCACTCGATTTCTGACGTTATCCCCATGTTGGGTCATCGTTACGGTCGTGGTTCCGTTGCTTGGCGACATATCCCAAGCAACTGTGGTGCCGTTCCACTCGTTCTATTCCTGATACCTGGGGCAGGAAACAGTTGACCACTTCCCGCACAAGCCTGCTGTCGGAAACTGCTTCGGAGACCTTGAAGCCGACGAACGAAACGTCGCTGAACCGAACTTTGAATGTGTCGCCAACGTTTCGCGCGCTGCCTTCGAAACGCTTAATCTACTACTCTGAGATGCGAGCGAATTTGTCATAGGCGTCTGTTGCAGCAACGGATGCCTGAATGCTTCAGGAATAGCCTTGAGCTCCCATCTACTCCTCCCGATCCGTGGACTTTAAGCGCATTCACACCTACGACGTTTGAGCTGCAGTGCACCGGACAATATTCGTCGCGATCTCTGGCCGGAAGATTAGGAGTTCTCTGCAGCTTTGACAGAGCAAGTCCGGCCTGAACCTTCACCGACACTAGCGCTCCAAACGATTGGATCAATGTTGTCCGCGCCGCCGAAGCACATCAAGCATGGATTAGTCATGTGGTGCATATGTACTCGGTCTCGAGAGGTAGTACATAACCCCTGCATGTTCCGGCTCCCGATCAGGGCACCGAATCAGTCAACCGGCACATCATGCATACGGCCTGACAGTGAGGAAACCTCGGTGATATGGTGCTTTCGCGCGATCTATTCCGCGTGACCCCGCGCCGGCAACCGGCCGGACGCCTACTTGCTTTGGACCCATCCGGTGAGGGAAGGTCACTCAGCCAGCTATCGCAAAGAAACTGTCTCGCTGAATTGGGGAGCACCTATGAAGCATCTGCTGTCAAGCGGCGACTGACGAACGATCTCGATCTACACCGATGCGCGGCGCGCTGCGGCGGAAGTGGTCGCTGGTCATACGTCGAATCGGGGGCATCGTATGGTGTGAGCTCTCTTCTTCCCGGTCCTCTGGGTCCTGCACAGGGTCCTGCACAGGGTCCTGCACAGGGTCCTGCACACGTCGAGACGTCAGTCACGTGGATCGGTGAGCGAGTGAATGACGACCACTCAGGCACCTATTCGGAGTTAGCGTGAGCTCGGACCAGTGCCGAGCTATCGGTACTCCACGATCTCTCATGCGAGTGGGGTGGCTTAATCAGAGCACTATAGGTCGTCGACTTTGCATCTTGTCTCGATTGCGCGACATGCTCCCCAAGAAGCTCACCCCGGCTGTCGTCCATTTGGTGATTCGTGCGGTACTTTTTTGCCCAATCAAGTTATGTGCAGGTCATGCGGCCTGCGTTTGCTCCGTGATACATGCAGCAGCTTGTGCAGCGTATTCTGATGTGTGCGGTGCACGCCATGCCTCGCCGGTCTTCAGCATTCGGAAGACGATGTGCCCGAGTTTGCGCGCAGTCGCCACACGAGCGACCTGCCAGCCGAGCCGCTCCTTCTGCCGCTGGTAATATTCACTGAGCGCGCTCTCCGGTGCTGCACGCACATGACTCGGGACGGCCGAAACGAGTGCCGAGCGCACGTAACGATTCGCCCCACGAGGAATACCGCCATGTCGAACCTTTCCGCCCGAGTTGTGCACCGTGGGCGCTAGCCCCGCGTAGGCAGCTACCTGCCGAGCCGAAGGAAACCGCTCGATAGGTCCCAACTCCGTGGCGAGGAGAAGCCCGCGATACGGTCCGATACCCGGGATCGTTTGGAGACAGCGCGCGGCCGCATTCATCCCAGCAAGCTCAGCGATATGCCGATCTGTTGTTCGGATCAACGGCGTGAGCGTGTCGATCAAGTGCAGATGCATGGAGACACAGCGCTGCTGCTCGGGGGCCCATTTGGGCCATGCGTGCAAGTCGAGCCAGCCACGAGTCGCACGCCGTAGCAGCTGTTCCCTCGGTAAGGAGAGCTGCGCGGCGTGTAGCTGCGCATGTATGCGATTCACGCAACTCGTTCGCCAACGCACCAGGTGCTGCCGGTGGCGTAGGACACGCACGACGTCACGCTGTGGACCAGCTCGCGCATAGACTTCCGGAATGAGTCCGGCACTCAGCATGCGAGCGAGTAACAGTGCGTCTCGCTCATCGGTCTTGCGGTTAGAGTGGGCAATTGCCTCGAGCTCCTTGGCGTGCGCCAAGTGAAACCCAATCCCCGTCGGAACCAGCACATCGTAGATCCATGGCCAAAACGGACATGTCTCTACAACTGCCTCGAGTGGCCGATATGGCTCCAAGGCGGCAATGAGCGCCGCAGTCTGCGTGGTCGAGACCCGGGTCTCCGAGACGACTTTCCCAGTATGATCCACGACTGCAATGGAGAGGTACTTTAGATGAGCATCAATCCCCGCGTAGTACATGAGTCCGACCTCCTGTCGAAGCACGGCTGCCCCCGCATCCGCGCACGCCAAGAGCGTACTGCGAAACACGCGGCAACACCAGATGCTTCCATAAGATCAGAGCACGTCCCCAATTGCCATGCATCGTCATATACAGCAAGTTTCGCACGCGACATTTTCTACAACCTCGTTAGGCGTCTCCGCTGACATTAACACTCGATATGCTCACACGTGCTACTTTGGTC
>JBDTAZ010000036.1:0-4745 GCA_039924325.1 Gemmatimonadaceae bacterium
ATACCAGCGTGCCATCGTGACCGTCGAGAGTCTTGACGTCGGCGTCCTCGAAGTGCGTCAACTGTGCGAGCGTTTTCGTGCGCGTGTCGTACGACCACACGTTCGTTGCCCAGTCGCGATCCGACAGGAAGTAGATCTTGTCGCCCATCCATATCGGATCGATGTCCATCGAGCGTTCGTTGGGCAGTTTCGTCTCGGCGGAGTCTCCTAAATTGACGATAGTGATGGGCGTGTTCTGGCCGCCGCGATAGCTCCGGTACTCCACGTCCCAGCGATCCACGCGGTCCACAGCGAGCTGCTTTCCGTTGGGCGAAAAACTCCCGCGAAGTCCCATCGCCGACGGCAGCAGCGTGGCGGCGCCACCGTTCATGGGAATCATGAAGAGCTTCGCGTAGCTCGTCGGCGCCGATTCGCGGCCCGACGAGAAGAGAACGTCGCGCCCGTCGGGCGTCCATCCACGCGCGATTTCGCCAGCCGGACTCCACGTAATGCGTTGCGGCTCCCCGCCCTCGGTAGGCACGACGTACACCGCGTTGATCCCGGCGCGATTCGACGTGAACGCGATGAACTTGCCATCGGGCGAAAAATGCGGATAGCTCTCGATCGCCGGCGTGCTGGTCAGGCGTCGTGCCTCACCGCCTTCGCGTGACACGACCCACAGATCGGCGCCGTACTCGAACGCGATCTGGGTGGCGCTGATTGTCGGCTGGCGGAGGAGCCGGCTCGGTCCGCTCGGCACGGCGGACGGTTGGGCAATCGCGAAGGTCGGAATGAGCAGCAGCGCTGCAGCAAGACGAGTCGTCATGGCTTGAAAGAGAGGGGGGTTCTTCGCCAAACTACTCCCAATCACGATTCAATGCACGCCGACCCCAAACCCTCGGTTATCCTCTCACCTCAGCGCGGGCGTAGTAGACGGCGGATGCCTGTGCATGGTCGCCCGCTCGTATGAGTAGGCCAGCTTGATCAGCTCAGGCTCACTCCACGCTCGGCCGAAGAACTGCACACCTGCTGGCAGGGTTCCATTGCGCGTGAACCCCATCGGTACGGTGATGGCGGGGAAGCCGGTGCTTGGTGCGAACAGTTGGTTGTTGTCACCGGCGGGAGTGTTGAGGTCGCCGATCAGACGCGGCGCGTTGCTCCACGTTGGATATACCAGCGCGTCCAGCTTGTTGCTGTCCATGAGGTGCAGCACGGCCTGGCGCAATCGAGCGCGGAATTCTCGCTGGTCGCGGCAGCCCGCCGACTGCTCCGGCGGCTCGGCCACTGCCTGCGCGTCTCTCAGTCGCAGTTCGATGGAAGGATGGAACTGGCGTGATTTGATGATTTCTTCCAGGCTGTGGACTGGCACCTGATCGCCGAGTGCGCTCAGGTATTTGTTGAGATCGTACTTGAACGGATTGCAGGGCGAGTTGGCGACGCGGAGCAGCTCTGTTAGGCTGTCCACTGCAACCGGATCGACGATCTGCGCTCCGTGCTCACGCATATCCTCCACGGCGCGATTGAATAGTGTCATCACTTCCGGATCCGCGCTCGGTCGATCATACGCCTGATGCAGCACGCCGATGCGCGCGCCCTTGAGTCCGTCGCGCACGAGCGACGCGGCGTAGCTGCGTGGGATTTTTCCGACGCTGTGCGCTGTCACTGTATCGGCGGAATCGGGGCCGGCCATTACCTGGAGCATTGCTACTGCATCGGCGACGGTGCGCGCCATCGGTCCCGTGACATCCGCCGAAAGGAATAGCGGAACGACGCCGCTGCGACTCGTGAGCCCCATGGTCGGCCGGATTCCGACGAGGCTCAGAAATGCCGACGGACCACGGATGGAGTTGCCCGTATCGGTGCCGAGTCCCACGGCTCCGAAGTCCGCCGCAACCGCGGCCGCGGTACCACCGCTTGATCCCGCAGTAACGCGGGCAAGATCGTAAGGGTTGCGCGTGTAACCTGGCAGGATCGAACTTACGGTTTCGTAAGGACTGAATGCGAACTCGGCCATATTGGATTTCGCAAGCACGATTGCGCCCGCCTCGCGCAACTTCCGAACGACGAACGCATCCTCGCGCGGAATGAATCCCTTGAGTGAAAGTGAACCGGCAGTAGTGCGAAGCCCCGCAGTCTGATAGTTGTCCTTCACTATCACCGGAATGCACTGCAGCGGCTGTGTGATTCCGTCGCGTGCGAAACGACGATCCAGGTCGGCGGCGGTTGCGAGTGCGTCCGGGTTCACGAGCACTATCGCGTTGACGGCGGGCCCTTTCTTATCGTATGCATCGATTCGCTGTAGATATTGTTGCACGAGACCGACGCACGTAAGCGAGTGATCGCTCATCGCGGCGTGGATCTGCGCGATGGTTTCTTCCTCGACGTGGAACGAACTGCGCGAGATGGGATCTCGTTGCTGGCCGCTCAGTGGAATCGGATTGAAAAGTGCTACGGTCAAGGCTACAACACGAGCGACTGCCGCAGCGCTGAATGACGTGGGAACGTTACGCATGTTCGCGGGTCGCGCTAGACGTGTATCGGTTCGTGTGGGCATACGGGGCCTGTGTTTTAACGTGAGTGCAGATTGTACTGAAGCCGGCGATCATCCGCCTGGCGTGGATCGTTACCATGCCCGTGACCCCAGTGCAAAGGGAGCGCGGCTGACGCGAGTGAGAAGATGAGCGTATGAGGGTTGGAGTCAAGGTCCCAACAGATTCGCGGCTCGAATCGCCGGTACACGGATTTTGTATCGACAGCATCGGAGCCGTGCTATATCTTCCTGATCGCGCCCAAATGTTCCCCATTCCTGAGACAGTCATGCAATCACGCCTCCGCCTGTCACTCGCCACACTCGTCTTCATGGCCGCCGCCCCCACAACTCACGCGCAGGATGGCGCACTCGTCGCCAAAGCTCTTGCGATCCACAGCCGCGTGATCAAGCTCGACACGCATGTGGACTTCAGCCCGTCCTCCATGAGTGATTCGCCGCCCAACTACGCGACGGGACTGGACAACCAGGTCGATCTGCCCAAGATGAGAGCGGGCTACAACGGCATCTTCTTTTCGATCTACGTGGGACAGGGCGAACTGACGCCGGCGGGATACCAGAAAGCGTACGAGGAAGACGTCGCCAAGTTCGACGCGGTGCACAAGCTCGCGGAGAAGATGGCGCCTGACCAGATTGAAATTGCGCTGAATTCGGCCGACGTGCGTCGCATCGTGAAGAGCGGCAAGCTCGTCGCATTGATGGGTGTCGAGAACGGCTACGGAATCGGCACCGATATTACTCGCGTGAAGGAGTTCGCCGATCGCGGTGCGCGCTATCTATCGCTCGCACATAATGGTCACAGCCAGCTATCCGATTCAAACACCGGCGAAGCGGACAATGTCTGGATGTGGCACGGCGTCAGTCCGCTCGGCAAGCAGGTAGTCGCTGAGGCGAACAAGTGGGGCATCATGATGGACATGTCGCATCCGTCGAAGGAATCGAACATGTGGGTGATGGCGAACAGCAAGGCGCCGGTCATCGCATCGCATTCGGCAGTGCGCGCGCTGTGCACGACCGCGTCGCGCGACATGGACGATGAACAGTTGCTGGCGCTCAAGAAGAACGGTGGCGTAATGCAGACAGTGGCGTTCTCGTCATATTTGGTTTGCACGCCCGCGACATCGCACGAACGAACTGCTGCACTCGAGTCGCTCGCTAAAGAGTACAACCTTCCGGTAGCAGTGGTGACTCGGGGAAACAGCTTCGGTCCCGGCAGCCCCGGCGCTGCGCGAAGTGCAGTAGTCCGCTCTGCGGCATGCTCCATCGGTGATCCGGCAGTCGAGCCGCAACCTGTTGCGCGGCCTGCGCGTGCGAACCCGCTCGACGCACTGGACGAAGCAACGCGGGCGCGTTATCAATCGGCGCGCGACGCGATCGACGTAACGTATCCCGCGCCTTTACCGGCGCGCCGCGCGAATGTGATCGATCTTGTGAATCACATCGATTATGCGGTCAAGCTCATCGGCATCGATCACGTCGGCATCTCGTCCGACTTCGACGGTGGTGGCGGCATCGACGGATTCAATTGCGCGGCCGAGGCCCCGAATGTCACGATCGAGCTGGTTCGTCGTGGATATACGGAAGATCAGATCGCGAAGCTGTGGGGAGGCAACCTGTTGCGCGTGATGGAGCAGACGGAGCGCGTCGCGAAGCAGTTGCAGGCCGCAAGCTAGAGCGAATTGCGGCGCGAACAGTATCCAATCATGCGACCTGATGGAAATTCACGGTAGCAAGCAATCGGACATCGCCGACTTCCGCGCTTTCTGGGATTCAGCCGCCGAGTATCAGCGAGCCAGACAATTGCCGGTGTGGCCAGCGTTTCCGGAAGAAAGAGTGCGCGACGAAATGCAGGCCGGTCTTCATTTTTCGGCCTGCATGCCTGACGACATTCTTGCAGGTTACTTCTCCGTCGCGCTTTCCGACGAACTGATCTGGGGCGCGGAAGAGCGGAACGATGCGATCTATATCCATCGAGTTTGCGTCAATCCTGCACGCAAGGGAAACAAGCTGGCCGCGTCCATCCTGGAATGGTCGCACGGATACGCATCGAGCCTGGGGCGAAAATTCATCAGAATGGACACCTGGGCAGCCAATAAACGGTTGGTGAATTTCTACGTCGACTGCGGCTTTCATTACATCGGCGATCGACAGCTTGGAGATGTTCCAGAGCTTGAGCCTCATTACAGCAATGTCAAATTGGCGTTGTTTCAAAACACTG
>JBDTAZ010000037.1:0-6647 GCA_039924325.1 Gemmatimonadaceae bacterium
GCCTGCTACGACGCCGCCTGCTACGACGCCGCCTGCTACGACGCCACCAGCTACGACGCCACCAGCTACGACGCCGCCTGGAACGACGCCGCCTGGAACGACGCCTCCTGGAACGACACCTCCCGGAACGACACCTCCCGGAACGACGCCTCCCGGAACGACGCCTCCCGGAACAACGCCTCCCGGAACGACGCCTCCTGGAACGACGCCACCAGTTGATTCAACACCTCTCCCGCCGTTCACGCCACCGGTAGGCCCTCCGACGACGACTGTACCGGAACCAGGTACACTCGTGATGTTGGGATCAGGCCTGCTTGGTCTTGCCGGAGTGGTCACTCGCAAGCGCAGGAAGTAGCGCCGGCGGTTTGTTACTCGTAGCCGCGAATTGAAACGCAGAATAGAAACGCGCTAGTCATCCGACTGGCGCGTTTCTATTCTGCGATCGGGAACCAGCCAGAGCAACGCAACCGTCGCGTAGAGTATGTCAGCAAGCCAGGGTCGAACGAATGCAAGCGGAATTGCAGACGCGTAGATCACCAGCGATCCGATTCCCTTGCGATCTCCGCCGATTGCAGCCGCAAGCCGCGATTCTGGGCCCTCTTCCTTGATGATACGATTCTGAAGAATCGTATAGGCGAGTGCACACATGATGAGCACGCAGCCGTACAACGCTGTCGGTACGGACTGTAGATAATTGCGTCCCATCCACGCGGTGGCGAACGGAACGAGTGACAGCCAGAAAAGCAGATGCAGATTCGCCCACAGGATCCCACCGTTGACACGATCCGTGACGTGCAACATGTGGTGATGGTTGTTCCAATAGATCCCGAGGTACACAAAGCTCAGAACGTAAGCGATCGCCGATGGTATGATCGGTTGCAGCGCTGCCCAGTCGGAACCAGCCGGCGGATGCAACTCCAGGATCATGATCGTTATGAGAATCGCGACCACACCATCGGTGAACGCCTCCATGCGATTCTTATTCATGAAGGCGTTGCCGGTTGATGTGATCGCGATCGAACTTCGTGACGCTTCTAACTGTTACCCCTCGTAGTACGGCTGAGTCGGAGCAACTGGGCTACGCGGATCCGGCTTGACAAGGAAGTTCTGCGTGTAGCTCTTGCCATTCACGGTGAGTTTCGCCGTAAAATTCCCGGACACCGGTGTACCGCGTCTGCGGAAACCTCCGCCAGCACCGGCACCAGCGGCGTCCACCTTTATTGGATCCCAGAAAACGCGATGCATGCCTGCTTCCGTCGCGAACGGTGCCGGTGGCTCGCGCCACAACGCTGTGGTGTTCGGAATTCCACCAGCATTGCCGCGTCGGCCGCCCGCAGCCGCTGCCCGTTGCGGTTCGCTGCTGAACGTATGCAGCACGGCGCCGGTGGAGTCGATGATATCGATAGTCACCGGCCCTGTAGCGGCAGACTTGAGGTAGTAGTCGATCGCTGGACCGTTCGGTGAATTCGGTGTCTGCGGCTCGTCCTTCTGCAATGGAGTGCCGTTGTCGCCGTCCTGAACAATGTTGATCGAGTCACCTGGCTTGAACAGATACGCTTCTGCATTCGTGATCGTATCGTTGAGCTGACGCAGCGTGCTGATGTCGTCGATCACCCAGAACCCGCGACCGTGTGTGGCGAGAATTAGATCGTTCTCGTACACCTCGAAATCGCGCATCGACGTGACCGGCAGATTGAGCTGGAACGGCTGCCAGTGCTCGCCATCATCAAACGAGATGTGTACTCCACGCTCCGTGCCGGCGAAGAGAAGTCCGCGCCGCTTTGGATCTTCCTTGATGGTGTGGACGTAACCGTCCGACGGCATCCCGACAGTGATCTTCTCCCACGTCTTGCCAGCATCGCGCGTGCGATAGATATACGGAGCCAAGTCCTGCAGCTGATGCCGATCGACGCTTGCGTAAGCAGTGTTGAAATCGAAGTGCGATGCTTCCATCATCGTGACCTTGCTCCACGATGTCATCTCCTTCGGAGTCACATCAGCCCACGTCTTGCCATCGTTCATTGAGAGCTGAATCAGGCCGTCATCCGTTCCGATCCACAGCATCGGCACCAATAGTGGCGACGGTGCGATTGTGTAGATGACGCCGCGCTTGTCGTTGCCAACGTCGGCAGCCGCTGCAGCATCGAGTGTACGTGGAACGCCCGGATCCTTCCGTGTAAGATCGGGACTGATCTGCGTCCACGTTACTGCGCTGTCGGTAGTCTTGAAGAGGTACTGATTTCCGTAATAAAGCGCGCGCGGGTCGGCGCGCGAAAATACCAGCGGCTGCGTCCAGTCCTTGCGCTCCGCCGCCTGTGCTTTCGGAGCGGTTGTGCCGGCTATCGTCCGATTTTCTTCCATGTTGAACCGCTCGCCGGTACCACCGAAGATGATTCCCGGATGAAGCACATCGCCCGCTGTGTATCCGCTCTCGCCACCAGCAGCCACGGCTTCCCAGTCGCGATTCGAAATCTCCGCGAACTTGCCGCGTGAGCACACGCCAACCGCGCCGCTGTCCTGCTGTGCACCGGTCGCCCAGTATGGGAACCGGAAGTCGACGGACACGTGATATATCTGTGCGATTGGCTGATTGTACCAGGAACTCCACGTGACGTCGCGCGGATCCGCTGCCTTCGCGTTACGTGTAATGACAGTACCCTGATCGCTCGCCACGATCATCGTATTGGTGTCGTCAGGCGAAACCCACGGCTGATGGTAGTCATCTCCACCAGGAGATCCACGCAACGGCAACCAGCTCTTTCCACCGTCCATCGACCGCGATACGGACACGTTCGACACATAAACAATGTCTGCATCCTTCGGATCGACGACGATATGTTCGAAGTACCAACCGCGTCCCCACAACGCCTGGTCGGACGACAAACGCGTCCACGAATCACCGGCGTCGTCCGAGCGGAAGAAGCCGCCGAGTCCAGATGGCGATGCGAACGGACTGACCGGGCCAGTCGGTTTCGGTGCAGAAGGATCCGGGTTCAGGTTGTCGATCACGGCGTAGAGCCGTCGCGGGTTGGACGCGCACACGGCAATACCCGATTTCCCCATTCCTTCGTTCGGCAGGCCTGCGGTCATTTGCTTCCACGTATTACCACCGTCCGTGGATTTGAACATGCCGCCACCCGGTCCATTGCTCGGTGCGTACACGAACCACGGTGGGCGACGCGTATTCCAAAGGCCGGCATAAACAACCTCGGGATTCGTTGGATCGATGGCCACTTCGATCGCACCGACATCCTCGTTCTTGTACAGCACCTTTTCCCAGCTCTTTCCGCCATCCTTTGATCGGAAGATTCCACGATCCGGATTTCCCGCGTAGTAGTGGCCGATCGCGGCGACGTAGACAATGTCCGGATTGTGCGGATGCACCGCGATCTTGCCGATGTGCTGCGTGTTGTCGAGTCCAATATGAGTCCACGTCTTGCCGGCATCGACTGACTTGTACATGCCGTTGCCGTATCCAGTCGAATCGCGCAGTGTGCACTCGCCGCTGCCGACGTAGACGACGTCGGGCGCCGAAGGCGCGACGGCAATCGCTCCAATCGATGCGACCGGTTGAGAGTCGAACACCGGCAACCAGACACGACCTGCATCGATCGATTTCCAGACTCCGCCATTCACCGATCCGAAGTAGAACTCATTCGGTCGACTCGGCACACCACTGACCGCATCCGTCCGCCCGCCGCGGAATGGCCCGAGCATGCGCCACCGAAGTCCGGAAAATAGATCGGCGTAGCTCTGTGGATTCTCGACACTCGAACCGCCGAGCTCCCTGGGACCGTTGGGACTGTGCGGTAGCGAACCTTGCGCGCCTGCGGTCTGTAGAAATCGACCGATGCCAGGGGATGCTACGGAAAGCGCGGCGCCGACCTGCGTGGCTCGCACAAAAAAACCGCGCCGTGAGAGTGCACTCTCCGGCGAGTCCGCGCCCGTAATGGGAAGATCGGAATTCAGGGGATCGGATGTATCGCGTTCTTTCGACACTGACTACTCCAGATTGAGCTAGGGTCCAAAAGAAAATACGTCAAACTGCCGCCGCGCGTTCACGGCGCTCGATCGCCGTCTTTAACCCACTGCTGGGACCCTGCTGGGACCCTGCTGGGACCCTGCTGAGGGCCGGGGCTTGGATCAACCTCCGCCGAGCGCCCGGAACAGGTAGCTGACTTTGACGAAGAAGCCATCGTTGATGCGTCGCAATCCTCGGAACGCCAACGCGTCCGGCTCCGTCATCGAGTTTCCGTAACCCGCGAAGAACACAGTTCCGGGAGAGGGCCTGTAAGAGAAAAGCCAGTCCGTTCGCAAACCGTTCGCGATGACCTCACTCGTCGGATCGTATGCCGTGTCGGCCTGGACGAGCAATGGCAGACCCGTGCGCGGGTCGAGTAGCGTGGATCGATCCGTCGCAGTGTACTGTGCCACGATTCGAACAAATATCGAACGCGTCACCTGGTACTCGGCCTTCACGCGCGGAATCCGTGTGAATGTTGACCGAACGCCGTCACTGCGTCGTGTGAATGCACTACTCGCGTATGTTGCGCCAATACGGAGTTGTTGCGTCGGGCGGAGATCGAGGCTGGCGTTATAGTCCAGGCGCCGCACACGCGACGTTTCGGCGAAATCCACGTCATTACCAGTCGTTAAACCGACTGATGCATCGTACTTCGCAAAGCGCGGCGTCGACGCTGACACTCCAGTAAGGAAAGTAGTAATGCGAGGCGACGGCACGAACGGCGCTGGAATCCCGCCAGCGGATGATACAAAGTATCCAGTGTATGACGACGGATTGAATGCGTAACTGCCCAGTGTCGGCGAAATTCCGAACGACCACCCGCCACGGAAAGTGAGCGATGCATTTGTCGACGCCTTGTCCTCGAGCAGACTCTTGTGCGCGAAGAAGTCATCGTAATTCCAGACGCCGCTAGTGGTGACGTAGGTCGTGAGTTTCTCTATCAATGCCCCGGGTGCACCATACAGGGTGAACCTGTTTGACATGCTCGGCTCCACTATGTTGCTGCGTTGAACAAATCCGTTGTCGGCGGCAAAATTCTGGCTGACGCCAAGAACATTGTAATGAAAGCCATACGCGCGGCCAGTGCGGTCGAGGACCGCTTCCCACATCGGCGCCGTGCTCGAAACTCCGTTCTGACTGGTGTTGCTGAAAGCGCCCTGCAATTGCGCGTAGTACAGCCGTCCGAACACGTAGTGAATGTCGCCATCGACAACGCGATTGGTTCTGCCGCCGCCGACGCGGTCGCTGTACAGGAATCCGGCGACACTCTGTGCCCCGAATCCACTGCTAAGCCGGAGTATGTCGACAATCGGGTGGGACCCGTCCGCCGTGGTAGACGACGCGTCCAGCGCGGATAGCGCTGCGATATTCGTTCGACCAAGTACTCCGGTAAGTTTTACCGCCGCTGTCGGTTGCACGATTGTGCGCGTGTAGACAAGCGTATTGGGAACGTTGAACTGATCACTCCCTTCCACAAAGAACGGACGCTTTTCCGCATAGAACAGCGCGAACCGCTGGTCCGCAGCAATCTGTGTTGCGTCTGCCTCGACCTGCGAGAAGTCAGGCTTGATCGTCCCATTCAGTACGAAGTTGCTACCGAGAGCCCACCGGACATTCCCGCCAAGTTGCGGCTTGGAACTGTACTTCCACCCGGTAAGCGTGGAATCGCAGCACGGGTTACCGACTACCGTGTTGGTAAGCTCCGGATTGATACTCACTACCTGACCGTGATGCATGCCGTGCATGCCAATCAGCATTCCTTCCTGATTTATGAAACTGGCTGCTCCGCTGCGAGCCGCCGTCCACGTTTCCTTGTAGCCGCTGTGCTGCACGTTGCGCTGAATCTGGATTCCCCAGTTCTGAGTCGACGCAGTTGGATAGCGCAGACTACTGAACGGAATCCGGATCTCCACTTCGTACCCCCAGGGAGTCACGTGCCCTTTCGATTCCCAGATGAAGTCGGCGCTCAGATCGATTCCGCCGGGTGTGACATTGGCGCCAGGTATGAAGCCGCCAGTCTCGTTCTTGGTACCGTCTGCCTGGATGCCGAGTGGATTCACGGCGAAGACAAGCGCCTTGTTTCGCTCATTGAAGGTATCGAGATGAATCTCCGTGTTGTCGTCGGAGCTGATGTTGTCTCGATCAGCGAGCGTCGCGCGCACCGGCCCGTGGGGCTCGTAAGCGCGTATCCCGAAATAGATTGCGTCCGACGAGTACCAGACCAGTACCGCGGTCGAATCTGGAGATGGGCGGTTGTCGGCCGGAGAGTACTCCGAAAAACCCGTAAGAACGGCAGCGCGGCGCCATACGGGCTCGTCGAGGTTTCCGTCGATGACTACAGTTGTATCGATACGTGGTGCGTGTGCAGAGATCTCGCCGACGCGGCCGTTGTAAACCGGACCGGGCTGAGCAGCGATGATCTGGAACGCACCAAAAAGTGCAAGGAGCATGATGCGCGAAATGTAGTGACGCGCGCCAGTCCCGTGAGCGGTCGCCAGGGCTACATTAAGCCCATGCGCACTTTTCACACTCGACGCGGTCTCGCCGCCTTCCCGCTGGTCTGCGGAATCGCTCTGGGCTCGCTATCGCTTGGCGCTCAGAAGGCTCCAGTCGCCTCTCTCAA
>JBDTAZ010000038.1:0-13469 GCA_039924325.1 Gemmatimonadaceae bacterium
TTTTCTTGGCGCCGATGCTGATCAACTTGCTCCCCGATTTTTTCGCCGTTATTGACAGCACAGATCGCGTCGCTGCGTACATGCGCTACTTCGAAGCGCATCGCCGAATTCTTGAATCGTACTGGACCAATTACGTCCTCGATCCGGAAGGGCCGCACTTCCAGGAAGTAGTTCGCGCGACCACCCACGCCAACCGCGACGACTTGCGCGCCATGCTCGCGCGGATCGATGTCGTCGCTCTCGCGAGATTGGCCGAGACCGAAAGCCGCCGGGTTCTGGATGCCGACGTCGACACTGACGTCGTTTTGATGGTAGGTGTCGGCGCGGCGAACGCCGGAGAGCTTGTCGTCGGCGGCCGCGGAATGGCCTTCATTGCACTCGAGCACTTTACGGGACAGACAAATCCCGACACAAGTGCTCTCGGCCTCGAACCAGAGCTGATTCCGCTCTGGCTGGCCCACGAAATAGCGCACGCGGTCCGCTACACCTCTCCCACCAGCCAAAGCGAGATGCGCGAGTTGATCGCCGAAGCAGGTGGCAACTACGATTATTGGGAGACCGGACGCCGAGCATCCCTCCGGGAGCTCATCGTCAACGAGGGCATCGCGGTGCAGACGAGCCGGATCGTGAGCCCCGGCCATGCAGCCTGGGAATACTTCGGCTACGCCCGCAAAGAATACGCTCGCGTACGTGAAGCCGAATCATTTATCATGCGCACCGTAGCCAAGCATTTCGACCGGGCGGGACTTGGTCTACGGCTGCGCTATCTCTCCGGGGGAATGAGCGACGACGCAAGAACCGTCGATCGAAGCGTTATCCCCGAACGCAGTGGCTACTTCGTTGGTGCCAGACTTACAGATGCCGCCGTGGCCAGCCGCGGACTCGGCTGGACCGTCCGAGCAGATGCGTCCCAGATAGCCGCCGTCGCAACGGGTCAGTCGGCCGCCGCAAGCGCTTAGCGCAACCGCAAGCATGGCAGCTCGGCTTCGCTCGCTGCCAACGTTCAGCGCCGACCGGCTGCGCTGATGTCAGATTTTCGCCCGCGCTCCAGCTCCGAAATCCTGGACGCTGCTTTCGAAATCTACAGGCGCTACTTCCCAATCTTTGTAGCCATAAACATCTTCGCGGCGATTCCGGTAGCCATCTCTTCGTACTTGAGTCTGACAGCAATACTGCTCCAGCAGCCCGACACCGTCGTTACGTCGTATCTCGTTCGCTTCGTCGGTGCATTCATTACTCCGTTTACCGAAGGCGCCATGGCCTGCGCCGCCTCCGCGGCCTACCTCGGTATGCCAGTGGATCTTGAAAAATCTGTCCGAGCTGCGTTCCGCCGACCTGGTCGCCTGTTCGTTGCGATGTTCGCCAAGTGGGTTCTCCTGGTGTTCGGGCTCCTTCTATTTTTGGTCCCGGGCTTCATAGTCTTCAAGCGATATTTCGCTCTTCCCATGACCGTTTTATTTGAGGACAACAAGGTGGGAGACGCAATTTCTCGTTCGCGACAACTCTCGAACGACAACGGCGCCCGGATCTTTGGTCTTCTCGGCGGAGTCCTGCTTTTCACACTGGTGATCACCGCCGTTCTTACAAAGACCATCACCTCACTGACAAACTCAGTTGCGATCACAGCCGTAATCACACTCCTGGTCGCTGCAGCTATCTCCCCGTTCGGCACAATAGTCGCAACGCTACTCTATTACGACATCCGGATACGGAAGGAAGGATACGATATCGAGCTGATGACCCAGGCCCTCAATGCCGAGCCGCCTCTTCAGCACGAAATGCCATGACTGACAATTAGTATCGGATAGATACTAATGAACCAGATCAGCAACTCTGCTATCGCGGACACCGTTGCCGCCGTGTTGCGTAGCCGCGACTTCGTTGCACACAACACTGTGTCCATCGGCCAACTTATCGCTGAATGGATATGGAGCGCCGTAGTCCGATTCCTGGGCTTTGCCGCAAGTCACCCCGCAGTCGGATTCGTTCTCAAGCTCACCCTCGGTGCGTTCCTGCTGATCGTCCTGGTTCGCATCGTATACGGTCTCATCGTTCGCTATTCGCCTTCTACACTCGGCCGGCAACACTTCGATTCAGTTCGGGGAACCGACTGGTGGCACACAGCACAGCAACGCGCATCTGACAACGACTACACTGGGGCGGCACACGCTCTCTACCTCGCATTGCTGGGTTCAGCTGCTCGTCGTGGGTTGATAACCCTGCACGAATCCAAGACCACAGGCGACTACCTTCGCGAGGTGCGTCGGAGACCTGACGCGATCGACCTGCCAAGGTTCGCCGACTTCACTCGATCCTACGAAACGGTGATTTACGGAATCGGCGTTTGTGATCAGGAGCGCTACTCAAAACTGAGTTACCTTGCCGCCACGCTCCTTGGCGTGCGACCAGACAGCGACGATAGTCAGCACCATGTCTTTCGTGCGATTCCGTGAGCGAGGCACCGAACCGCAATTCGGCACTGGTTACTACACCAGCGAGCGCTTCGCTCCTTCCAATACGCGTTCTCTCGGCCGTCGCTGTCCTCCTCGTGCTGTTCGTTATTTTCGCACCGCAGCAGTCGTCAGACCCCGGTGCGATGTACAGCTCGTACGTCACGGGAGCTGGTGGCACGCGCGCCATCTACGATGTGCTGAAGCGTCTCGGCTTTTCCGTCGAACGGAACGAAAAGCCGCTGTCGACGGAACCTGATAGCAACTCGACTTATTTGCTCTTCAACCCGGCGCAGCCGCTCACCGCTACCGAGCAGTCGCATCTTTTGGCCGCCGTCCGGCGTGGCACAATCCTGGTTTTCACCATGGACTGCGACGCCCTTGCGGATTCACTCGGGTTCGAAACAACCACGCCACTCGATGGCTTTTTCACGCTCAGCAGAACTCACGTCGCGGGTGGCAACCCGAAGCCACCAACCGTTCAGGATCCGCGAGCTATTTTCCAGGCCGCGTTTCCAATATCCATCACGGTAGCTTCTACCTCAAAAGAATCCAGTCAGACATTTCTCTGGCTCGAACCCGCCGAGGGTAGCAAGCGGGCACAACTCGACTCCGCTCAGCAGTCGGCGCTCGTCATTGGGCATCGCGTTGGACGCGGCTACGCAATAGCCGTAGCGCCAGCACAAATTGTCATCAATCAGGCTGTTCGTGAACCACGATCGGCAATCGCAATCGTACGAGCTATTCAGTTCGCAGACACATTGGCTTGGCAGCAACCTGGCTCCCGAAAAATCGTCTTCGATGAGTACCATCATGGCTTCGGCAAACATGCAGATATGGTCGCAGCAATCGAACGAGGTCTCACCCAGACTCCACTCGGTCGTGTGACTCTCGAACTGGTTGCTGCCGCACTAATCCTCCTGCTGGCGTTTGCAGTGCGGCCGCTCGCGCCGGTGTCGGTTCCTCCGGTGTCCCGTCGTTCTCCGCTGGAACACGTTGGTGCTCTTGCGTACGCATATTCGCAGGTGAACGCGAAAGCTCTGGGAACGAGACGCCTGATACACGGCCTTAGGCGACGTCACCCATTCGGCCTGCCAAGATCGCTGCCAGATTCCGAATACATGTCGACCATACGCACTCGTGTCCCCACAGTCGAGGGGGACGTGGATGAAGTTCTTGCAGCATTTTCAAACAGCGTACCTGAATCGACCGGCAGTTTCGCCGATACAGGTACTGCCATCGCGAACATAGAGAGGGCTATCCAAAAGTGACCGATTTAACCGAGACTTCCGCCGTACTTCAACGCATTCGCGAGACTGTCGGCGCACGCGTACTGGGTCAGGAAGAAGTAATTGATCAGATCCTGGCGGCGTTCATCGCGCGAGGCCACGTTCTTCTCGAAGGTGTTCCCGGCACCGCGAAGACATTGTTGGTGCGCGTACTCGCGGCCGCACTCGATGTTCGATTTGGCCGAGTCCAGTTCACGCCCGATCTGATGCCGTCGGATGTTGCCGGCGTCAGCGTGTATCAGGAGTCCTCACGAGCTTTCGAATTTCGACCCGGCCCGATATTTACCGATCTTCTTTTGGCAGACGAAATCAACCGCGCACCGGCTAAGACTCAGTCGGCGCTTCTCGAAGCGATGCAGGAGCGACAGGTCACGGTTGATGGAGTCACCCATTCTCTGGGCGACATTTTCAGTGTCTTCGCGACACAGAACCCGGTCGAATACGAAGGCACATATCCACTTCCGGAAGCACAGTTGGACCGATTCCTCGTGAACGTTCGAGTCAACTATCCAGCAAGGAGTGCGGAGCTGGCGATGCTCGCGAATTACTCCGATGGATTCGATGCTGAACGCGCAGAGACTTTCATGCCGACCCCTGTTGTGACGCGAGAGGAGGTATTTCAGCTCAGATCTTTTGCTGAAAACGTGAACGTTACACCCGAGGTCCGCGAATACATAACCGACATCGTGCGCGCTACTCGTGAGGATCCGTCGCTTACTCTCGGCGCGTCACCTAGAGCTGCTGTCGCATTATTTCGCATATCCAGAGCGGCGGCGCTCGTCGCGGGCCGCGACTTCGCCACACCTGACGATGTCAAGCAGCACTCGCTACCCGTATTGCGACATCGCGTACTGCTAGCCCCCGAACTGCAGGTCGAGGGAAGGTCAACCGACGATGTGATCAACGCAGTTCTCGCACGCGTTCCCGCGCCCAAGTAAAAAGCAATGGCTGGCGGGAATGGGCGTTCTCATTCGGCGCATCGGTGACGCCGTCGCAGTTGTTACATCGTATTGGGCGTGCAGTTCGTGGAATCGCGCGCTATTCGCCGACTCCACGAACTGCGTTGGTGCTCGCAATTGTGGCGCCTGTCTGGGCACTGTCCTCTGGAACCGCCGGACAGGTAATCGCAACAGCGATTGTTGCACTCACCGCGCTTTCCGTCCTGGTAGATGCTGTCAGAATACCGGGAAGTTCATACATAGAGCTTCAACGAATATTTCCACCCACCATAGGTGTTGGAGACGCAAAAGAAGCGCGCTACGAGATTCGCTCGACTTGGCCAGCAGCGCTGCGAGCCAGCCTCACTCAGCAACTTCCTGCATCAATCTCGGAAACCGAAGGGCCCCCGGATGTCATGCCGCTCACAGATCAGTCGGCGCTCGTCATCGTGACGGCGATCATGGGGAAAGTGCGAGGCAGTTTTCCGTTGGGCCCGGTCGCACTGACAATAACGGGTCCGTGGGGCCTCGCAAAACGATCGATTCTCTACAAACCGACAGACAGCATCTCCGTCGCCCCGTCGATCATTGGCGCTGGTCGCTACCGCCTTCTTGCGGCGCAACACCGACTTCGGACAGCTGGGCAGCGAGTCATTCGTCGCCGGGGTGGTGGAACGTCGTTCGCGAATCTCCGCGATTATGTTGCCGGCGATGACCCCAGACACATCGATTGGAAGGCAACGGCCCGCCGACATCGCCTGATTTCACGTGAATTCACCGTGGAGCAGGGACAGACTGTCATGATTGCGATGGATTGTGGCCGGATGATGACGCAGCTTGCGGGCGATCGACCACGTTTCGAATATGCTCTCGCGTCTGCTCTGACGCTCGCGGATATTGCACTTTCAACCGGCGATCGGGTTGGTTTGATAGCATTCGATTCGACTGTCCGCAGTTATATTGCACCGACTCGCGCACCTGGGACGATCGGCGCCATACGTGACGCGCTTACATCCGTCACAGCCAGCATGACGGAGCCGGATTATGCGGCCGCGTTTCGTACGCTCACAGAACGCAATCGCCGTCGCTCTCTCATTGTGTTGTTCACAGATGTTATTGATGTTCGCTCATCCCGCGCAGTCATCGCGCTATCGGCACGAAGCTCGGAGCGCCACCTTCCGCTTGTTGTGGCTCTCCGCAATGAGCAGCTCGTCGCTGCAGCAATCCCGTCACCAGGCGCTACAGATGAGCAGACTTATGAGAGCGCTGCCGCCGAAGAATTACTCACCGCGAGAGAAGAGGCTATCCAGATCATGCGGCAGACGGGAGTCGCGGTGATAGATACTGCGCCAGCAGCGATGACCGCTGCACTTATCAATCGATACCTGGAGATCAAGGACCGCTCCGCCCTTTAGGCACCGGCTAGTAGTTATGGCGTGGCGTGAGCGCGTATGCCTCTCGCTCCCACGGTCGTGAAGCATATGGCACGAGGCTATTGGCGAGTCCGTTGAGTCCCAGCGACAAAAGCCCCACGTCAATGTGACGCGTTATGCGCCTCCCGATCGAAGTTTGATCCAGAATCAACTTTTCGATGGGATTTGCAATCGCGAACGCCAGGTAATCATCCTGAAGAACGTGCACATTCTCGTGGTAAAGCACATTCGGTGTTCCCTGCGAATTGGCGAACGCGCTTTTAGCAATCTTGATCCCGCCAAAGAATTCCGACCCGCGCGCCTCCCCATTCGACGTGTGTAGCGTTTCGCGGTTGTCACGGAATACAAACGTGCCCGAATAAAGCGACAGTGTCGCGTCTATGTGCGTCGTCCGACTCACGGAATTCCTAACCGCGGCGACCGCATACGTAGCGTTCACGCGCCAGTCGAATGATCGGCCATCAGTCAGTTGAAGTTCAACTGGTCCGATAGGAAACGAGAGCGTTGTATGATCACTTCCGGCAGTCGTGAGTGCAGATATTCCCACCGCCGAAAGTTCCCGCCCTACCAAGCCAGAACCGGAGAAGGGGCTCGCAGCAACCTGTCGCGCAACGCCAATTGTTGCACCACCAATCAACCCCTGCAGCACGGCGCGCTTGAAGCCGCGGCCACGGGCTATCGACCACACCGTCGCTGTCACGGCGCCAATCGCCGCATTAATCCCAATATCTTCCGTACGCGTGTTCGTGCTCACCTGCGCCGAAACTGGCAGCGCACTACCCGCGAGGAGTGCCGACAAAGCGATCAGCTTCAGCGTACCGGCGGCGTTGCGCCACAAAATCGGCATCAGTTATTGCGCCGAGCCGCGGGGCCGACGACCCAGGGACAAATACGCGAACATGACGATCGCGGTCACCCCTGAGATCGCGAATTTCCAGGTCAGCGGCCACACTCTTGGCGATACCAAACCTTCAAGAGTACCTGCGACAAGCAGAAACAACGACGACGCGGCAATGAGGTTGATTGCGCGCTTGCCGTTCTCCACAAGGGCGTCCCGTCGTGTCTGCTTTCCTGGCAGCAGAATTCCCTTCGCGATCAAAAGCCCCCCACCGCCAGCTATGCAGATCGCACTCAGCTCGAGAACACCGTGTGGCGCAACGAATGCAAGGATCAACCGCGCTACACCACGCGATGCAAACAGGCCGACTCCGCTGCCGATCGCAACGCCGTTGAATATGAGCAGCAGCACCGTGCCGATACCCGCTGTCAGCCCCATGGCGAATGTCAGGTACGTGACTGTCACGTTGTTTGAAATGATGCGGCTTGCAGCAATCGGCCGGATTTCCTCGGGAATCGAGACGTAACCCTCACCACGTTTCTCCCGTTCGACGCCTGTTGCGGCCCGACTTATCATCTCGTCTGGAAGCAATTGAGTTGCTACCGCGGGTTCCCGAACAACAACGATGTACGCCGCCGCCGCCGGCCCGAACAGCAGACCGACGGCCAGTGCGATTGGTCGCCATGAGCGTCTTACTTCTCGCGGTACCGCAGCCATCAGGTAGTCAACTATCAACACTGCTGTTTTCCCGCGCTGCCGGTACAGCAGGTTGTGTCCGCGTGCGACAAGTCTACTGACGAAAAACAGTGACTCGGTATCCCGACCACGGCTCGCAGTCTGCAGACGCGCAAGATCCGTCGTCAACTCTCTGTACCGCGCTACCAGTGCAGATACGTCTTCCGGTTTCATCTTCGCCAGTCCGGTCGCGTAGGCCGCGTCCAGCGCGGCGGCAAAGTCGTTCCATCGCTTCAACCCGAGCGCTACAATCGCGTGCTGCTCTCGACGCGCACCGGTGTCGCTGCGTGATGCGACACCGCTTGCCCTTGCGTCACGCTCCGATTCGTACAGCCGGAGCAGCGATGCGCGCAACGTGGACTCCGACGCTGATGGCAGATATTTCTCAAACCTTTTTCCGAATTGTGCGACGATCGCGTCTCTGCGTGCCGGTTCCAGGGTAGTACGTCGTTCCATATACCGGTCGAGGACTGCGTATTCTTCATCGCTTAGCTGCGCAAACACACTGGGGTTCTGCGATCTATGCGATTCTCGCTCTGCAGAATGCGGCTTCAGCCGCTCCTCTTTGATTACGAAGGTGCCGGCAACGATGTCACCCAGCCGTTTTCGCGATCCGTTCAGCATCGCGACAATAATCCCAACCAGATACACACCAAGCGCGTCAATTACCCGAAGGAGATTTCGCACTGCCGACGCAGCGAATGTGACCGAGAATCCACCGTCACGCACAACACGCAGATGCATAAACCGTTTGCCGGGAGTCTGACCGTCCCAGATTCCCTCGAATACCACGTAGTAACCCCACGTAACCACGAATTGCGCAATCACATACGCTGCCATGACCCATGCCGCGGATGGACTCACATTTCCGAGTGTGATGCCCGAGTAGCTCGCCGCAACCCCGGCGACAACCCCCAGCACGATTAGCGCAAGCAGGCTGATGATCGAATCGATCGCGGCGGCGGCGCCGCGAGATCCAATTCCGGCCACTGAATAGGCCAGCGCAATCTGCTCCGGAGTCTCGACTTCGACGGAGATATCCAGGCTCGACGCGGAGCTGAACGGCGTCTCTGTTATGACGCTCGCGCTATTGCCGGTCACTTGCCAACGCAGAAAGTTCGGAATAGACGATCCAACACATGCTCCACGTCGATAGTCCCGGTGACATCCGCAAGTGCATCCACGGCACTGCGAAGATGCACCGCCGCCACGGATATTGGCAAGCCTGCACCGGCGAATGCGGACTGAAAAGTCATCAGTTCGTTCCGAGCCAACTCGACACAATACCGCTGGCGCTCGCGAAAGAGGATCGGTGCGTCGGGCGTGATCTGTCCGTGCCGACTCGATATAGCCGCGCCAATGGAATTCAACAGCTCCCGGATTCCACTTCCAGTAACCGCACTTACCGCACTTACCGCACTTACCGCGTCAATACCCAGGGGAACCGTCGTCAGGTCGGCTTTGGTTTGAACCGGGATCACCGGCGCATTACTCATTCTTGATACGATCTCAGTCGTAAGCCTGACGCCTTCGACGCTATCGCTACACGCGAGGATCACGTCGGCCGATCCCAGGTACTGACCCGCGACTTCTATCCCCATCTTCTCAACTACGTCGCTCGTCTCTCGCAATCCAGCGGTATCGACAAGCCGGATTGGCCACGAATCAGTTTCTAGAACCGCTTCGATCGCATCTCTAGTCGTGCCAGGAAGTTCTGTGACAATGGCGCGTGATCGACCGAGTATCGCGTTGAACAACGATGACTTGCCAACGTTTGGCGCGCCCGCAATTACCACAAGTGCCCCTTCCCGTACAAGTTCGCCAGCGGGCGCGGTCTCCAGCAGTAGCGTCAGCGATTGCACCGCTTTCTTGGTTGCGACTTCCACTCGCTCGCGCGAAATCGGGCCGTCGTCCTCCTCGGGGAAATCAATGTCATACGCGATCAACGCTTCGAGGTTTATCACCTCTTCCCTCAATTCGTTGATGCGTCGCGACAATCCGCCATCCAGCTGCGCGATCGCGACTCGCTGCATTGCGCGAGATCTCGAGTCAATGAGGTCGCCAATCGCTTCGGCCTGTACCAGATCGTATTTCCCGTTCAGTACCGCTCGGCGCGTAAACTCGCCCGGTTCTGCCAGTCTTGCGCCTGACGAAATGAGTGCAGCGAGTACCAGCGTCGGGACCACTGCACCACCGTGCGTGGCGATCTCGACAACGTCCTCACCCGTAAACGAAGCCGGCGCGGCGAACGTCGTTACAAGTGCCTCGTCCAGCACGTCGCCAGCATGATCGCGAATTGTACAAAGTGTCGCATGCCTTTCGGTGGCAGGCCATTGCCTCGCATGCCGTTTCGCTATCGCAAACGCTGCCGGACCCGAGACGCGTATTACGGCGACAGCCGCGCGCCCCTCAGCGGTTGCGATTGCCGCGATTGTGTCGTCGGCAGTGACTGTATTCACTGAGCAACCGGTACCACGTTGAAAGACTCCCCCGGATCGAGAATCCGGACATCCGCGCCTCGTAAATGGTTCTTCACCTGCTCTCGCAATTCGCGTATCGCGTCATGCGCGGAGGCCGTGACATGGTTGAATGTCCCCCAGTGATACGGGATGAAGTACCTCGCGTTGAGCCTTTCAAACAGCATAAGCGCGTCCGTACTGGTCAGATGGCCGTGTCTGAACCCCACCTTCCAGCTCGGCGCGTAACCTATCGGTAGAAGCGCCACGTCAAGCCGACGTTCTCCCAGAACCCGCATGACCATGCTAGTCGTGTCTTCCCTAAGCGCCGTATCACCAGCAAAGAAGATACTTTCGGTATTAGTATCGAATAGATACATATTCGCCTGTCGTCGCCACTGGTCCACGAAGTATCGCGTCCCCGAGTGCGCCGCGGCGTCGGCATGAATCGTAACGCCGCCACTCGTGAGCGATTCTCCGGGCCCAAAATCGATCGCGCGGGCCACTCCTTTCCTCCGAATCCATCGCGCAATCGCCGGCGGAGCGAATAGTGGGACCTGCTGGATTTCCGCGAGCGACCGAAATGAAAGATGGTCCGCATGCGCATGCGTCAACACGATCATATCGAGCTCCGGAAGATCCGCGATCGCGATCCCCGGCGCGCTCACTCGGGCGAGCACCAGCCCGAGTGATGAATCAAAATTCGGATCGGTGAGGATCTTCTTTCCGCCAATCTCGATTAACAGCGTCGCGTGACCGATGTAGGTGATCCGCATGCTTCTAAACTACCGCGCGGACACACCGGCCATCATCGGAAATGACCGGAAGATAGGCCCTAACTCTTTCCCTTTTTCTTCGGTAGCGTGGCTACCGCGTCCTTGGTAGCAGCAACAGTCTTTGGCTTGCTCATGCCACGCGTTCGCGACAGATGCCATTGCTGGGGCAATGTCGCCAGGTTCTGCGTCGCGTAGTAAAGATTGAGTCCGGCTGCTTCCCTGTACAAAAACAGCGTGAACATCGCCGGCATGATGTAACTCATCATCTTTGCCTGCGGATTCGGCGGTGTGTTGCGCATTCCGATCCACGAAATGAGGTACATCGACGCGCCCATCAGTATCGGCAATATGTAGTACGGATCCCGCACTGAAAGATCGCTCATCCACCAGAATGGGACTCCGCGAAATTCAATCGTATTTCTGAATACGAAGAACAGCGCGAGCAGTATCGGCATCGGCAACAGCGACGGAAGGCAGCCGAGCAACGGTGACAATGGATTCATCCCGTGACTCTGATACACCTTCATTATCTCTGTTCGTTGCTTCTCCGGATCATCCTTGTACTTGTCCTGAACCGCGGTCAACTCGGGCTGGAGAATCTGCATCTTGATCGACGTTTTCATCGATGTCTGATACAGCGGCCACATCAACAGGCGAACAAGGAGCCCTAGCGCAATGAGTACCAGCCCGTAGCTCAGATTCAGCGCACTGTGCATCCACAGCACAAGCCTGATCACCGATGTCGCAATCGGTTGCATCAACGGTCGCACAAATGCCCAACCGTACGGATTGACCTGATCAAAATCTCGCCCTAGCGCGCTCAGTTTCTTCCATTCCTGAGGGCCTGCGTACATATCGAATGCGAACGCACCGTTCACCACAGGAATCACGACGGTGCCGGTCGCATGGGTTGCAATTTTCGTTATGCGTGCGCCGCCAACCAGCGTAGCTTCTGTGAACTCAGGACCCTTTTTCGGAGCAAGCAAGCCCACAACGAAGTACTTGGACTTTGCGACTATCCAGGTGACTGGCCCCTCGACGAGTTGCTTCTCACCAGGATCCAGGGAATGGAACGTTACGTTCCGTGCCGCCTCACGCTTGGTAAGGAAGGCGAATGCTAGCGAATTGCGATCATCTGCTGTGTCCGGCTCCGTCGCCGCGAATGTCTGTGGAAGCTGGACGATTACGTAGCTACCCGTCTTCGCACCAGCGACAGTTCCGGAAACGTGTGAGATGAAACTGTCGGGGACTACCGAGTACTGGATCCGTACATCACCGCCCGCCACTGGAGCCGAATACGTGACGACGTTTCCTTCACGCGTGCTCTGGAACGTCGTATGCGACAGATCCTCTGGCTGACCGCCATTAGTAACTAACTGATACTTAAGTATGGGGCTTGCAGCCGAACCAAGCTGAACCTTCGCGCCGTTGTTGCCGTGAACACGATTGGCATACGTATTCATGACAATTGAAGCGGGAACTGCACCAACATTGCTGAAGTGAAAGTCGGCGCCACTGTCACGCTTGGCGGCGGCTGGCGCGACGGTCAGCGTCTCTGCCGCAATCGTTGGAACTGTCGCTGGCAACGACCCTGGTACCGGCTGAACTGCACCTGCCGCGGTTACCGGCTTCCCTGTGTCTTGCGCCGACACGGTCGCTGTACCGGTGCTCCCGTCTGCTATTGATTTGTGTATGGCGGTACTGTCGGCCTTGCCCGGAAGCTTGTTCAGTTCGGGTTTCTGGGGAAACAGAAATTGCATCCCGAGAAAGACGGCAATACACAATGCTACGGCGAGAACAACTCGTCTACTTTCCATTGGATCAGTGCAAACTCAGGGGACCGGGTCGAAGCCGCCCGGCCGAAAAGGATGACATCTTAGAATACGTCGTACCGCTAACCAACCGCCCTTCAAAGGTCCGTACTTGTCTATCGCCTGGATCGCGTAATTCGAGCAAGTAGGATAGTAACGGCACGCGGCCGGCATCATCGGCGATATGGCGAGCTGATAGAACCGTATAGGACCGCGAAGGATCCAGATCCCTACGGATCGTCGTTGTCCTGTTGGAACCTGTTCCTGCACGTCGTCGTGCACTGGTTCCTTCCGGCTTCCGGCTGAATGGTCATGCGAGTCGTGCAACGATCCCATCTATCTCCCGCTCAAGCACCGCAAAACTGGCAGAATACGCCCGCGGTAGCGCACGAAGCAGTACGTCCGTTGGTGGCACGGAGCTCAACGACGGAAGCATGCGAAGTCGTACGAGCTCGCGCACACGTCTCCGAAGCTTGTTCCGTTCAACGATTATGTGCCCGTACTTGGGGACAATAATACCAACTCGCGCACACAACGACGGGGAAGCAGTGACCCGGACATCCAGCAGTCCAGACTTTACTCGCTTCCCCGCTCGCTTAACGAACTCGATATCCGAAGCGCGCGACAACCGCTGCGCGCTGGAGAACTTCAGATGCGACGTTGGCTGCGCTGGCGGTTCTACTACGCGCCAGCGTACTTCGACGGCAACTGCACCGTCAACTGCTTGCGTCCCTTCTTGCGAC
>JBDTAZ010000039.1:0-10597 GCA_039924325.1 Gemmatimonadaceae bacterium
CGACCGGCGTGGGTAAGACGGAGACTGCACGTGCGCTTGCGGAATTTCTGTTCGACGATGAGCAGGCGATGGTGCGTATCGACATGTCCGAATACATGGAGAAGCACGCCGTCGCGCGATTGATTGGCGCGCCTCCAGGCTACGTTGGATTCGAGGAGGGCGGGCAGCTTACGGAAGCGGTTCGTCGCCGGCCGTACTCGGTGATCCTGTTCGACGAGATCGAAAAAGCGCATCCCGACGTGTTCAACATTCTGCTGCAGATTCTGGATGATGGACGACTGACCGATTCGCAGGGACGGACTGTTGATTTCAAGAACGCGGTAATCATCATGACATCGAACGTCGGAAGCCAGTACATACTCGAGAACACTGGCGGCGACTTCGACAGAGTCGAGGAACAGGTTTTATCGGTTCTCAGGCAGCAATTCCGGCCGGAGTTTCTGAACCGTGTTGACGATATCATAGTATTCCGTCCACTTGGTGAGGAGCAGATCACAAGGATCGTCGATCTGCAGCTGAATCGACTGGACGCACTGCTCGCGGATCGCAAGCTGAAGATCGAACTCACGTCGGCGGCCAAGCATTATCTGGCTCACGAAGGGTACGATGCCGCGTTCGGTGCGCGACCGTTGAAGCGTACCATCCAGCGAATGCTTCAGAACCCGCTTGCGATGGCTGTGCTTGAGGGTCGCTTTGTGGAAGGCGATACGATTCGCGTGGACGTGGACAGCGCGAACCATCTCACATTCACTGCGGACCGCGAAACTGCCGAGAAGTAGCGACGCAGACGTGGAGTATCTGCGCCAGGCGCTGGAGCTGGCGCGCGATGCAGCGTTGGCCGGAGACGTTCCGGTCGGCGCAGTTATCGTGCATGACGGGCGGGTCGTTGGCGCTGCCAGTAACCGGACCTTGCGTGACGAGGACGCGACGGCGCATGCCGAAGTCCTCGCCATCCGCGCTGCTTCCCGGGAACTGGGAAGCTGGAGATTGCACGGCTGTACGCTCTACGTCACTCTCGAGCCGTGCGCGATGTGCGCTGGAGCGATTGTACTGGCAAGGCTCGATCGCGTGGTGTTTGGCGCGTGGGACCCCAAGGCGGGCATGGTGGGGTCGCTGGGCGATCTCCTGCGGCATCCTCGGCTCAATCACCGTCCGGAGGTCAGCGGTGGGACACTGGATGAGGAGTGCGGCGCTGTGCTGTCCGAGTTCTTCAATAGCCGCCGTGCGGGCGGCGGACGAGGCGGCCCGCGTGGCGTTGACTGACCTATGCGGCCGGGCTAACTTGCAAAGCTATGGAATCGGCGGCTTACCACCCCGATTACTGGACAGGTGGCAGAGCGGTTGAATGCACCAGTCTCGAAAACTGGCGTACCCGCAAGGGTATCGAGAGTTCGAATCTCTCCCTGTCCGCTTTTTTCGAGCCGCCGTCATGGATCGACGGCGGCTTTCTTGTGAATGCGGCGGCAGGAGTTTGTCGCAATTGAAGGGAGTGTTGGAGAGGTGGCCGAGCGGTTGAAGGCGCACGCCTGGAAAGCGTGTAAACATGAAAGTGTTTCGAGGGTTCGAATCCCTCTCTCTCCGTTTGTAAATGCAATTCCCGGCTGCACTTCAGGTGCTGCCGGGATTTGTTTTTGGGAGTGCCGGCGTTGACAATCACTTCCAGATCTTGCGGTAAAAGCGCGCGACGCCAGCTGGAGGTTGCGCGTGCCGTCGTCGTTACGGGATGCACGACGATCGTGGCGAAAGTTCGACCGGTTGAGCGCGCCGAGTGATTACAATCCTAGGTGAATCGGACTGCTCAAACGGTCCCGGCTCGCGAGAGTTCCACACGGTCGTTCATCTACCAGAGACTCATGTCCAAAATCACCGAAACAGATTGGATCTGGCACGACGGTAAATTCATCCCCTGGGCCAGTGCGAGCGTTCACTTGCTGTGTCACTCATTGCAGTTCGGCTCCGCTGCCTTCGAGGGGATCCGTTGCTACGACACACCTGGCGGACCGGCAATATTTCGGCTGCAGGACCATCTGACGCGACTGCGCAATTCGTGTAAGATCTACCGCATGGAACTGGAGTGTTCCGACGACGACCTGGTGCGCGCTTGCTGTGAGCTGGTGGAGCGCAATGCGCTCGACGCCTGCTACATCCGCCCGATGGTAATTCGTGGATATGGTGCGGCTGGAATGGTACCGTTCGACAGTCCGGTGGAAGTGTATCTTCCGTGTTGGCCGTGGGGTGCATATCTGGGCGAGGGTGCGCTCGAGAATGGCGTAGATGTCTGCGTGTCGAGCTGGCACCGGATGGCTCCCAACACCATCCCCGCGATCGCGAAGGTCGCTGGCAATTACCTGGGCGGCCAGCTGATCAAGATGGAAGCGCTCGCCAACGGGTTCGCTGAGGCGATAGCACTTGGCCCGGACGGCATGTTGAGCGAGGGGTCGGGACAGAACGTGTTCATCGTGTCCAAGGGCGTGCTGTGGACGCCGCCGATCGACGGAACTCTTCTCCCCGGTATCACGCGCGACACCATTTTGACCCTTGCGCGCGACGCCGGCATTTCGGTCCACGAGCGAGCAATGCCTCGCGAAGCTCTGTACACGGCGGACGAGGTGTTCTTTACTGGCACGGCCGCGGAAGTGACACCGGTGCGGAGCGTGGACAGAATTACCGTAGGGAAGGGGAAGCCCGGTCCGATTACGCACCAGCTACAAGCACAGTTTCTGGACGCGGTGAACGGCAGAGTTGCGGATTCACATGGATGGCTGACTCCAGTCCGAGCCGCTCGGCCTGCGAATTAGGGCAATTCAGACTGGCTCAAAGTGACTCAAAGTGGCTCAGAGCTGCGCGCGCACCCAGTAACACAGTGCGTCGCGCGCTCTACCAAAGATGCTCCGTGCCTTGAGCGTGGCCGGCTCGATCTGAACGCACTTTAGTAAATCGTCGGCGAAGACGCGCTCCATTTCTGTTGCGATACCCGAGTCTGCAACCACTACTCCGAATTCACTGTTTAGCGCGAACGAGCGCGGATCGAAGTTGATTGATCCGATGAGACTTACCGCGCCGTCAACCGTCAGCGTCTTGCAGTGGATCATCGTGGGCTGATACTCGTAGATCTCGATGCCGCTAGCGAGCAGTGTAGGCCAGACGTGCCAGCTCGCGTGGCGCACTATGGGCATGTCGTGATACGGACCAGGCACGATGACCTTCACATCCACGCCGCGGGCTTTTGCCCCGCACAATGTCTGCACAAACGCCGGTGTTGGTACGAAGTACGCGTTCGTGATGTGTAATGTGCGAGTTGCGCCAGCAATGCACGCGGCCATCGTGCGCTGCGCGGCGGAGGAGCCGTTTGCGGGCGTGCTGACCACGGCGCACGTTTCCATGTCTCCGCTCGAATCGGGAAGAGGATAGTCCCGTGCGTTGAGGAGCAGTCCGTCTGTACACTGATTCCAGTTATCCGCGAACGCGGCCTGGAGACTGGACACGATCGGTCCCGTAACACGCGCGTGGGTGTCGCGCCAGTGCTTGGGAGCCTGCGCGTGTCCGGACCATTCGTCGGCGATTCCTACGCCGCCCGTAAAGCCAACTACGCCGTCGACAATCAGAAGACGACGGTGGGTTCGGCGGTCGTAGCGCATCCATGTGTACCAGCGCGCGCGACCGTACAGGGCTACAAGGCATCCTGCCGCACGCATCCGCTTGACGGCGGCGGGAGACATCGGGCCCGCGCCCTCGCTGTCGAGGACTATGCGCACCTTTACACCGCGCCTCGCGGTCTCGCAAAACAATTCAGCGAACTGCTCTGGCACCGCTCCGGCCCAGTAGATGTAGCTGGAAAAGTGTACGGTCTCCTTGCTGTTCCTGATCGCGGCTATCATCGCCGGAAAGATCTCGTCACCGTTCTGCAAGAGCTGCGCGTGATTTCCGGCGGTGGGCGGCTCGCCGCAGGCGCCGTGGAGCGCGCGCATGAACACCGATGGGCCAGCGGCGATTGGGGGCGCCGAGTCGACGCGGTCCTGTCTGTTCGCATTCGCGTTGAGAATAAACGTCAGATATGCGAACAAAACCAATACGGCGACGACGATGGCCAGCAGAATTGCCCAGATAAACATCATGCGCGCGGGCTCGAGGCGTCGAGGTTGGCCGGAAACGGCACCGGTGGTTCCGGTTGCTTCATTCTCCTACGCACACCTTGGGCCGTCCACCCGATGGCGCTTGCGGCTCCCGGCGTCGCTCCGCAGATTTGGGGTGAAGATCGGTTCCGGCTCCTGGATGCATCAGATTCACGGCGTTGAGGCGTGCGACGCTCGCGAGATCCGAGGTGCGGCCATGAGGCTTGCGGCGATCTGACCCACATCTCATAAGGAATACCGATGCGCGGAATTGTCATCGTCCTAGCCATTTCGGCCCTCGCAACCGCCGCCCAGGCACAAGATCCTGGCATGGCGGTTCATCCGTTCGACAAGAAGACCGGCGGCACCTCGAACATGCACGTTGTCGCGCACGTTGTGAATCACACCGGTGCATGGAAAGCATCTGACATCGAGATGGAACAGGATCCCGGTCGCCCGTATGTGTACGTGTCTGGCTTTACGAACTTCGATGCTCAGATCTACGATGTGAAGGATGCCTCGCATCCAAAACTGATCTACACCTGGACGATTGAAAACCCGGAATTGCACCGAGGCATCGGCGCAATGGATGGCAAGTATTTCAAGATCGGGAGCAAGTACTACTACGCTCAGTCGTACCAGTTCATGCAGGGAAGCCCCGACGCTGATCTCGGAGCTGTAATCTTCGACGTGACCGGACTCCCGGATGCGTCCAAGGTCAAGGTCGTTGCACGCATCAACTATCCGCAATCGCCCGGTGGATTTCACAACACATTTGCGTACAAGCACTCCGATGGTCGCGTGCTTTACTTCGCGACGGTCAACAAGCCCTTCGCGCTGGTCTATGACCTCGCGAAGGTAGTGGCCGGTGGCGATCCGAGCACTTGGCTCGTAGGCGAGGTACCCAATCCAACGCCGTTCAAACAGATCGGCACCGGTGGCTACCACGATTTCTACGTGGGCTATGATGCTGGCACGCATCAGGACAAGTTCTACGGCGCCGGCCTTGGCGGATATTCTGTGTGGGACGTGAGCGATGTCGCCTCGCCCAAGCAGATATTCACGATCACGGGACTCGGCATGGACATCGCCCACACGTTCACACCGTCGCCAGATGGACATTATGCGGTGACGGAAACGGAATACCAGTACACTCCGCTGCGCATCTGGGACCTCTCCGAAGCGCAGACGGGCAAGAGCAAGAATCTCGATCTTCCGATCAGCGGATGGGCGGCAGACTGGCGCGATCTGTCGCACAATCACGAAGTTCGCTGGCCGTACGTATTCGTATCGGCGTACGAGGACGGAATGCAGGTATTTGATCTCAAGGACCCGAAGAGTCCGAAAACGGACGGCTATTTCTTCACTTGCACCACTTGCGTGCACGAGCACGGATTCGGTGGTACGCCTGACAACGGCTGGGAAAGCACAGTGAGTGTGGAGCAGGGCGCGTTTGGCGTGGATGTCCGCAACTACGACGGGTTGATCGCTTTGTCCGACATGCGCACCGGCTTGTGGTTGTTCAGGATGGACGGCTTCAAGGGATGGAATGGGCACGACATCGGCATGCCGAACATCTCGAGTGTACAGGATTATGACAACGGCCCGGATGGTGCTCCGAAGCATGCAGCATCTGCTGCACGGCCGTAATCAGGAACGTATCCAGCAAGCATTAATGCGTTTGCCGACGGGGAGTGCGTATCTTCGGACGCGACTCTCCGTCGCGCTACTGACTGTCGGACTGATCGGCCCAATCGGTCCGTTGGATATTCCATTATTCGCCACGCCCAAGGCGCCTACAGCGCAGGGCGTGGCGAAGCTCGTTTATGCATCGTCGCCGTTTGGCGTGGCAGTAACACAGGACGGTCGCGCGCGCTACGACGTCCATGTCACCGCCTCCGGGCTACCCAAACCGTCCACAGTCGGCGCATATTCTGCCTACGTGGCGTGGGAAGTGACGCCCGATCTTTCGACGTGGGTGCGACTTGGCGCAGTCACGAACGGCACGTCAATTGTTGGTTCAACGGAGATGAACAAGTTCCTGTTCGTAATCACCGCTGAGCCCAGCGCAACGCCGGACAAGCATAGCGGCCCGACGATACTGCATGGCACTTCGCCGAGCGGCTGGCTGCAGTCGTTTCTCACCCACCCATTGTTCCGCGGGGTTTACTAGCAGTGCGCGGAATTGCGTCTGTACTGCTTGCGTCCGCGTTGTGCGTGCACGCTGTCAGCGCGCACGGCCAGACCACCGCTACGCCGCCCAAGACTGATACAACCATGCACATGGACATGCCTGGCATGGAGGGGATGAGCATGAAGATGCCGATCCCGATGCCGGCCGGCATGCCGATGATGCCTGGGCTGGTCGGACTCGCACCGAACGTCGCGCCGTTTTTGCCAGGTGCTGGAGTCGATCCAATGACTCTCCCCGCAGTCAAGCCTTCGAGCGTGGCGCGGCTCAGGAGCGGTGACACCCTGGATCTCACGGCAACGCTCGTACGACGCACGGTGCGCGGACATGCGTTCGCGATGTATGGGTACAACGGCGAGGTGCCCGGTCCATTGATACGTGTTCCGCAGAACGCGACGATTATCGTTCGGTTTCATAATCGTATTGACCTGCCGAGTACGGTTCACTGGCATGGTGTGCGACTGGACAACAAGTACGATGGCGTTCCGGACATCACGCAGGAGGCAGTACCGGTTGGTGGCGATTTCGTGTATCGCGTTCATTTTCCGGATGCCGGTGTGTACTGGTACCATCCTCACGTACGCGAGGACATAGAGCAGCCGATGGGGCTGTTCGGCAACATGATCGTGGATTCACCGGATAGCGATTACTACTCGCCCGCGAACGAAGAACACGCGCTGATGCTGGACGACATCCTTGTTAACGCGGACTCTCTCATACCATTTGGCAAGGAAGCGCCGGACTTCGCCCTGATGGGACGTGTTGGCAATGTTCTGCTTGTGAATGGCGAGCCGCACTACACTCTGGCGGCAAAGAACGGCGACGTCGTGCGCTTTTTCGTCACCAACGTGGCGAGCTCGCGGACGTACAACTTGTCATTCGGCGGCGCCCCGATCAAGGTGATTGCGTCAGGGCAGGGAAGGTTCGAGCACGAGGAGATGGTACCGAGTGTGGTGCTCGCGCCCGCGGAACGTTACGTCGTCGATGTGCGGTTCGACAAGCCAGGCCAGTACGCGATGGTGAACTCCGTGCAGGCAATCAATCACTATGAAGGCGTTTTTGAACATGAGGTCGATACGCTCGGCACAATCAGCGTTGCCTCCGCAGCTGCGAAACCGGATCTTGGCCGGCAGTTCACGGCGCTCAAGACGAACACCGCAGTGTCGCGCGAGATCGACCGATATCGCAAGTACTTCGAAAAGGCACCGGACAAGAAGTTGACGCTGACGGTCGAAACGAACGCGTTGCCACTCGCAACAGTTCAGTTCATGAGCATCGACACCGCGTACTTCGCACCCGTGGAGTGGGTCGACGGCATGCCGGACATGAACTGGTTGTCGACGGGCAAGGAAGTGCGTTGGATACTACGTGACGACGCGACTGGAAAGGAGAACATGAACATCGACTGGCACGTGAAGCAGGGGTCGGTGATCAAGTTGAGGATATTCAACGACCCCAAGTCGTTCCATCCGATGCAGCATCCGATCCATCTGCACGGTCAGCGAATGCTGGTGATTGCGAGGGACGGCGTGCCAACCAAAAATCTCGTATGGAAGGACACCGCGATTATCCCCGTCGGGTCGACGGTTGATCTTCTCATCGACGCCTCGAATCCCGGGGCTTGGCTGCTGCACTGTCATATCGCGGAGCACATGGGATCCGGGATGATGGCCGTGCTGCATGTGGATCCCTAGTAGCGATTTTTCACGAAATCCCGGACACAGCAAAGGCCACTCGAGCGAGTGGCCTTTTTTTGACACGTAGCCGTCAGCTATCCGAGCGTGGGGTCTGTGCCGCGAGCCATTCGAATGCTGCTTCGCGGCTTGGAACCGCCTTGAGATTGGTGCGGCCTGAAAGCTTCATCGCGCTCTCCATTATCAATCGTTTGAAGCCGGTGACACCGATGATCGCGCTGGCGACAACAAACGGCCGGTTGTGGCTGGCGAGATCATTCAGCGCGTCAACTACCTCGACGTTATACGGCGACCCAGAGATATCCACGATGCAGCAGACCGACTTGTGCGGTTGCTCGCCTACCAGAGTGCGCGCCGCCGCGATGTGCGGCAGTGAATCCACGGGGCGTGAGAAATCGGAGAGATCAATCAGCAGCACGTGCGAGCCTGACTGCTGATTCGGTATGAAGCGGACTCTATTAGACATGTTCCTTCAGGACAGATCAGGTGTTTCTACGTGTCAAAGTCTCGGCTGCGCGGCGCCAGTTCGGGAATGCGATTATGATCCGATCGTGCGTTCCAACCCCACTTCGCCAGCTCAGGCCCCAGGCTCCGCTGCGCGGCCACCGTTGACGCCCAGGCGCGTGGTCGTGATCGGGGCGGGCGCGGCAGGTACCATGGCCGCGATTTTCGCCGCTGGCGCTGGTGCCGACACGACCCTGTTGGAGCGGACCGCGGACGGCGGGCGCAAGATTCTGATCAGCGGAGGTGGGCGTTGCAATGTGCTTCCAGCGGAGCTGGACGAGAGCCGGTTTGTCACGGAGTCGTCGCGCAACACTCTTCACAAGATGATACGCGCGTGGCCGCTTGCGGAGCAGCGAGCCTTTTTCGAAAACGAGCTAGGAATTGCACTTGTCGAGGAACCGGAAACGCGAAAACTCTTTCCCGTTTCCAATCGTGCTCGCGACGTACGCGACGGTCTTCTGCGGCTCGCCGTACAGCGCGGTGCCAGAATAGTGGTGAACACTCGTGTGACCGCTATTGAGCCGGTTGGCGACGGGGGCTGGCGCGTAAAGCGGGACGGAGACGAACCGATCGACTGCGACGCAGTAGTGGTTGCGACCGGCGGTCTTTCTGTACCAGCTACCGGGAGCGACGGTACCGGGCTGCAGATGCTAGCCGGATTGGGCCATACGATTCACTCTACTTACGCCGCGCTGACGCCGGTGACCGCGGATCCGGCGCCTTTTGGAGAGCTGTCTGGCGTCTCCCTCGGTGTCACGCTGACCGCTACAAGTCCAACGCAAAATGCCACGGCAAGCGGTGGATTTCTGTTCACGCATCGGGGCTACAGCGGCCCATCCGTGCTCGACGTCTCGCACGTCGTCGTGCGGGCCGCGGATGATGGCGACCGATCGACGGCGCACATCGTGGTGCAGTGGTCCCCCCTCGGTGATCAGGATTGGGAAGTCGCGTTGCGCGGGAGCGGAGCGCGGACTGTTGGCGCGGCAGTTCGTGCGCACATGCCGGATCGCCTGGCGTCGAAGCTGATTGCCGCCGCGGGTGTGGATCCGATGCGCCAGTTGGCTGAGCTACGTCGAGAAGATCGGCTCGAGCTGATCGAAACGCTGGTACGCGGCGAACTTCCGTGGACGGGAAACGAAGGTTACAAGAAGGCCGAAGTCATGGGCGGAGGCGTGAGCCTCGCTGAGATCAATCCCCGGACGATGGAGAGCAAGCGCCATCCCGGATTGTATTTGTGCGGCGAGGTGCTGGACGCGTTTGGTCCGATTGGCGGATACAACTTTCTGTGGGCGTGGGCGACGGGACGTTCAGCTGGCCGGGGAGCGGCGGGCTAATACTCGCAGTCGCGATACGCATAAACAGCAAGCGCAGCTACCGGCTTCGATAGCTGCGCCTGCTGTTCGTTTTACGCGACGCGGATTACCCGGCGAAGCAATACGTGCAGTGGTGTTCCTGTGCGCGGTTCACGGCGAGAACGCCGGCTGGAACAACGACGACCCCGGGAATCAGATTGGCGATCCATTCCTTGTACGCATTGGCCGCGGGCAGGCCCGCCGCTCCGGCTGTGATTCCGCTCATGGCCATAAGCGCCATGTTGCACGCCGCGAATATTACGCCGCGCGACATGAGCTCCTCAACACCGACGCCGGGCATTGGCATGTCGCCCGGTTTCGTATGAGAGAAGACATTCCGCATGGCAGGTGCCTTGGTATTCTTGTCCGTGATTTTGAAGAATTCGCCAAGCTTGTACTTGTGCCACATCGCATCGTTGAGCGCGAGCGGTACCGACATGTGGCGCAGTCCGACGACGGTGGTGATTTCGGATTGCTTGAGGCCGTAAGCCTTCATGTTCATGTTGAGATAGTTGGCCGCGAAAACGAGCCCCCATCCGTCGTTGGCGCTGATCGCGTCGAAGTACTGGCGGTGCTTTCCCGTCAGGCGCTCGAGCCACGCTTCGTCCGGCGCTTCGATCGTCGCCAGGGGCTCCGCACCGGCGCGGACGCCGACCGCGGTAGCGGCGATTGCGATGGCTCCGACGCCCACGCTCCGCATGAATGCTCGCCTTGGTGCCACTTGTTCCGTATCGTCCATTACAG
>JBDTAZ010000040.1:0-7187 GCA_039924325.1 Gemmatimonadaceae bacterium
ATAGTGTTCGCGCAATCGCAATCACGGCCGGCGGCGAAAGCGGACACCCAGGATCACCGCACTTCAACGATGAAGCAGAGCGATACAGCACCGGCAACTTGAGAACTGTTTACTACTATCCTTCGCAATTGAAAGGTCACACGGAACGGGTATACCATCCCGGGAATTGAACATGCAAAGGCCGCTTCGCTCAGCGTTGTCGTTAGTTCTCTTGATTTGTGCTGGCGCACCACTTCACGCTCAATCGCGTCCAGCACCCACAGTAACAAGCGACGGCGTACTCCAGAGCAAGCGACCAATTCCTGGCGCAGTATATGAGTCTGCACCATTCACGGTCGCGGTAGGCAAGGGAACTCGTACGCGTACCGGCTTGCCAGGTACGCGTAACTGGGTCCAGCATGCGCGTTATACTATCGATGCCTCTCTCGACAACGCGACGCATACGGTGTGGGGAAAGGAACACGTCGTTTACGTGAATAACTCCCCGGATACGCTTCCGTATCTGCTTATCCATCTACGCCAGAACGTTTTCAAGCCGGAGGCGCACCGCAGCGATTTTGCACCACTTAGTAGCGGGATGCTACTAACTCGCGTCAGCGGCGCGAACATGGGGAAATGGGACATAAGCGGCACCATAATGCGCGCGAATCTTGACGTCGCGTTGTTACCACACGATAGTGTCGCGTTTGACATCGACTGGTCCTACATACCGGCCCTCACCCCGTCGGATGGTAGGGAGGGTCGCGACGAGGATCTCTACTTCATGGGCTACTGGTACCCCCAGGTCGCGGTCTATGACGACGTCGACGGCTGGGTCGCGGATCAGTATGTGCTCGCCGCCGAGTTCTACATGGATCCCGCCGACTATGACGTACACGTTACGGTACCGAGCGGCTGGGTAGTCGGCGCGACGGGCACGCTGCAGAACGCCGACTCGATCCTGAGCCCATCAGCGCGCGCCAAGCTCGCGCTGGCACGACGTACCGGTTCGGTCGAGATAATAAGCAAACCCGATAGCGCATCAGCAACATTCGCAACGCAGTCGCCGACCGTGACGTGGCACTTCACCGCACCTGACGTCCGCGATTTCGCGTGGGGCACAAGCAATCGCTATGTATGGGATGCAACGCGCGCGCTCGTTGGGGATTCCAGGCTGCATCCAGATACGGTTGACATCTACAGCTTCTACAGACTGACGCCGGCCGCTGCTGCGTGGTCCGTTGGCGGTGCGCGCTACACGCGCGATGCCATCGAGCAGCTATCGAAATATCTCTGGAAATATCCGTGGCCTTCGATGACGTCCATGGAAGGGATCCTCACCGGCGGCGGCATGGAATATCCACGCATAACCGTAATGCAGTCGTGGGCGGATACGCTGTCACTCGCGGGCGACCTCATGCACGAGACCGGTCACATGTGGTTTCCAATGCAGGTCGGTTCCAACGAAACGCGCTACACATGGATGGATGAAGGCTTCACCCAGTTTGACGAAGCACAGGGAATGCGCGCTCTCTATGGCGAGCCGCGCAAGGGCGGCCGCATCGCCGATACAGAACAGGGCCAGCGTCTCCTTTACACACGCGTCGCTGCATCCGGCAACGACCAGGTACTGATGAGACGCGGAGATCTGTTCCCGCCTGATTTCTACAACATCATCTTCTACGACAAAACCGCGCAGGTCCTGAGTGCGCTGAGCGGGATACTCGGCGACTCCACTTTCCACCGCGCATTCCGGGAATACGGAATGCATTGGGTCGACCGGCATCCACACCCCAACGATTTCTTCAACGCAATGGACAACGCGTCGGGGCGCGATCTGAGTTGGTTCTGGAATACCTGGTTCTACAACTCGTGGCCACTTGATCAGGCCATTGGCAGCGTCGTGTCGAATGGAACGACGACAGCTATCAGGATCGAGGATCGCGGGCTCGCGCCAATGCCCGTGAAACTCGCGGTAACCCGCTCCAACGGAACCATCCAGCGCATCGACATCCCCGTCGACGTCTGGCTGAAGGGTGCCCGTACCTACACAACCACCGTCTCGTCCTCACCAGCGATCACACGCGTCGAAATCGATCCGGATGGGCTATTCCCGGATATCAATCGCGCGAATCAGGTCTGGGTTAAACCGTAGCCCGCGTTCCGTCAGCCCGCCGACGGCTGTAACCCGCCGACGGCTGTCATCCCGCCGCACGCTGTCATCCCGCCGAAGGCCGGGATCCACCGACGAGTCTTAGATGATATCATCCCGCTAGCCTCCAACGCTTACGGCTCGTTCGGAACCAACGGTTTCACCCTCTTTCCCCACATTGCCGGCGGCGGCTCGTGCGTCGCGCGATCCACTGGATGCTCTGCCAACTGCTGCATCGCAGTCGCTACAGCCTGCTCAAGCTGCGCGTCATGACCATCCGCAATATCCTTCGGCCAGTCTTCCACTTCTACATCGGGAGATATTCCGACGTTCTCCACCGCCCAATTCTTCCCGTCGCGTTCGAAGAACCCACCGCGCGGAGCGTTCATCACCCCACCGTCCACGAACGGTGGAGTGTCCCAGATTCCGACCAATCCGCCCCACGTACGCTTTCCGACCAGCGTGCCAACCTTGCGGTACTTGAACATGTACGGCATGAGATCACCACCTGAGCCCGACATCTCGTTGATGATCATCACCTTCGGCCCCCATATCCCAGCGGCGGGGCTCGTGAACGGATATCGCTTTCCGACAGGGTTGTTGAAGTACCCATCGAACTTGCGCTGCAACACATCAATGATGTAATCCGCCGCAGATCCGCCGCTGTTGTAACGCTCATCGATGATCGCGCCCTTCCTGTCCTGCTGCGCGAAATAGTATCGATTGAAGCTCGTGTAACCACCCTCCGCCGTATTCGGCAGATGAACGTACGCGAGCTCGCCATGCGACAGCGAATCAACTATGTGCCTGTTTCGCTCCACCCACGCACGCGTTCGCAACCCTGCGTCACTGGACACCGGAATCACGTTCACGCGACGTAATCCCTCCGCCGACGGTCGCGCGCTCACTGTAATCTCGGTCTGATGATTTGCGGTCCCGTCAAACGCCTGATAGATACTCTCAGGTGCACGAACATCGACACCATTGACCGCGAGTATGTAGTCGCCCACGCGCACATCTACGCCAGGCTCCGTCAATGGCGCGCGCAGATCCGGATTCCAGCTGTCAGTGCCGTAGATTTTGGTGATTCTGTAGTAGCCGTTTTCCACCACTATGTCTGCGCCAAGCAGGCCTACGGACGATCTCTGTACCGCCGGCATGTCGCCGCCCCGCACAAAGGAGTGGCCAATCGCGATCTCCGAACCCATCATGTCAAGCAGATAGTTGAGATCAGCACGATGCATCACATATGGAAGTAGCTGACCATACATCTGCTTCATCTTTGGCCAGTCCGTTCCCTGCATGTTCTTCAGATACAAATAGTCGCGCTGAATCCGCCAACCTTCGTCGAAGATCTGTTTGAATTCCGCCTTTGGATCGACCAGCATTCGCAAGTTCGCCTTCAGCCTTCCCTTCCCAGCGGCTGGAGCGGTCGGCGACGACGCATCGACGAGGTACAGGCCGAAGCCAGCTCCAGGTGTGCGGTAAAGCAATTTCTTGCCATCCGTGCTCACTGTGTAGTCAACAACGTTCTGCATGAAATCGACGGCCTTGCGATCCTTCAGTTCATACCGATGCAATACCGCACCGAACGCGGGATTCGTTTCCGTTCCCGTTTCAGGCACCTTTTCCATGAAAAACACCGTCCCTGCCGTACCACTCTGCAACGAGCCGTAACCGCGCTCGGCAATTCCTGATACCGCGACAATTCGCTGTTGCAATCCGTCGAAATCGATCTCGACGTTCTTGCGTGTCGCGAGCATCGCCTTGAGCGAGTCGGACATCGGTGCGTTTGCCTTGGACGAGTCCAACGGTACTTGCGGCTTGGTCGGGCGTTTCGGTTGCGGCGGCATCCCGGGGATCGGCGGTTCGGCCGAGATACCGGCGTCCTCGTCACTCTCCGGTAGCAGCGGCGATGGATCAGACTTCTTCAACACCGCGAAGTACAACGCGTTGGTTTCGCTATGACCGTAGCTCGACATGTCGAGCCAACCGGACCCCAACGCGAAATCAGTTGACGCGAAGAACCAGAGATACTTCCCACTCGCGTCCCAGGCTGGCGACGTCGCGTCCGCAAGCCCGTCTGTCACCTGATGCGTCTGCCCGTTTACCACGTCGTATACAAAGATCGCGCGATACAGAGTTGGCAGGCGTTTCGCATACGCAACCCACCGCGAGTCCGGGCTCCATGTCGGGTTCAGTGAACGGTCCGGAACCATGAACTCGTCGCCGCCAATATCCGTCGCCTTGCCCGTCGCTACATCAACCACCCATAACCGAAGATTTGTATCCTGAAACAGGATGCGCTTTCCATCCGGAGACCACGACGGCGTGTAGTAGTGTGTCGGATTGACGAGTGCTATTGTGCGCGACGGCTTGCTGCCATCAGCGGACGCGATCACAAGTTGATACTCTCCAGACTTGTCGCTGAAGTACGATATCCATTTTCCATCTGGCGACCATGCTGGTTCGCGTTCCGCCGATCCGCTTGACTGCGTCATGTTGCGCACATCGCCCTTGTCAGCGGGAATCGAAAAGATTTCGCCGCGCGCTTCGATCGCTGCGCGCTTGCCGGTCGGAGACAGCGCAAGGCTCACGATGTCACCCGACACATCCTTCCACTGCGGCATCATCCACGGAAAGTCGCCGACTACGTTGATGTTGACGACGTGCTCATGACCTGTTGATGGATCCAGTTCGTGTACGTAACCGCCCTGCTCGAATACGAGTGAGTTGGCGTCGGAGTCGAGCGTCTTGACGTCGAAATCGGAGAAGTCTGTAACCTGCTTCACCAGCTTCGATTGCGTGTTGTACGACCAGACATTCGACACCCCATCTCGATCAGACAGGAAGTACACCATGTCGTTGCCGATCCAGACGGGATCCATTTCCTTGGAATTCGGACGCGGGACTGTATCCACGGCGAGCGTCTTCCTGTCCAGGATCCAGATCGGTCGATTCTGACCGCCGCGATAGTTGCGACGCTCTTCATCCCACGACGGATTCATGCGATATGCGATGTGCGCGCCGTCGGGCGAGATCTTTCCCTGATACGCCCGGTACATCGGCATCGCCTCCGGTGGACCGCCCTCGAGCGGAACGGTGAACCACCGAGGTTGCGCGGCCGGGAGATTCGAAGAGCGCGTAGACGCAAACACGATCGATTTCCCATCCGGCGTCCAACCTTCAACCAGATCGGCGGCCGGGTGCCATGTGAGGCGCCGTGGCTCGCCGCCCGTTGCTGGCACTACGTACACATCGGTGTTGCCGCCGTATTCAGCGCTGAACGCGATTGTCTTGCCGTCTGGCGAGAAGTACGGATTGGAGGTCTGACCCTGAAAACTCGTCAGCCGTTGCGCTGTCCCGCCGGCGCGTCCGACGACCCATAAGTTGTTCGCATACGCGAAGGCGATCTGCGTCGCGCTGACGGTTGGCGCTCGCAGCATTCGCGTTTGAGCTGGCGCAATTGCAGGAATGAGCAGAAGAGCCACGGCCGAACTGGCGATGCAACGCATGGGACGTCGGGTAGATTGTCGTCCAACAGTCATGCGGCCGAAGGCAGGAATCCAACGGCCATCTCCGGTGAAAATGCACCGTCCCGCTATCTGCCGCTAGGACTCCCCGTCCACTCGTTTGCCCCCGTTTTCACGCTTACGTTGTAAACGAGTTTCTACGGATGCGGTAGCCCGATGGAATCTCGAAAAGCGCTGCCGATTGGGCGCCGATGTTCAGGCTGGTGATCTCAATTGTTCGGGTTGTTGTATTGGATTTCCCCTTGTCGTCAACCGTGGTCTCCTTCACAACCGTACGAAGGGGAGTTCCGCGCAGTGCGCTGGCGCGTGCCGACGCTTCGCTCTGGACAAAGTCTGCGTCCGTTTGTGCCATCGCCGTACCAGCGTGCTCGAGTAGCGCGAGCAACGGGTTGTCGCCAAGGTACAGCCCAGGACTGACCCAGTAATCCGTTACAACCGTATGGTGCTCCGTACCTGCATTAAACCCGAGCGCTACGATATGCACATCGAATTGCTCGGTTATTCGAATCTGGTCGGTGGCGTATCCCAACATCTTCGCCCCAGCGCCAATTCGCTCCGACCCGATCCTGTCATTCAGCACGTTGAATTTGACCATAGGCGACACCGCCTTCAACGAAGTGCCGATGATGTGCTCGAACTTCGGTACGCTCATCTGATCGACTTCCTTTTTGTCCGGATGCACCGACGTCATCTTCTGTCCGCCGTCCGTCAGCAGTATGTACTCACCGGAATGGTTCTTGTCCATGTCAATACGCATGCGATCACCGTGCGCTCGGACCGTGCCCGACGTCGGGTCCTTGTCGGAATCTCCTGTCGCACGGAACGTGTACACATAATCACTCGGCGGCGGCGAATCGACGCAACGGGGTGCCGCGTTTCCTGTTCCGGTGAGCGCAACTGTCAGAAGTGCTGCGATTGCTTGAACCATTGTTTCCTCGGTGAGCTCGGCGATTGGTTCGCCTGTGCGATGTGTCACGCACATCACAGCGAAGGTTCACTGCACACGCGCTCAGGGGGGCATACTCCATGCAACTTCTCATGCCAAACAACCACACAGGAGTCGCCATGAAAGACGAAAAGAAAAAACTCTCGAACGATCGTTCGAAGGCGAAAGATGTGAATAGGAAGGACGATCGCCCAAATCCGCCCCGCACCACGGCTGGCAAGATGACCGCACCCAAGTTCGGGTCAGCAGGAAGCGGCGGCGCGGAGCTCGAGCCAGGACCTGAGCGCGACTGATCCGGCTTCGATTCGACCAGGTCACCGAGCCCGGAGCAGGGCTGCGGGGTATTCTTCGGGTAGTATCCTATGATGTGCCCGGTGGGACAGTCTATCGTACCTCCCGCGCGGCATGACCAGGACAACCCGAAGAGAGTGATCTGGAATGAGCAGCCCAACGTCAACGGCTAAACGCCGCGATGAGCCGCATCTCGCGGCTCCCGACCTGAATCCCTCATTCACCAAGGGCGTCTTCCTCGGCGAGATTCGCGAGGACCTCGTATTTCCGTTCCCAGTGATGTCCG
>JBDTAZ010000041.1:0-8495 GCA_039924325.1 Gemmatimonadaceae bacterium
GATGGTGCGCACAGCCCTGGTTTCCACAAGAGCACATCCGAGCTGCTTGCGAAGGACCGCGACGTACTCGGCGTAGGCGTTGAGACCGTGGGAACCGACGCCGGGCAGGCGGGAACGTTCGATCCACCATTCCCGAATCACACGACGATGCACGGCAACGGGAAGTTCGGACTGGCGAGTCTGTGCAATCTCGATCAGCTACCGGCGACGGGCGCGGTGGTGATCGCGGCGCCGCTCAAGATCGTGAACGGGAGCGGGAGCCCGTTGCGCGTGTTGGCGATTGTGGAGGGTTGAGCTTACATCAATGAACGAGCAGGAATGGACTCATTACCCACACCACACCGACAAGTGTAACGACAGCGATGACAGAGGTCGCCCAGCCAAGTCTCCGTGACCGAATCCATCCCGATGCGCCGAAGCTCGCGAGCAGCAATAGAATCCCAAGCAGAAACAGCTCCGACAGGGGGCCAATATTTGCGTTGATCGGGGCCTGCAGTCGCGCTCGCATGGTGTCGTCCGCCATGACCGAAGCTGCGAACGTGTTGCCGAGGGTAACGATGAGAAAGCACGAGGACGACGCGAGTGCGAGCGCGCCAGTCGGCCCCACCGCGCGGTGAGTACGGTGTGTATCCAACAGGGTACCAAAAAAGGCCAGGCTGAAGCCGCCAAGGAGGGCTCCGATGAATGCGAACTCGCGAAAGTACTCGACCATGATGTGATGTACCCGATTGAGTGAGCTACGTTGGTGCTCGCGTGGTCATTCCCGTTACTTTCGCAGACCCTCGTACGTTCCGCCGTTCTGATTCAGGATGACCTTGCTTGCCCTTCCATCCGCGACAACAAAGGTAAGGAGCAAGTTTGGATCGAAAGACATGCCGAAACTATCGTGTCCATAGGGAATGAGCGGGTTGGCGCCCTGGCCGGCCAGTTGTCCATACGGCACTCCATCGCGAACAACAACTGTGAAATCGCGCACGTTGTCACCCAGCTTCAACGCGTAGACTCCGACGTAACGCGCGAGCTGTCCCACGGATACTGCAACGCGCTGATGTGATTCAAGCAATGGAGCTCCAAGTGCCGCGCGCGCTACCTGCGCCAGCAATGCGTCGACCTTCGCGACCTCGGAGTTCGAGAGAACGACTATCGCGAGTTTGTCACCGGGGAACCATGCGTTGGAGGATGCAAAGCCAGGGATACCGCCGTCATGCGTGATCATCGCATGCCCAGCGAGCGAGCCCTGTATCAGTCCGAACCCATAATGAGCTCGCACTGCCGCACCTGTCGGCGTCGTCATTTGCGTGTACGATGCCGCTGAGACGACCTTTCCGGTTCCGAGGTCGTAGTCCCACTTCGCGACATCTCCAACGGTGGAGCAGAGCGCGCCGGCAGCGTATGGCTGACTCATAGCGAGGTAGGGAGGGTTCTCCCACGAACCTGTTGCGGGTTGGTACCCGTGAGCGCGATGTGGAATAATCGGTGTCGTCGCGCAGTTGAGCGTGTTGTGCAAATCGAGCGGTTTCGAAAAGCGGTCGGTGATGTTTTCTGCCCGCGACTTGCCGGAAAGCTTTTCGACGAGCATCCCGAGGACGATGTATCCACTGTTGTCGTAGCGCCAACTGGTGCCGGGCTTGAACATCATGCTGTCGGACGCCGTGAGCGCGACCAGCGTATCCGGGGTCATTTCCTCTCCCCAGCGCCGAATCCATCTCTGGCCGACATCGGTGTAGCTAGGGATACCCGACGTGTGATTCAACAACTCTCGGACCGTGACGACGCGCCACGCGGCCGGTAGTGTCGAGAGATATGTACCGATGGAGTCATCGAGCTTGACCCTTTGCTGCTCGACGAGCTGCATCACGGCTGACGCCGTGAACTGTTTCGTAAGCGAGCCGATCTCATACACGGATTGCGCCGTGGCGGGGACATTGTTCTCGAGATCTGCCAAGCCCCATCCGTTCATCACGAGCGTGTCGCGACCACGTACAACGGCGATAGAAACGCCGGGCGCGCCATTAGTGGCTATGAAATCTTTCGCAAGCGAATCCACGATGCGCGCGACGGTTGCTTTAGCGGTAGGGGTCTGAGCACTGATTGTAGCGGAAGCGGCCGCGATGAGAAGCGCGGCGTAGATAGCGCGGTGCAGCCCTGTCGCTGGTTTCATTAGCCGCAGCATGTTTCCACGATGAATAATGGGCAAGCGATGTCCTGCTTCGAGAAAGTGGAGAATACTGGGCGCCTAGCGGCGAGCTACAACAATAGCATTCGACGACGTCGTACGTAAGGAACCTTTTAGGGCGCACACACACATGATTGCCCTCGCGCAGGTGCGAGGCTGCACAAGGAAGCGCGGTCTCAGCTCACCGGAGCGAGAGCGATGATTCTCCGCCCGCTACCGTTGACGGTGTCTCTTCCAGCAGATCCTGCAGGCCGGCGGTGCGCAGGAGTGGTGCATAACGCGGATCGACCGCCAGTCCACGCCGGTCGAATAGAAAATCCGTGAGCACGCGGCGAAGGCGACCGGGGCGTGCAAGATACGATCGCTCCACCCAGTCCATCGCAGAACGATACTCGCCGAGCTCGGCGTAGACGGTAATAATCTGATCGGCGAGTTGACGGCTCGTGCCGTTCTCGCCGAATGGATTTTCGCGTGTAGCGTTGTCCAGAAGCAGTGCGAGTTCGCTGCGCAGATCGAGTTCGCGTGCTCCGCTCCAGCCCAGTTTGGCGAAGTTTTCCTCGAGCATCGTTACACGTTCAGGAAGCTTTCGCTGACCAAGCCATGCGCGTCGAGCGCTGAGCGCTTCCTGTGTTCGTCCGCCGCGGTGGCATGCGATTTCCAGTCGTTCCAGCGCAACGCCGTATTGCGGATTGAGCCTCAGCGCGGTCTGCAAATGCGGGATCGCTTCTTCGAATCGTCCCGCGGCAATGAGAACGTCGCCGAGTGCGTTCTGCTGCGCCGCCGCGTCGGGCGCGAGTTCGACAGCGATCCGCAACTCCGTGACGGCTGCCTCGGTTCGACCGGCGATTTTCAGCCAGGTGCCGCAGAATCGGCGAACGATACTCACGTCCGGTCCCAACTTGCGCGCGCGGGCAAACTCTCGGCCCGCGCCCTCGAAGTCGTCCTCCCAGTACAGCATGCTGACGCCGATCGAGCTGTGAACGTCTGCTACATCATCATCGCCCGCCAGCGCCTGATAACGAAGCGCGCGCGCTTCGGCCGCTGCCTCTTCGTAAGGACGAAAGCCGCGATACCCCATGACGTGCACAGTGTCTGCCATTCCCACGACCGCGAGGAAGTTTTTGGGGTCGAGCGCCCGCGCACGATTGAAACATATCTGCGCCAACTCGAGCTTCTCGCGTGAGCCTGGGCCGCCCTGCATGCCACGAAGAAAGTACGAGCGTCCCTCGTCCGCGGCGGCCATGGATTCCGGTGTGTACTTGTGCGGCTTCGCGGGTTCGTTCGCGCCCGCCCGCGCAGTCGCCGGGCTGTTGATGGCGTGCAGGCGATTGATCAAAACAGCAGCCGTAGCCGGCCGATCACTCGGGTTCTTCGCCATCAACTCCGAAAGCAGCTTCGCGAGCCCTGGTGGAACCGCGGCGTTCCGGGTTGACGCGTCGGGAATCGGCGCAGTGATGTGCTTTCCGAGTACAGCGACAGGTGAGTTGCCTACATACGGCGGTTCGCCCACCAACATCTCGTAGAGGACGCATCCAAGACTGTACAGATCGCTGCGCGCGTCGATCTCCTCGCCAGTTCCCTGCTCCGGACTGATGTATGTGAGGGTGCCAATGATCTCGCCGGCGCTTGTAACTGTAGAATTACTGACCTCCACGGTCGAAACTTTCGCGATGCCGAAATCCGCGAGTAAAGCACGGCCACCATAGCAGAAGACATTCTCGGGTTTGATGTCGCGGTGTACGACGCCTTGCGCGTGCGCATACGACAATGCTTCAGCGATGTCGCGTGCGAGAGAGAGTGTTTCATCAACCGACAGCGTACCGCTCGCGGTGATGTGCGCTTTCAGTGTTGGGCCGTCGACGAACGGCATTACATAGTAGAGCCGGTCGTTAAGCGAGCCGGAATCGAATAGCGGGACGATGCTCGGATGGACAAGACGCGCGGTAACGCGAATCTCGCGCGCAAAGCGCTCGGCGCCAATGGTGGCCGAGAGTCCCTCCGGCAAAACCTTCACGGCAACGCGCCGAGAGAGGTGATTGTCGTGCGCCAGATAGACTGTGCCCATCCCGCCGCGGCCGAGCTCACGCTCGATTGTAAAACGGTCGCCGAGAAGGTCCATGACTGGAATAATAGCTACTGCTGAGGATTGTATCGCAACAAGCAGTAGTTGAACGACTGCGTGGCACCCCACGGCGTACGATGCTCCTCACGCCGGCTCTCTTCAAGTTTGAATTCGCGTCCGAACTCGGCGCTTAGGTCATTCGGAGAATACCGGACCACGTCGAGACCGCTGCATTTGGTCGGGCCGTCTTCGGCGAAGGTCGCGATGACGGCGTACCCGCCGGGTTTTAGTGCGTGGCGGACCTTGTGCAGGTAGAGTGCGCGATCGGCGGCATCGGTGAGGAAGTGGAATACTGCGCGATCGTGCCATACATCGAATGCGCCGGCGGGCAACTCGACTGTCAGAATGTCGTCGTTGAGCCAAATTACCGACGGCAATCCGTCCGAAAACGCACCATGCAGCCGATGCCGAGTCCGGTCAAGCGCAGCGGCAGAGATTTCGAGAACAGTGATGCGGTGGTAGCCGGCATAGAGCAGCGCGTCAACGAGTGTCGAGGCACCTGCACCGATGTCGATTATTGAAGCATCAAGCGTGGGTGCTGCGTGCTGGATCAACTCGAGCGACAGGGTCGGCTCGGGTTGAAACCAGCTCACTTCGTCGGGCGCCTTGGTGCCGTAGATGTGTTCCCAGTGGGACGCGCGGTTCATTGAATTCTCCGGCAAAAGTGACTCGCCGGTCGTCAGTGAATCGGCGCGCCCTTGTGAACCTGCGCCAGTCCGTTCGTCATCCAGTCGGGAGCCGGTGCGCCCTTGAGGTAGTGATCGAAGAACTGTTTCATGCGGATCTGGAAGTCCTTCTGGTTGGGCGTTTTTGCGAGGTGGTGTGGTTCGTCGGGATATGAAAGCCAGATGACCTTTTTCCCGTTGGTTCGCGCCGCGTTGTAGAACTCGAGGCCCTGATCCCAATCAACCGCGCCGTCGGCGGTTCCTTGAAGGATCATGAACGGGGTTGTGATTTTCGTAACGTTGAACACTGGTGACTGACTCTCGTACAGTGCCGTCGCGTTCCATGGCGTAACGTTGGCGCCCATGCGACCCTGACTCGTCTGCAGGATGCCGCCGTTCCAGCTTCCACTCTGCTTGTAGAGCTCGCCGTACATGCTGATCAGATCGGTTAGCGGCGCGCCGGTGACAACGGCTTTGAACATGCTGGTCTGCGTGAGTATGTACGAGGATTCGTATCCACCCCAGCTGTGTCCCTGCAGCCCGATGTGCTCGGGATCTGCGTAGCCGAGTGCGATGACCTTGTTGACAGCGGCGGTGACGCAGTCAAGCGCGGACGATCCCGGCTTGCCGGTTTCGTAAACGATATCTGGTTCGAACATCAGATAGCCGTCGCTTGCGTACTCGCTCATGTGCGGACGGTCGTCGTACACCGGCATCGAGAACGCGTGATGCGTGTTGGAAAGGATCTCGTAGATGTACACGAGCATCGGGTACTTCTTTCCGGGCTGGTAGTCCGCTGGAAGTGTGAGCGTACCCTGTAATTTCCTCCCTGCACTGTTGGTGTAGTTGATGAGTACGCGGCTGCCCCACGCATAGTCGGCGATCTGCGGATTGGCGTCGGTGACCTTGCGCGGTGTCGCGAACTTGGCGTTGCTCGCCCAGTAATCGGGGAATTCGCGGAAAGTCTGTTCGGTGAAGATCACGCGATCCGCGTGTTTTGCCTTCTGGACCTGACCGATCATCTTGTCTTCCCAGAGTAGCGGCGCGGGCTTCCCGCCGCCGGCTGGCATTTCCCAGTAGCCGGACTTCTTGGTCCATTCGCCGTATGCAGTGAGGGGCTGCGCTTTGGACAGATCAATCGCTGCCGCGGGTGCGCCTCCGAACCGACCGCCGCGGGCGCCGCGCGCCGACGGGGTGAGGTCGGCAACGCGCAACTGCACCTCTGCGGCAGCACCGGCGCCGTCTGTGAGGTCACGACCCTTGCTGCCATCGAGTGGGAGGGACCAGATGTCATACTTGTCGTACAGCAGAACCGACCGTCCGTCCTTTGGCCAGCCGGCCACACCCCAGATGGGCTTCTCGCCTGCCTGGTCATTGTCGGTATTGATGAAGCTCCGACCCGTGGCTGCATCCACATTCACAGTCTTCCCGGTGACAAGATCGTACGCCATCACGTGCTGGTCAGCGAGATACAGGAACCACTTGCTGTCGGGCGACGCGCCCATTGTCTGCAGAACGTGTTTGGCAATCAGAGTGCGTTCGCCGGTTGCAGTGTTGATGCGATAGTAGTCGGCACGCGACGGTTGTCCTTCCGAGTAATCGTACTCGTATGGTGTCGGGTCGCCTCCGACGGCCCAGCGACCATCATCGGTGGTTGTCACCGTCTTGATGCTGCTATCGGCGAGCTGAACGAATCGCCGATTTGCGAGAGTGAATGCGCTCGCGAACGTAGCATGGCGGAGCTGATTGATCTGGATCATCTGCTGCGACTGCAGTTCGGTGTCCTTCCAGTGCCAGACATCGAGGTTCGCCTGTGGTTCCGAGCTCTTTGGCGGTACATCTTCCTGCTCCTTGACGCCGAGGAAGATGCGGGTGCCGTCCTTGCTCCACTTTGGGGCGGCATACTCGCTCAGCACGAATCCCTTCGCAACGTTCGCGTCGTCCCACTGCACCGCAGCGCTCGTTGCCGCATCGGGCCATGCGAGCAGAACGTTCTCGCGTTGTTCCATGTTCTTTGGCTTTTCGCCTCGGAGGACTGCAAGACTTGTGGACGAATCGCGCCATGCAAGACCTGCATATTCCATGGGCCTGCTGTCCAGAACTCGTGTCTCGCCGGTAGCCAGCTTTATCACGTACGCGCCATTCCCCAACTTGTCGGCGGCGTCGACTGTGTACGCGAGCATCTTTCCAGCGTCATCGAAATCGTACTCGTTCACGTTGCCGATATTCTGAGTGGCTCCGGTTGCGAGTCGGCGAAGCAGCAGATCGGTGCCGTGATGCGACGTGTCGGCCGGTGCGCCGTTCATCTTGATGGCCAGCCACTCGGAGCCGGCGGCGAACTGGAAGCCGCTCGCGTTGGGGACGTCGTACTTGGCGCCCGTTGCAAGATTGAGGAGCTCGAGATGTCGGGCGGTGTTCGTATCGCGATTGGCCGCGCTATCCGCTTTGAGCGCCGTATCACCGTTTCCACCGCGCCTTCCCGGGGCGGTGCCTCGGCCTCCACGACCCTTGGCCGCGGCTGGCGGGTTCACGAAGTAGGCCATCCACTGCGAATTGTCGGAGAACTGCGGTGCTCCTCCTGCTCCTCCTCCCCCACCTCCGGGCGCGCCACGTGCGCCGCGGCCAGTTGGGACGGTACCCGTGGGCTCGGTGTAGATCTGTTCGCGGTCGAGCGATTTCACGAAGAGCGTATCGTCGCCGTCGTTGGGCGTGAACGTGTACGTCATCCATGCGCCATTGTCGGAGATGGCCGCTGATGTGATGCGTTTCCACGGCCCGTAGTCGGCGAGGGTCAGGATTTTCTTGCCGTCCGGGGCGACTTTGTGAGCCGCCGGTTGGGCGCCAGACGCTCGGCCGGCGGCGGCCTGTGCAAGGACGGGCGATGGCGCGAGTATGGCGAGGACAACGACGGCAGAAAGTGCGGTCGCGACAAGAGAAGACCGACGCATGGGTAACTCCGGAATCGATTTGGGCATTTTGAGCAGGTGTGACGGGACGATCATACAGACCGATTGGGCGTCCGACAAGGAATACGGCCTCGGGCCGGAAACGGCTGCGACGTACGCGACGGGGATTTGGCGCGGCTCCGGACCGGCAATGCGATGAACGTGGATCCCCGCTTTCGCGGGGATGACGGGATGAACGTGGGATCCCCGTTTCGCGGGGATGACGGGATGAACGTGGGATCCCCGTTTTCGCGGGGATGACGGAGTTTGGGCATCTGCTGGCCCCGGTTCCGCGCCTCCGGTATCTTCGAAGGACAGGATGACGAGCATTCCGGTGAACGATCAGTTGGCGAGTCTTCAGCACGAGCTTCGCGATCGGTACGCCGTCGAGGCCAAAATCGGCAGCGGCGGCATGGCGGACGTTTATCGCGCCGTTGATCTGAAGCACGGCCGCCCGGTCGCAGTGAAGGTATTGCGGCGCGAGGTTGGCGACGCAATGGGGGCTGATCGATTTGCGAGAGAGATCGAAATCGCCGCTCGGCTTCAGCATCCGAACATTCTGCCGGTGTACGATTCCGGACAGGTCG
>JBDTAZ010000042.1:0-11660 GCA_039924325.1 Gemmatimonadaceae bacterium
GCATACGACTCGGCGATCATCTACCTCAAGGACGTGATCAGGCTCCATCCACAGGCTACGGCGACAAAAACGGCGTATGTGAAGCTGCTCGAGGCGTACCGGGCGATCAAATACACCGATGACGCCAGGGATCTCTGTACGCAGGCTGTGAAAGCTTACCCCAACGATAAAGAGGTGCGCCAGCAGTGCGGATCGGCGTCTTCGGCGGCAGCTTCGACCCCCCGCACGTAGGGCACTTTCTGGCGGCGGTTGATGCCGCGGAACGGCTTCAGCTTGACCGTGTGATTTGGGTGCCCGCGGCCCAGCAGCCCCTCAAGGCCGCGAGGCCGCATCTCGCGTCCGCCGAACAGCGTTTCCGGATGGTCGAAGCGGCCGTCGCTGGTAGCGAGATCTTCGAGGCGAGCCGGATCGAAATAGACCGATCCGGGTTATCTTACACGGTTGCGACCGTACAGTCGTTTGCATCGCAATGGCCTGACGCGGAGCTGTATTTACTCGTCGGTGAGGATGCATGGTCGCGGGTCGAAGAGTGGCGCGAGCCGGAGACAATCCGAACGCTCGTTCAGGTAGAAATACTTGCGCGGAAAAAGGAGAGTACGTACTCCGGCCGCGTTGTGGAGGTTTCGTCGACCGAGGTTCGCGCGCGCGCGCTGAACGACAGGTCGGTGCGCGGCTTCGTGCAGGACGCGGTCGCGGAGATAATTGAATCGGAAAGGTTGTATAAATGGGTACACAAGTAACAAGTCTGATCAGAAACGTCTTCGGCACCCGGCACGACCGGGAGCGGCGACGTGTGCAGCCGTTGGTCGACACGATCAATGCGGAATACGCCAAGCTGCAGTCCATCTCCGACGAAGAGCTGCAGGGCCAGACCGCCAAGTTTCGGTCTCAGATCAAGGAAGCGACGCAGGATCTGGAGCGGCGTATCGCCGAGCTGAGGGAGCGCAAGCGGGGAGCCTCGTCGGCGCCTGAGCGTGAGACGATCGACGACGAATTGGGCGGAGCTGACGGTCGCGGCGGCCTGGAGGGCGAGTTGCGCGCAGCGACAGCGCATACGCTCGACGGAATTCTTCCCGAAGCGTTTGCCACGGTTCGTGAAGCTGCGCGCAGATTGCTGGGCACAACCGCGAACGTGACGGGACGCGACGAAGCCTGGAACATGGTTCACTACGACGTGCAGTTTGTCGGAGGAATTCAGTTGCACCGCGGTAGGATCGCGGAGATGGCTACAGGTGAGGGCAAGACGCTCGTCGCGACACTGCCGCTCTACCTGAATGCGCTATCTGGAAAGGGCGCGCATCTCATCACCGTCAACTCCTATCTGGCCCGCCGCGACTCACAGTGGATGGGCCATCTTTACAAATACCTCGGACTCACCGTCGGCTGCCTGGATGACACTGAGCCAGGGACGTACGAGCGACGTGCGGCGTACGAGTGCGACATCACGTACGGCACCAACAACGAGTTCGGCTTCGACTACCTGCGCGACAACATGGTGGTGTCGCTGGAGCAACGAGTACAGCGGACCCATTCGTATGCGATCGTTGACGAGGTTGACTCGGTACTGATCGATGAAGCGCGTACACCGCTCATCATATCGGGGCCAGTCGGAAACGAAGTCGATGAGGCGTACGCGCTGCATAACGGCGCCGTCGCGCGACTTGTGCGTATGCAGATGGAGCTTGCCAATACGCTCACAGCTGATGGCGAACGCGCGCTCCGCGACGGCGACACGGACGCCGCCGCTGTACTCCTCTACAAGGCGCGCCTCGGCGCTCCTAAGAACAAGCGATTGCTCAAGTTGTTGAATGAGTCGGGCGTCAAGCAGCTCGTTCAGGGCATGGAGCTGAAGCACATTGCCGACCGTCGAGTCACCGCAAGTCGTCAGGAGATGCGCGACATCGAGGAAGATCTCCTCTTCGTGCTTGATGAAAAGGGCCAGCAGGTCCACCTCACCGATCGCGGAATCGACTTCATGTCGCCCAACGATCGCGAGCAGTTCATTCTCCCGGATATCTCGCTGCAGGTGCACCAGATCGATCACGATCCGGACATGACCCCTGCGGAGAAAATCGAGGAGCGCAACCGGATCAACGCGGAGTACGCGGCAAAATCCGAGAAGCTCCACATAATTCACCAGTTGCTTCGCGCACATTCGTTGTACGAGAAGGACGTGAATTATGTGGTGCAGGATGGCGAGGTCCTGATCGTTGACGAGTTCACTGGGCGTACCATGCCCGGCCGTCGCTGGTCGGAGGGTCTGCACCAGGCCGTCGAGGCGAAGGAATCTGTAAGTGTCCAGGGCGAGACGCAGACGCTCGCGACGATCACGATTCAGAATTACTTCCGCATGTACGACAAGCTGGCCGGCATGACCGGCACGGCAGAAACGGAAGAGTCCGAGTTCCATCAGATCTACAAGCTGGGCGTCGCCGTGATTCCGACGAACCGCCCCGTAATCCGCGACGACCGCAACGATCTGGTGTTCAAGACTCGTCGCGAAAAGTACAACGCGATTGCTGAGGAAACTCAACGCCTGCACGAACTTGGATTTCCGGTACTTGTCGGAACCGTGAACGTGGATGTGTCCGAGACGCTGTCAAAGCTCTTCAAGCGCGCCGGCATCCCGCACAACGTACTGAACGCCAAATACCATCAGCGGGAAGCTGAAATAGTCGCGGAAGCCGGCCATCCGGGTGCCGTGACGATTGCAACGAACATGGCCGGCCGCGGAACCGACATCAAGCTTGGCGCAGGGGTGACGGAGTCGAAGGCGTCCAAGGTGAATGACGCCGAAGGAAAGCTGGTCGACGTCATGGAGATGGGCGGACTGCACATCATCGGTTCCGAGCGGCACGAGTCTCGGCGCATCGACAGACAGCTTCGCGGTCGTGCGGGTCGTCAGGGAGATCCGGGAGCGTCGCAGTTCTTCCTGTCGCTTGAAGACGATCTCATGCGACTCTTCGGATCCGACAGGATCGCGAAGTTGATGGATGCAATGGGTGCGAAAGAGGGCGAAGTACTGACGCACTCCATGATTACGCGTTCCATTGAGCAAGCACAGAAGCGTGTCGAGCTGCAGAACTTCCAGTCTCGCAAGCGACTGCTCGAGTACGATGACGTGATGAACCAGCAGCGCGAAGTTGTTTATTCGCTGCGATCGTTCGCACTCGAAGGCGGTGAGGAACTTCGCGGTGAAGCAGAGCGGATGATCGAGAAGGCGGTTGGCTCGCGCGTCGAGACAGCCCTTGCAGACACGCCGCCAGACGGTGTGTTCGACATCGAGTTGCTGCGCCAGGAACTACAGCAGAACTACGTGCTCATCGTGCCGGAATTCGAAAAGGCTGGTGAGTGGCCGACGACAATTCCATCCGTTCGGCAGGCGGCGGTGACGGCGGCAATTTCGGCGTTTGAGCAGAAGATGAGCGGTCTGAATGAGTTCGCTGGCAGATTGCTGTCGCTGGTCATGCTGAATGTCCTTGACGAAAAGTGGAAGGATCACCTGTACGACCTGGATCAATTGCGCAATGCGATCCACTATCGCTCCTGGGGTCAGCAGGATCCGCTCGTCGAGTACAAGCAGGAAGCGTATGCGATGTTTGTTGATTTGATGCAGGACATACAGCACACGTTCACCGAGCGATTCGCACGCGCTCAGATTGTATTTGAAGGCAATCAGAATGCAGGCGAGCCTGCGTCTGGCGGCTCGGATCCGCGCGGGCCGTTCGCCGGTAAACCGCAACAGCAGCCGCCGAAGAGGCATTACAACGCACTCGGGATTCTCGAGGACTACGCACCAGAAGGAGCTACGGCCGTTGCTCCAAGGGGCACCGACGAGGAGATGGACATCGGACCCGCCGAGACGCCGACTGATGAAGTCGCTACGACGCGGCCGGAGCCGTCAGTTACCGGCCTTGGGCGGCAGCGCTCGCTCACTCCGAGTGCTCCGGCTGGAGTTCCGGGTGTCTCAGGTGGCGCGCCAGCGGGTTCCGACTGGACCAACGTGAAGCGCAACGATCCGTGTCCGTGTGGCTCTGGAAAGAAATTCAAGAAGTGCCACGGAGCTGTAATGGCGTAGCAACTTCGCGCGTGGGTTGACCGCGCGCGAAGTTTTGTAGGGAAACGATACTGGCGGCTGGCAGTCGAGCTTCCGCGTCATGTACGATTGCCATTATCCATGTGTGACTCACTCCAGGAGCACACATGTCAGCCGTCGCGATCCGTGAAATACCCGCTACCGAGCGCCCGCGCGAGCGGTTGAGGCAGCACGGCGCGCAGGCCCTGAGCGCCGTGGAGCTGGTCGCGATTCTTTTTGGATCGGGCGGCGAAGGACGTTCAGCGATTGATCTCGCTCGCGACGTTCTCGCGGCGTCGCAGGGGTCATTGCGCAAAGTCGCATCCAGGCCCGTCGCGTCGTTGACATCCGTTGCCGGTGTCGGACCGGCACGCGCCGTGGTCGTGCACGCGGCTCTCGAACTTGGCAGACGAATGATGGCTGAGCAGCGAGAGCAGGGACGCCCGATGCGGGAAGCGAGGGACGTCTATGATGCGTACTCGGCGCGAATGCAGGATCTTCCTGTGGAAGAGTTTCATATCGCGACCCTCGATGCGCAACACAGGCTTGAGAATGACATACTTGTCACGCGCGGAATACTCAACTCGTCTCTCGTTCACGCTCGAGAAGTATTTCGGCAGGCGATAGCTGAGAACGCCTACGCGGTGATCCTGATTCACAACCATCCATCCGGCGATCCGACGCCGTCTCCGGAAGACCGCGCTGTCACATCGCAGCTTGTGTCAGCCGGCAAATTGCTGGGGATCGACGTACTGGACCACATCATAGTTGGTCGGGGCCGATTCACCAGCTTCGCGGAAAGCGGGATTCTGGTGTAGCTCGCGGTGTCATGTATGGGCGTCATGTATGGGCGTCACGTCGCGGGCATCGCGCCCGCGACCTCGATCGCCATCTCGATTGCCATCTCGATCGCCATCTCGATCGCCATCTCGATCGCCATCTCAATTGGCCCGAGCCGCTCAGCGAGTCCAGTTTGGTCGAACTTGAGCCCGGTGGCCGGCTGATGCCGGCCGGCGCGAAGACGGCAAACATCGGAATTCGTCAGTCCGTACGTTTGGGGCAGTTTTCCTGCGGTGTGCGAGGCGTCATATTCCATTATGACGGTCAGCGTAGGCAGGCCTGAGCTGGACCCGGGTAGCAACGTCATACCTGGATGGGATTTCGCAGTTGATCCGCTACCAGAACGGATCGATGTGGAGCAACTGCTTAGCGCCTATCGTTTCAGCGAGGAGGCGCACCGGGGGCAGAAGCGGTGGTCGGGCGAGGACTACGTGCTCCATTGCGTGGCGGTGGGAAAGATCCTCGCGGGACTGAATCTCGACACGACGACGGTGGTAGCTGGTCTGGTACATGACGTCATCGAGGACACTCGATTTACGCTTGCCGACATCGAGCAGAAATTCGGCAAGGAAGTCGCTGCGATTGTGGATGGGCTCACAAAGATTGAGCATCTGCCCGCGCACGCTCCGCAGGAAGCGCAGGTCGAGAACTACAGGAAGCTGCTCCTGTCGATCGCCAAGGACGCCCGCGTCATCATCATTAAACTTGCCGACCGGCTTCATAACATGCGCACGCTGGAGCCGCTGCCGGACGAGAAGCGACGCCGAATAGCGCTTGAGACGCGCGACCTGTATGCGCCGCTGGCACACCGCTTTGGTATGGCGCAGGTTCGATGGGAGCTTGAGGATCTTGCTTTCAAGCACCTCGAGACCGATGCGTATCGACACCTTGCGCGCCTTGTTGCGCAGAAACGCGCGGAGCGCGACGAACTGGTCGAGCGCATGCGGCAACCGCTCACGCGCGAGATGGCCCGAGCCGGCATCGCTGATGTCGAGATCACCGGCCGTCCAAAGCATCTGTGGTCGATCTACAAGAAGATGGTCAATCGCGACAAGCCGTATGAGGAGATCTACGATCTGCTCGCGATACGCGTACTCGTGAATAGCGTGCCGGACTGCTACCACGCGCTTGGCGTCATCCACGATGGTTGGACTCCGGTCCAGGAGCGAATCAAGGACTACATCGCGCAGCCGAAATCGAACGGTTACCAGTCACTACACACGACTGTTTTCGGTCCGGGCCGGCAACTCTTCGAGATTCAGATTCGCACGCGCGAGATGCACCGCACGGCTGAATATGGAATTGCCGCGCACTGGCGCTTCAAGGAAAATGCGCGCAACTCGGACGAGCTTGATCGACACCTGCAGTGGTTCCGTCAGGTACTCGAGCTACAGCTGGATGCAAAGACGCCTGATGAGTTTCTCGAATTTCTGAAACTTGATCTGTATCAGGACGAGATATTCGTATTCACCCCGACGGGCGACGTAATTCAGCTGCCCAAGGGCGCAACCCCGATCGATTTTGCCTTTGCGGTCCACACGGAAGTCGGACTGCATTGCAGTGGTGCGCGCGTGAACGGTCGCATGGCACCACTGTCGCGCGAATTGAAGAACTCCGATACCGTGGAGATCATCGCATCGCCATCGGCACGGCCCAATCGCGACTGGCTGGCGCACGTGCGGACTGGTCGAGCGCGTCATCGCATCAAGCAGCGGCTTCGCGTCGAGGAGCAGAAGGCCTCCATCAAACTCGGTCGCGAGATGATCGACAAGGAGGCTAAACGCCGTCGCGTTTCCCGTCCAACTGACGACGACCTGGAGACTGCGGCGAAGGGCCTCAAGCTCACGGATCGGATGCATCTTGTAAGCGCAGTGGGACAAGGTGAGTTGAGTGGCGGCGATGTAATTCGTCAGCTGCACCCGGAGATCGACGCCGGCAAGGAACCGCCACGCCCCAATCGTCTCGAGCGACTCGTTGATCGCGTGCGCGGAACGGGTCGCGGCGTAAGGATTCAGGGCGCTGACGGACTACTGGTTCGATACGCACAGTGTTGCCAGCCCGTTCCAGGCGATCCGGTATCCGGATATGTGACGCGCGGTCGTGGCGTGAGCATCCATCGCGCCGATTGTCCCAATCTGATGCTGCTTGACGATGAGCCGGAGCGTCGGCTCGAGATCGATTGGCAGGAAGTTCAGGGCGAGCGCTTCCTTGTCCGTCTCGCCGTTGAAGCGAGTGATAGACGCGGACTCTATGCGGATATTGCGACAGCGGTAAGTGAGACCAAAACGGATATTCGGAGTTTTGAACTCAAGAGCGAGGATACGCGCGTCTTCGGTGTGATCGAAGTACAGGTCGAAAATCTTCCGCACCTGCGCAAGACGCTGCGCGCCATCCGGCGCGTCAAGGGGGTTACCGAAGTGACTCGACGCGAACAGATGGGCGACTGATTTGATCACCTGAGTGGTGATAGAAGGTTTGCGGGCACGCAGCCTGGTCTTGTAGGTTAAGCAATGCCGCCACCAACTCTGCCATTCCTTCCGGGGGATCAAGAACACGGCGAGCGTATCTTCGGCCGGATGCGCAAAAACGCGGACCGCCTCGGCCTTTACAGCGAGGAACTGGATCAGGCGACCGGCGCATTCGCCGGCAATTTCCCTCAGGGGCTGACCCACATCGCGCTGATAAATTGTGCGCTGGCCCTGTCGGCCGTCGGTCGCTGATAGGGACGGCTCGAACGGTCGTTCTAGCGCCGATCTTCGGTTAAATTTCGGGTTCATGGCAAAGTTTGAATTGGTGGCACCATTCGAGGCGGCGGGTGATCAGCCAAAGGCGATCGCCGAGCTGACGCGCGGGCTTGAGCGCGGAGATCGTTTCCAGACGCTGCTCGGCGTCACTGGCTCTGGAAAGACGATGTCCATCGCAAACGTCATTCAGGCATACGGCAAGCCGACGCTCGTGTTGTCGCACAACAAGACTTTGGCCGCGCAGTTGTACGGCGAGATCAAATCCTTCTTTCCGCACAACGCCGTAGAGTATTTCATCTCGTACTACGACTACTATCAGCCGGAAGCGTACGTACCGACGACCGACACGTACATCGAGAAGGACGCGTCGATCAACGAGGATATCGATCGGCTGAGACTGCGAGCAACCTCGAGTCTGATGGAACGCGAGGACGTCATCATCGTCGCGACCGTGTCGGCGATCTACGGACTCGGCGATCCAGTTCAGTATCGCGAGCAGATGGTGACGCTGTTGCAGGGTCAGAAGATCGCGCGCGACGATATCCTGCGTTCTCTCGTGAAGATTCAGTACGGGCGTAATGACGTTGCATTCGAGCGTGGAACGTTCCGCGTCCGCGGCGATACAGTCGAGATTCTACCGGCCTATGAAGAGCAGGGCGTAAGGATCGAGCTGTGGGGCGATGAGATCGAGCGCATCAGCAAGATCGATCCACTGACCGGGAATGTCATCGCCGCGCTTGAGCGCGCGGCGATCTATCCGGCCAAGCACTTCGTTACGAGTCGCCCGACCATCGAACGCGCGGTTCGACGGATTCAGGCAGAGCTTGCCGAGAGACTTCTGGAATTGCGAAATACGAACAAGTTGCTTGAAGCACAGCGCCTCGAGTCCCGCACGAACTTCGACATCGAGATGATGCTCGAGATCGGGACGTGCGCGGGGATCGAGAATTATTCGCGACATCTTTCCGGCCGCGAGGTTGGCGAGAGGCCGGCGTGCCTGTTCGATTACTTCCCGGATGATTTTCTGGTGGTGGTTGACGAATCACACGTTACGTTGCCGCAAATAGGCGGGATGTTCAACGGCGATCGAGCCCGCAAGCTGACGCTTGTTGACTACGGGTTCCGCCTACCGAGTGCGCTCGATAACCGACCGCTCACATTTGACGAATTTCTATCTCTGACACCGCGCTCGATAAATGTTTCGGCGACGCCGGGCGACATCGAGCTACGTCTGAGTGATGGCGTGGTGGTTGAGCAGATCATCCGACCGACCGGCCTTGTTGATCCAGAGATCGAAGTCCGTCCTGTGCGTGGCCAGGTTGATGACCTGCTCAAGGAGATACGGCTTCGCGAACGCAAGGATGAGCGTGTGCTCGTCACAACTCTCACCAAGCGAATGTCGGAGGATCTTACGGACTATCTACAACAGATGGGCGTTCGCGTGCGTTACATGCACTCCGACATCGACGCGATCGAGCGAGTGGAGATTGTGCGCGGTCTGCGGCTCGGTGAATTCGACGTTCTTATCGGAATCAACTTGTTGCGCGAGGGCCTCGACTTGCCGGAAGTTTCGCTCGTCGCTATCCTTGATGCCGATCAGGAGGGCTTTTTGCGCAGCGACCGATCGCTCATTCAGACGACCGGGCGAGCGGCCAGGCATCTAAATGGTCGCGCTATATTTTATGCAGATCGTATCACTGGATCGATGAAGCGCTGCATGGATGAGACTGCACGTCGACGTGCAACACAGGTAGCGTACAATGTGGAGCACGGACTTATTCCCCGCAGTGTTGTGAAAAGTACGGACCAGGTGCGCTTCATAACACGCGTCGCAGACGCCCGATCGGAGCGCCAGGGCCGGCAGGCGGAGCAGTCTCGACGCGTTGCGGAATCGTCGCCCGAATATTCCAAAATTACGGATATCGATGCGCTCGTAAAGACGCTCGAAGATGACATGAAGACCGCCGCAAAGGATCTGGACTTCGAGACCGCAGCACGGATTCGTGACCAGCTCTTCGAGTTGCGCGCGCAGCGCGACGCGAAGGCCAAGAAAAGTTCGCCGTCACTCGCCGCTCTCAGGGCCGAATAATGGATGCGCATCACCACACGGTGCCGGCCGGCGCTTCTCGCGGCCATCTTGTCATGAACGAGGCCGAACTTATCGAATGGGGCGAACGCCTCGGTGCCGACTCGCACCCGCAACTTGTTATTGCGCTGACAGGCGAACTCGGGGCAGGTAAGACGACACTCGCGCAGGCGATTTGTCGCGGCTACGGTGTCACCGAACCTGTCACGAGCCCGACATACGCACTCGTCCACGAATACGCGGCACCCCGTTCAGCGGTATTTCATATTGATCTGTACAGGATCGAGCGCAAGGAAGATCTGGAGCAGATTGGCTGGAGCGATATCGTCGATTCGAATGCGCTCGTAATTGTCGAGTGGCCGGAACGTGCGGGTGACCTGCTTCCGGCCGGGCATCTCCCGATCGCACTGGACTACGTGCCAGGCAAGCCGGATTACCGCCTACTTCTCGCCGGATGATGCTCGGCAAGATTCTAGTGCTGGAGACTTCGACCGAGTCGGGGTCCGTCGCAGTCGCGTCGGACGGCGGCCTGATCGCAGAGCTGTCATTCGCCTCGCGGAATCCTGTGAGTGGAGTGCGCACGGAGGCTCTCGCCCCGGCGGTGGCAAAATGTTTGGCTCACGCGTCGGTGCACCCGCGAGAGCTGACTGCGGTGATCTGCGGCGCTGGCCCGGGCGGCTTTACAAGCCTCCGGTCCGCTGCCGCGCTGGCCAAGGGGCTTGCTTCGGCGCTCCAGATTCCGTTGTACGCGGTATCGTCGCTGGACGTTCTTGCATGGAGCGCCGAGGTGAGCGACGGCCCATTTGTCGTTGCCCTGCCAGCCGGACGCAACGAATGGTTTTTTGCGGACGTCAGGAGCGAGTCGGGTCGAGCATCGTTGGTCGGAGAAGCAGGATTGATCGGTAACGCGGAGCTTCACGCACGTGCGACGAGTCTGCACGCGAAATTGATCGGCCCTGGTCTCGAATTCGACACGGTTCCACGCGCTTCGGCCGCAGTGCGACGGCTCGAAGAGGTAGAAGCCGATGGCCCCGTCGCAATCGATTCGTGGGAGCCGGTGTATGGCCGGCTGGCTGAGGCTCAGGTAAAGTGGGAGGCAACGCACGGGCGGCCGCTATCGTTATGACGGTTATTATCCGTGACGCGCGCGCAAGTGATCTACCTGCTGTGGTTGCAATCGAGCGAGTTTCGTTCAGTGACCCGTGGACCGTTGGCATGTTCACGACCCATCTTCCACCGCGAGTTGGGGCTCAGTTCCTCGTTGCGGAGAGGTCGGGCGATACCGTCGGTTTCGCACTGTCCCAGACGGTGATGGATGAGTCGGAGTTGTTGAACATTGCTGTCGATCCGGCGACCCGTAAGACTGGAGTGGGTGCCGAACTGTTGGACGCGATGATGGTTCGCTGTACGAAAGCCGGTGCGGCTTCCATGTGGCTTGAAGTTCGAGCCTCCAATTCCAGCGCGCGCCGGCTGTATGAGACTCGCGGATTTGTCTCGGCGGGGCTTCGCAAACGATATTATCAGTCGCCGCGAGAGGATGCGATTGTTTTGCGGGCGGACCTTGGCCTGGAAGTGCGGAATGAATCGGTAACAGAACCCGTTCGGGGCTTGGCCGCGGATCGGGATGAACGAATACTTTCAACGGCGAGCCACCTTCCTCGCCAGGAGATAAAATGAGCCGCAGCCTCAATAAAGCGACGTTGATCGGTAACGTCGGACAGGAACCCGAAATTCGCACGACGACAAATGGGGGGAAAGTAGCGACGTTCTCGCTTGCGACCTCACGGTCATGGACCGGTCAGGGGGGCGACAAGCAGGAAAAAACGGAATGGCATCGTTGCGTCGCATGGAATGCGGGACGTGCTACTGGCGGCAGTGACAAGGGAATGGGTCTCGCCGACGTGGTCGAAAAGTA
>JBDTAZ010000043.1:0-9966 GCA_039924325.1 Gemmatimonadaceae bacterium
AGAAGATCGTTCCGATTGCGCACAATTACGCGAACCGCAGTCGCTCTGGTTGCAGGGTCAACAAGCGCGCCGATGTAGTCAACCGTTCCCTCGAACGGCGTCGGACTGACATCGCTGGTTACCGTCACGCGCTCGCCGTTGTGTACGGAGCCAAGATCGGATTCGAATACATTCGCCATGACCCACACTGTCGAAAGATCTGCGATCGTGAACGCCGGAGTAGTCCCGGCCTCCAGCAGCTGGCCGGGAGTAATGAGCCGTTCCACCACGGTCCCGGAAATCGGCGCCCGGATGACACCGGTAGCTGCCGTCGCGGCGCCTGCGCCTCCACCAAGTGCCGCCGACGAGTCGATCCCCAGCGACTTGATCTGCTCAAGCGCCGACTGCTGGTCCGACACGGCGGCTTCGGCATCGGTCTGCGACTGTTCCAGGTCCCTGCGCGACAACGCGTCAGTGTTGAACAGTTGCTCGTTCTGTTTCGCAATGCGCTGGAGATTTGTTGCGGTAGCCACCGCCTTTCGATATGCACCAACAGCAGCGGCGAAATCCGGCGATGAAACGGTGGCGAGAATTGTCCCGCGTGAAACGTAGGTGCCCGGCTCCACGAGCAACCGAGTAACCGGACCCGACACCGGCGATAGAACCTGCGTTGAATGGTCACCATTGAACGCAACGGTACCGGTCGTCGACACGCTCGGTGTGAAATGACTGACCGCGACGGTATCGATGAGAATGCGCGACTGCTGCGCCGGTGTAAGTGTCAGTTCAGAAGGCTTGTTCGACGCCGACGTCGAGTCTGCCGCGTCGTTGGCGCCGCCACAACCTGCGGCGAGTACGATGCTCAAAAGCAGACAGAATTTTTTCGTGCTCATGGATTGGTCCCTGGAACGATGGTCGACAGTGGAACACTTACTGCGCGCTCCAGATCTGATCTCGATGTATTCGCCGACGCTAGTGCGTCGGCGTATTGACTCTCTGCATCCAGCAGCGTGCGTCGCGCGTCGATCACTTCGAACGCGGACGATCCGCCGATCGCGTAGCTGGCCGCGGTCGAGCGATATGCTTCGCGGGCGGACGGCAATAGTTGGTCTCGGATATAAATCGCCTGACGCAAAGCTGTACTCGCAGCCGAGTACGCATCCCGAACATCTTCGGCTACCTGCGCCTCGAGATCGCGGTACGTTGCGGCCAGTTCGCGTTCACGATGCTCCGACTGACTGACCTCTCCTTTTGTGTGTTGCCAGAACAGCAACGGAAGGGGGAGCGCGAGGCCAGTCGAAAAAACTCCTGGTCCGCTTTTGCCGCTTACATCGCGTGAGACACCAAGAGTGAGGTCGGGCAGCCAGAACTCTCGTGCAAGAGTGGTCGCTGAACGTGCTCCGGCGCGTTGGGCCATGAGACCAGCCAGTTCCGGCCGCGCATTCAATGCCGCAGCCTCGAGTGCATCGATCGAGGGCAGTTCAGGCGGAACAGTCAGGGAATCCGTCGCGACAATCGCTGCGCCGAGTGGACGCCCAATGAATCGATTCAGCGCCGACCGAGCATCCGTGATCGTACGCTGATTCGAAATCAGATCATTCGTAGCGCCGGCAACATCGACCTGCGCCTTGATGACATCGAGACGCGGCGCGGTGCCGGCGTCGAATCGGGCTTGCGTTCGCTTGAGAAAATCACTGGCGAGCGTCTGCGCCTCTGAAAGATCCACTCGGTGCCTGAGTGCGACGAGGAGCGAGTCATACTGTTCCGACGTTAGGGCCGCTATCTGCTGTCGAAGCGCTGTATAGTTGGCCTGTGCAGCTTTGACATCAGCTCCCGCAACATTGCCCCTCAATCGAAACTTGTTGGGGAATGGCAGATCCAATGTGGCGCCGATGTTCTTCTGTCCCGAAGCGGATGAGCGAAATAGCCCCGGCTGCTGGTCGAGTGAAGCGGTTAACGCGGGATCGGGAATCGCCGCTGCCTGGACCTTCACAGCGCGCAGTTGCGCGATCTGCTCACGAGCGACGTCCAATTGCGGATTTCGGTCCAGCGCCAATTGTACGGCGTCGGCCCGGGTGAGAACAAGCGTGTCGGGTCTTTGTTGAGCGCTGGCCGTGCCCGCGCATAGCGCAAGCATGGCTGCCCAGCCTGTGAAACTCATGCGGTCTCTGAGCTTGTGTTGACACCGCGCGCAGCACTCGTCCGGACAGGATGCCCGGGGGCCACTTGCGGGAGCTACGCGACCGCTGGGGGTGCTCTGGGCCGGGTGGAGTGAACTACTGCGGCGGGAACCCAGGCGGCGGGCGTGGATGTCATCCTGAATACAGAATGACCAAGTGCCTCAGGCACCACGGCCGGCTGCGAGCTCAGCACATGTAGCGATAGAACGGTGCAGGCGGGGCAATCGGCCGCGTCGTGGGTGTAATGTCCGCGGTGGTTGCCCAGAGCCTCTACATGGGCGGACAGGCCAAAACCACGGCTCTCCGATAATGGAGCAACCGCGATCCAGCACTGAGCGAGCACTGCGAGCGTCGCCGCAAGCCGCCATACCCACCCGGAGGTGGGTCGAATCCGCGAAGAAGGCCTATGCATCCGTCTCTAATTGTACAGCCGCACCCTTATTTACGCATCAGCCCTTAAAACGCTACAAATTGGCCGTTGGGAAAATAGGGCGGCGGTCAGGAACGCGCCGCGGGCGATCGTCAAAGTGCCGGCAGGGTGGCGCGGCGGGCATCCGACGTGCGATCTTTGAAACCCCGCGATGAAACGACAAGACGCCCTCGATTACCACAGCTCCGGCCGACCCGGCAAAATTGCCGTCGTACCAACAAAGCCGCTAAACAACCAGCGCGACCTCTCGCTGGCCTACACTCCCGGCGTTGCCGAGCCGTGTCTCGAGATTGCCAAGAACCCGGAAGACGCGTGGAAGTATACCGCCCGCGGGAACCTGGTCGCGGTTGTTACCAATGGGACTGCCGTGCTCGGCCTCGGCAACATCGGTGCACTCGCCGGGAAGCCGGTGATGGAGGGCAAGGCGAACCTCTTCAAGCAATTCGCCGACATCGATGTCTTCGATCTGGAAGTCGGCTCGGAAAATCCTGACGATGTCATTCGGTTCTGCCAGTTGCTCGAACCAACCGTCGGCGGAATCAATCTCGAAGACATTCGTGCTCCAGATTGTTTCTACATAGAAGAAACGCTCCGGAAGACGATGAAGATTCCGGTGTTTCACGACGATCAGCATGGAACGGCGATCATTTCGGGCGCAGCACTCATCAACGCACTCGAGATATCCGAGAGGGATATCGCCACCGTGCGCGTGGTGTTTTCCGGTGCCGGCGCGGCCGCAATCTCGACCGCGGAACATTATGTTCGCCTGGGCGTCGCACGCGAAAACATTCTCATGTGCGATCGTGAAGGAGTCATATACGCCGGTCGACCTGGAGAGATGGACCCGTACAAGGCACGCTTCGCGAACAAGACAGATGCGCGCACGCTTGGCGACGCTCTAGTCGGGGCCGACGTCTTCGTCGGCCTCTCCGTCGCGGGAGCTGTCACGGGTGCAATGGTCGCGCGCATGGGGCCAAGGCCGATCATCTTTGCGCTCGCCAATCCAATGCCGGAAATCCTGCCCGATGAGGTTCGTGCGGTGCGTTCCGATGCAATCATCGCGACAGGTCGTAGCGACTACGCAAATCAGGTTAACAACGTACTTGGCTTTCCGTTTATTTTCCGCGGCGCGCTCGACGTTCACGCCACCGAAGTCAACGAAGTCATGAAGATGGCGGCTACTCGCGCGCTTGCGCATCTCGCAAAGGAAGATGTCCCTGAAAGCGTCACGCGACTGTACGGCCTGCAGTCGGTGAAGTTCGGTCCTGATTATCTCATCCCCTTCCCTTTCGATCCGCGTGTTCTGTTGTGGGTCGCGCCCGCGGTTGCGTGGGCCGCTGTCGCAAGCGGCGCCACGAGCGAGTTCATAGATCTGGACGACTACCGCGACAAGCTTGAAGGTCGGCTTGGTCGCGCACGTGGCATCGTTCGCGGACTCATCAATCGCGCACAGCGGGACCCCAAGCGGGTTGTTTTTACCGAAGGCTACGAGCCGAAGGTTATCCGCGCGGCCCAGCAGCTCGTGGATGAAGGAATCGCGGAACCGATTTTGATCGGGAACCCGCGAGACATCCACGACATTGCGCACCGCCACGGCATCAACATCACCGATGTCGCAATCGAAGATCCGGCAACTTCGCCGCTCCGCGACAAGTACGCGACCTATCTATGGAAGCGACGCCAGCGGAAGGGATTGAGCCTCGGCGAAGCCCATCATCAGCTGTACAACTCGAATTATTTCGGCATGTGCATGGTCGCATGCGGCGATGGAGACGCACTTCTCGCCGGCGTCAACATGCATTATCCGGAAACTATCAGACCGGCGCTTGAGGTCATTGGCGCGCACGCCAAGGCCGGCCTGGTGAGCGGTATGTACATGCTGGTGTTCGACAAGACCGTCGTGTTCTGTGCGGATACGACGGTGAACATCACTCCGAATGCCGAACAGCTCGCGCAGATCGCGTACGCCGCCTCGCGCGTGGTTCGTATGCTCGGCATCGAGCCGCGTATTGCGATGCTTTCATTCTCGAACTTCGGCTCTGTGAAGCATCCTGATGCACGCAAGGTGAGCGACGCGGTTGCCATTCTTCGCGAGCGTCACCCGGATCTCATGGTGGACGGCGAGATGCAGGCCAATACTGCCGTCGATGAAGATACCCTCCGGAAGACGTACCCGTTCAGCACGCTGAAGGAGCCGGCGAACGTGCTGATATTTCCGGATTTGAGTGCTGGCAACATTGCATATAAGCTCCTTAGTCATCTTGGAGGCGCCACCGCAATCGGGCCCATTCTTGTGGGGATGGACCGGGCTGTGCACGTGCTTGAGCAGGGCGCGGAACTCCAGGAGATAGTTAACATGGCCGCGGTGGCCGTGGTTGATGCACAGCAACGCGAAATGCGCCCTCGGGCGGAACCGGAGCTGTGACGATTTTCACACTTAATTGAAGAGAACATAGATGTCCGCTAACTCACTCAAGGACCAGGGCCTGGCTCCAACCGGGACTGTCCACTTCAACATGGTCCCGCCTGAACTCTTTGGCGCAGCGGCTCGCAGGTCGGAGGGCCAGTTCGCAGACATGGGCCCGTTCGCCGCGGTCACCGCTCCGCACACCGGTAGATCGCCCAAGGACAAGTTCCTCGTAAGCGACGCATCCACGGACAGCGATGTCGATTGGGGCGACGTCAATCGCAAGATGGACCCCGCTCATTTCGAGACGCTCCTTGCAGACGTCAAGACGTACCTGAATGCGCAGCCCGAGTTGTTCATCCAGGATCTGTATTGCGGTGCAGACCCAAACTACCGGCTATCCGTCAGGTATGTCTCACCCAACGCATGGCAGATGGCGTTCGTTCGGAACATGTTCATCCGGCCCGACCGCAAGACGCTTGAAACGTTCGAGGCGAACTTCACGGTCCTTCACGCGCCGGAAATGCAGGCTGACCCCGCCCGACATGGCACGCGGACAGGAACGTTCGTTGTCCTGAACCTCGCCAAGCGCATGATTCTGATCGGCGGCACGCGCTACGCCGGCGAACTGAAGAAGGCGATGTTCACGGTGATGAACTACATGCTGCCAAAGCAGGATGTTCTTTGCATGCACTGCTCCGCCAACGTCGGCAAGGCAGGCGATACAGCACTCTTCTTCGGACTTTCGGGAACTGGGAAGACGACGTTATCCGCCGACCCATCGCGTGATCTTATTGGTGATGACGAGCACGGCTGGTCAACTGACGGCGTGTTCAACTGTGAAGGCGGTTGCTACGCGAAGGTAATTCACCTCTCTCCAGATACCGAACCAGACATCTATCGCACGACGCAGATGTTCGGAACGATCCTCGAAAATGTTGTGCTGGACGACGACAAGCGCGTCAAGTTCGACGATCAGTCGATCACCGAAAACACTCGCGCATCCTATCCGCTTTCGTACATTCCGAATCACGTTCCAAGCGGCCGCGGCGGACACCCCAAGAACGTCGTCCTGCTAACGGCAGATGCGTTCGGCGTGCTTCCTCCGATCGCGCGGCTGACCCCGGAACAGGCGATGTATTATTTCATGTCCGGCTACACGGCGAAGGTGGCCGGTACCGAGCGCGGAGTTACGGAGCCGCAGGCGACTTTTAGTGCCGCCTTTGGCGCGGTATTTCTGGTATGGCCGGCTGCCAAGTACGCCGACATGCTTGGTCGCCTGCTCCGTGAGCATGGCTCCAAGGTCTGGCTCCTCAATACAGGCTGGAGCGGTGGTGCGTACGGTGTCGGCAAGCGCATGAAGCTGAGCCACACTCGTGCGATGGTGAACGCAATCCTCAGCGGTGCTCTGGACAATGCGCCAACCACGACGGATCCGATTTTCGGGCTCAACAGTCCTGCGGCCGTGCCGGATGTCCCCGCCGAGGTGCTCAACGCGCGAAATACTTGGGCCGATAAGGACGCGTACGACGCGCAGGCTCGAAAACTCGCCAAGATGTTCCGCGATAATTTCGCGAAGTTCGCCGGCGCTTCTGACGCCATCAAAGCAGCCGGCCCAAAGGGGTGACGAGACTGGTGTCAAAAGGCGAACCCGCTTCACCCGGGCGGCGTTAGCTTTCAGGGCATGGAAATAATCCGTGACCCGATCTGGAACAACATTAGAGTTGATGCGCTGGCGCTGGAACTGGTGGATACACCGGTTTTCCAGCGCCTTCGTTATGTTCGTCAGTTGGGATTGACGCATCTTGTATATCCCGGCGCGACGCACACCCGGTTCGAGCACGCACTCGGCGCCTACCACCTCTGCCGAATCGCGATTGCACTTCTACGCGAAAGCGGTATCGCCGATGTTTCAGATGAAGAATGTACGATCACTACAATCGCTGCACTGCTCCACGATGTTGGGCACTATCCATTTTCGCACGCGCTCGAAGAGATCGGCGCCACGCATCACGAAGAAGTTGCTACGGCACTGATCACGGAGGGCCAGGTCGCCGGAATCCTGCGCAATCGTCTTGGAGAAAATGCACCGGAACAAATAACGGCGCTGATCCGCGGCAAGGCAGACACACCGCTACAGGGGCTCGTCGCCGGTTCGCTGGACTTGGACAAGATCGAGTATCTCAAGCGCGACGCCCATATGTGCGGCGTTGCGTACGGCGAAATCGACGTCGATCGCCTGATAAACTCGATGGTGCTTGTTGGCAGTCCCGTCACCGGACTGCGGACAGTTGGCGTCGCGGAAAAGGGGCTGTCTGCTCTGGAGTCTCTGTTGTTCGCGAAATACCAGATGTATCGCAATGTGTACTGGCACCATGCCGTTCGAAGCGCCACGGCAATGTACAAGCGAATAGTAGAAGACGCCTGCCTCTCTGGATTGATCGACCAGGCGCAGCTCGCTGATTTCACAGACGAAGGCCTGCTGTATTTTCTGCAGGACCACTCACCGACCCCCTTGCTGAATGCGCTCAGGTCTCGGCACCTGTACAAGCGCGCTGTGGACTGGCCCGCTTCGCAGTTGGAGGACGGTTTCGGCGACTGGATCGGTAACGACCGCCGACGCACTCGAGCCGCCGAAAATGCGCTCGCCGCGTCGCTCGGCTTGAAGTCCGGCGAGTTGCTCCTGGATTACCCCGAAAAGACGCCGATGCTCGGACTCGATATTCCAGTTCTCCGGCGCGATGGTACCGTCGAGCTTCTGACGGACCGCGGCATCGCCGGGGCGATAAACCTGCCGCGCCTCTCTGAGGAGCTCTACAGGTCCGCCCGCTGGCTCAGGATGTTCACCGCCCGCCGGGTGGAAGTCAGCAGCGCCGATGTCATGCGTACGATTTCGGACGCTTAGTGAAATCTTTCTCCGCAAGGACGTACAAATCCTTTTAACGGACCGGTCTACTCCGTCGTCAAATTGGCGAAGTCGTACTTTCGCCGAGCGCGTGCATTGTGTGCGCCTCGATAACGCCCTACCCGGTACGGAGTGCACCAATGCAGACACGACCTTTAATTTCCACCCTCACAGCGATGCTGGTTGTGATTGGGGCAATCGCATGTAGCGACGCGACCGCACCCGGAGGTTCCTCACCATCGGCGTCCGCCTCGTTCGAATCGTCGGTGACGGCTGACCTGGCCCCATCCGCAGGCGAGGACATGTCGACTGATTACGCCTTCATCTCGGCCGCGGACCTGACTGGTGGCGGCGGTTCCTTTACGACCAGCACTGCTGGTGCGACAATCGCTGGCGACGGCGTATCCGCCGCACTCGTTGCACCAGCGTCCGGGCGCGAGGCAGCGTGGATCAGCCCGTCATGCGTTTTCAGCGCAGCGACTGGGCGCTTCAACTGCCCGGCCCTGGTGCGAGGCAAGCAGACGTATACCGTCAGCTACGCGCTGTTCGACATCAATGGGACAACGCTATCCGTATACAACAAGCCGACGACGGCTTCAATCAACTTCATCGTAGCTGATACCGGCGCGACAAGCTTCAGCTCGAATAGCAACACGTTCAGCGACACCACGTACCGGCTACACAATCGCACGGTGTCCACACTGCTGGGCGATACCGTTCACACGTGGAATGGCACCGGGTCCGGGACAGTTCACTCGACTCGCATCGGTCAGATCACGAAAGACTACCTATTCACTTCGGTCGACACGGCCTCGGCAGTGCGCTTCCGCCAGCCGCGCGACATCAACCCATACCCGCTTGGCGGCACGTTCGTGAAGAACTACACCGTTGTTCGGACCCGTCAGGCTTCCGATACGACAACGCATACGGCCACGCGTCAGGTGGTTGTAACCTTCAATGGGACAGCCGACGTGCCGATGACGATCAATGGCACGGCGTATTCACTGAACCTGGACACGCACAAGGTTACGAAGCAGTAAACGCATCCAAAGAAAGAGGGCACGGATCCGAATGGATCCGTGCCCTCTTTTCGTGTCTGAGTGCCCACCAGACTACTTGCCGGTCTGGAATTCGCGACAGCATCCACTCCATGCGCGTGCATCGGCCGAGCTGGACCTGGCCCGTCAAGCCGCTCCGCGTAAAGCAGCACGAAGCTATCCGCGTCGAATCACCCTTCCAGTGCCGCCAGGTCCCGATACAACTCCAACGACTCCGGATTGGCAAGAGCCTCGACGTTCGTAACCGGACGTCCGTGAATTACTTCACGAACTGCAATTTCAGTAATCTTCCCGCTTATCGTGCGCGGGATATCCGACACCTGAATCACGACCTTCGGAACGTGCAGCGGCGTCGCGTTGTTGCGGATCTGGAGCTTGATGCGTTGCACGACTTCGTCGGATAGCACGATACCCTCGCGCAGACGAACGAACAGCACGATCCGTACGTCGCCGTGCGCGCCTTCACCGATCTCCTGTCCCACGGCGACGCTCTCAAGCACTTCAGGAACCAGTTCCACTTGCCGGTATATCTCGGCGGTCCCGATCCTCACTCCGCCTGGGTTGAGCGTTGCATCGCTGCGTCCGTAGATGATGACACCGTCGTGCTCGGTCAGCTCTGCCCAGTCTCCGTGTCGCCACACATCCTTGTAGACCTCAAAGTACGCGGCGCGATACCTGGCTCCGTCGGGGTCATTCCAGAATGCCACCGGCATGCTCGGGAACGGCAGCTTGCAAACCAACTCGCCCGGCATCGAAACTATTCCGTTGCCGGACCCATCGAACACATCCACCGCCATGCCGAGCCCACGACACTGCAACTCACCACGATATACCGGAGCCGCCGGATTCCCGAGCGCGAAACACGATATGATGTCCGTCCCGCCGCTTATGCTGGCGAGGTGAATATCGCTGCCTATATCTCGGTACACGTAGTCGTAACTGTGATCCGCCAGCGGACTTCCTGTCGACAGTATGGTACGGACACACGCGACGTTGTGGCTCGTCCG
>JBDTAZ010000044.1:0-9917 GCA_039924325.1 Gemmatimonadaceae bacterium
CCCTGGCACTGAATCTCCTCACCGAAGAGGGCTTGCCCCACTTCCACAGATTGCTGGCCGTCTACCTCGGCGGTGACACATTCTGGTCCAAGTGGACCAACATGTGGACGGCCGAGGAAGATCGTCACGGTGCGGTACTCCACGATTACTCCCGCGACAGCCAGGTGCTGAACAACCCGGTGATCGAGAAGATGCAGTTCGAGTATCTCAAAGCCGGCTTCGAGCCGTCCTGGGACAAGGATCCGTATCGCGTCTTCGTCTACACGACGTTGCAGGAGCGCGCGACTCAGGTGAGCCATGCAAACACCGGCAAGCTGGCGGGCACGCACGAACACCTGATTGGCAATGTCCTCGCCAACGTTGCGAAGGAAGAGGCGCGTCACTACGTGTTCTATCGCAACGTATTCAGCGAAGTGCTCGCGCGCGATCCGAATCGCGCTCTTGAATCAGCCGCCGCCATCATGCCGTCGATCGACATGCCCGGTGTCAACATGCCGCACTTCCGCGAGATGGCGGACGTCATACGTCGTGCCGGAATCTACGGACCTCGCGATTATCTCAAAATCGTTGAAGAACAGATCCGTTACTGGGCGATCGATGCAGTAGAAGGCTTGAACGAGATGGGCAAGAAGGCGCAGGAAAGGATCATGTCGATTCCCGCACGCCTCGAGCGTGTAGCCGATGTGATGGAGACGCGAAGTCGCGCCAAGACTTTCGCGTTTGCTGTTGCGTTCGCGCGCGAATTTGAGATGGACTAGCTGCGCAGCGTTTTGCGCGTACGCGTTAGTGTTCCCGTACCACCACGATAGAGTAGGGTTTTAAGACCAGCGGAGTATTCGGAGAAAGCGTCGATTTCCGGGCGCCGCTGTTCGGTTTCGCGAATCCATGTGCTCGGTTCGGGTGCCATTCGTACTCCGCGCTCGACAATCGCCAGACGTCCAGTGGCGTACTCGAATCGCCGAGCCCGCGTAGATTCACTGTCCAGTCATGAGTTGGATCGCGATTCACGATGAGCAAGGCGACGCGATTGTCGGGTCGCCGAATCGCGTATGCATGCAATGGCACGCTGCCCGCAGTTTCGCCTGTCACGGTCGTAGCGAGGATCGAGTGCCTGCCGCCACTCGAGTCCGCCCACAGAGTTGTTAGCATCCTACCGGCCTGATACGTCGCGTTCGGCGCTAAGATGCGGCGATCATTGTCGGCGACGAACAGAGTGTTATCGCCCCAGCTATCGCATTTCGGATTGCGGTCCAGGTTGCTTGGCTCCGTTCCGTAGAAGAACGTCTCGCCGCCGCCGTGCGCGAGAAATTCAGCGACCGCAACCGTATTCAGTATCGCTCCGGCACGACTCATTTCCGATTCAGTTGAAAAAGCCGAATAACCGTATTCAGTCATCAGGAGCGACACGTTCGCTGGTAGCCCGTCGCTCCTGAATTGCGCGATAATGTCGTCGATCTGACCCGCGACCTTTGCGAGTTGCGGCGCCGTCGGCGTGCACGCTCTGTCATACGGGTAGAACTCGAACGATGCGAACGCCAGGTCACGAGAATGGCCGAGCGCGGCAAGCGCATCGAGAAAATGACCGAACCATGATCGGTCGTCAGTGACGCTCTCCTTCCAGGACATCATCGTTTTGGTTTGACCATCCTGCAGCGATGGTCCCCCAAGGGTGATGGTCGGGTCAACGGCGCGCAGCGAGTCGGCCGCCTGCACGTAAAGCGCCGCGAAATCGACTGGCGAGACGAACTGTCCATCCGGCTCCTCACCCAGTTCGAGTCGTCGTACCGGGTACCTCCGATGCCGGACGTAGCGCAATAGAGCTGCGGCATTGGCGGGCGTGTCGTACAGCACGCCCACAGGAGTCAACATTGGAAGGCCGCGCGTAATTCCGCTCGCGAACATGGCATCGATGCCAGGCTGTTCAGTGTCGTCATCACGATCAGTCGCGCGATGCCACGGATCAGTGCTCGACGCGTACGTTCGCGTCTGCTGGCTCGCACGCGACGAATGTCTAGATATGTCGCGGAATGATCCGTTCACCATTCGACCAATCGACAGCTCGCGGATCGCGAAACCGAGTGAATCGCGCGGATCTCGAGATCCGCGAATCGCACTGTGTGAACTGGTGAGTAGAAGTATGCGGATCCAGCGAGTGCGAACCGGCGACGCAGCAAGTTGAAGGACGGTATTGCCGCCGCGCGCCGCCGCGCCGGAAGCGACATCGCCTGCTGCGAAGTTCACCCACATGGCGCCGGTCTGATCATCGTCAGGCCCTTCCGGCTGTTCGTCCTCGTTCTCCGGCCAATATTGCACGCGGTATTGCGTAGCGAAAGGCGCCCCCCAGTTGATATCGATGGCGTTCACATCGACAGTACTGTCCATATCCACGATCACCCCCTGCGGGTGGCTCGTCACGCGTTCGTGAGTGTACCGCGCGTCTAGATACGGATTGCTCTTCCAGAACGACGCCGTGTCGCCGTCAGTGAGTCGCGAGTAGCCGTCGCCATTGCCCTGATCGATCGTGTTGCCGCGTCGCGGCAGTTTGTATCCGTTTGAAACGCGAATCGGCGCGGGTGCAATGGAGTCCGAAGTCCAGTAACCGCGTTGATGAGCCGCATCGCTCCAGTGTCCGCGCGGGTTCCAGTGCCACACTTCCATTCCCAGCTCGGTTCGCAAGCGGTAGGAGATCTGGTGGAAGTTCGCCGACTTGATTGCCGCAACGTTTGCGCGAGTGAGGATCTTGCTTGTTGATCCGGACACGTGTCCATCAATTGTAGATCCCAGAGTGCGCAGGGGGTCGAACGAACCGACTGACGCGTTTCGGTTGACGCTGACCACCATTTGCCTTCGCTGCGCGCTGAGGGACGCTGGCCCGAGCGATATAACGAGTGCGATGGCCGCGAATCGCCAGGAAGTTTCGCTTATGAACATCCCTCGACCCATTCAACCTCAGGCACGCGCCCAACACGGTACTTGGTGACGCGGCCGCTGTCCGTCTCGAACACCATCTCGTATCCGGTGTCTGTCGGAGGAATGGGATTCACGATTAGATAATGACCGGTGGGATCGTACTTGTGTGGTTTTACAACGACTCGCGAACCGTACAGCTCCTTCACACGCGATTCAGGGTCCCCGACTCGCACGCCAAGCCCCGTCGCGATCGAGGCGGAATCGACCTCGAGTCGTGCAACATTACCTCGCACAACCATTATGCGCATCCCGGCGGGCTGATTGTCGAAGCTTGCGTATGCGCAAGCGGTGTCCAGCCCAGCCATCGATGGCACCGGGGAACCGAGTGCAGTCGCTGCATTCTTGACGGTCATCCCGACGCGAAGAGCTCCGTAGCCGGTGGCAGTCACCGTCAATCCTGTCCGGGCGGTTGCGCTGTCGGCGGCCGTCACCGGCTGCGATGTAGTATCGCTGGTTGCCGCGTCGGATGACGCCGGCCGCGTGCAGCCAGACGCCAGAAAAAGCAGTGATACCGCGGCGAAACGCAGCTGATTTTGGCGCATCTGAATACCCTCTGATTGTGAGCGACGCCTGAAGTGTCTACGTGAGCCTTCGTGGCGCGTCATCCGTGCGAGCATCTGTACGAGAATCCGTGCGCGCATCCGAACGAGCCGGTAGCACGGCTGGACTTGCGGGCATACTCGCAAGTCGCGCCGGCGCCGCCCTGATCTCTACCGATGCAAAGATTGAGCGACCTGTGATTCGGATTACCTGTTCCTCTGAATTTGGATATCCAGGCACGTGCGGGACCTTGCAATCAAAATTTCCAAGGAATGTATTTCCCGCGCTCTCGACGCGAACGCCGAGCGGTACCGTCAATGCGACATTCGCGAATACGGCGGAGATTTCAATTTCTGTGAGGCTGGGTGAGAACGTTGCCGCGCTGATATCCAGCTCGACATTGCCGAAAACGCTCACGATCGTGAGTTGTCGCGGAACGGGAATGACGCCGTTTTGCTCGTTGTTGCTCAGGATCGCGGCGATCCGCCCATACTCTGGCACTGCTAATTCTGAATGCGACTGGACCAGATCACCGATAAGTGAATCCAGTTCCTGCGGTGTCTTCGCCTGGTAGCTGGCCGTGACACGACGCTCGAACTCGTCCATGTCCAGATCACCGTTCGCAAACCGTACCTGGAGAAGTTCGACGACTCGCTCACGAGCCTTGCTTGAGACGCTCGCGCCTGGCGCGGGAGCTGCGACGCTAGTCGACGGAAGGAGAGGTGAGTCAGTCATTGTTCGTCGATGAAGATACTTATAAGGATATTGCGGCGGTGAGTTGACATCGTCACCACCCCAAAGGGCGGGATCCATCGATCGCCCAACTCCGATTGCGCCGGGTTCCCCCGCTGGATAGCTTCACGAGAGACCCGTTCGCCCGACCCCCCGGCCGGGCGTTTATCATTTTACCTGCTGAATCCGGAAATGGCTGCAGAGTCCCCGATGATCGAAGCGCTCAAGGTCAAGCTTGGTGCGGAGGTCGAAAAGCTCCAACATGAGCTCAACGTCGTTCTGCCGAACGAGATTCGTAAAGCCGTAGAACTGGGCGATCTGCGCGAGAATTCCGAGTACAAGGCGGCACTGGAGCGGCAGCAATTCGTCCAGGCTCGCCTCGGGCAGCTTCGCATGCGGCTCTCCAAGCTTTCCCAGATCGACGTAGCCCAGATTGCGCGCGACGCCGTCGGACTCGGATCCGAAGTAACGGTCGAAGACACCACGACCGGAAAGACAGAGCTTTACAGCCTCGTGTTTGGTGATGTTGATTTTGAGGAGGGGCACGTCTCAATGTCGTCGCCGATCGGCAAAGCGCTTGTAGGCCGCAAACTCGGAGAGACGATCATCCTTAGGTTGCCCGCCTCCGTCCGGCACTTGACGCTCATTAAGGTCAAGACCATCCACGACGTCTAAGGGGTTACGACCAGCGGTGGAATAGCGAAGTCGCCTACGCAGCGGGTCAGCAGTCCGCCGCCGTGGGACGTACTGGGGCCGTGAAAATGCTCGTTTCTCTTCCAACGACGGAGAGTCGCTAGTGCGCCGCGTCACCGTTCAGTGGATTTTGTGCGTAGGCGTGCTGATGCCCGTTGGAGCGTGCAAACTCCGGTCACCCGGGGTTAGTGCCGACCTGAACTCAATCGTCTCTGCCGCTGGGGCGACAGTGCTCAAGCTGGATGCCGGCAGTGGGTATCTACGCGTCCGAGGAGAGCAAGGAACGGATAAGATTACGATCCTTGGAGTCGGGCACGCCGCGACCGAAGAAACGCTGGCTGATGTCGCGGTGACGACGACGAGGATCGGCGATACTATCAGTGTCGTTTGCAACATCCCGGCTCAACGCGGTGCTTCTCGCCAGCCGCCATCCTTGGATATCGATCTGGAAATCCCCCGCAGCGTCTCCCTGATCGTGACAGATACTGCCGGGGAATCGGTTTTCCGTCACACAGGACCGATCAGAATTGTCCATGGGGCAGGGAGTCTGAACGTCGACGATGTCGCGGGAAACCTGGATGTGACCGACGGCGCCGGCGACATGATAATTTCGAATGTGAGCGGTAGCGTACATATCGTCGATGGGGCCGGCGGCATCTTTCTCTCCCATGTTGGCGGCTCTGTATTGATACCTCGGGCTGGCGACGGCGAAATCCAGTTGGTGGACATCGCGGGGGATGTCACAGTCGGGGCGAAGCGGTCTGGCGAAGTGGCGGCGCGCGGAGTTGGGGGCAATTTCTCGATTACGACCAGCGGGAATGGGTCGATCGAGTACCGGAACGTGCATGGTCGTGTTGCGCTCCCCGTAGCTGCAAGTCACTAATGTGATACCGGCGGCTCGGTTGCCGGGTTTTTTTCGCGATTGCTGACACTGGTGCCGAACCTTAGCTTGACCGAGCATGATAAGCCTCCCGGGTATTCGCCGCATAACGAGCTTTACGAGCGCCGCATTAGTTGCCGGCGCTTTGTTCGCTGTGTCTGCCAGTGCCCAGGTCGTGACGGTCGCGCACCCGCGAGCTACGGCTATTGCGAAGCCCTTCGCAAGGCTCAGTCAGTCCATACACGAGCTTCAGGACTCGATCGTGTCGCTGTCTCAGGCTCAGCTCGGTGTGAAATACAAGCGCGGTGCCGAATCGCCCCTAAAGGGCTTCGACTGTAGCGGGCTGGTTCAGTACGTGATGGCAGCTTTTGGTGCACAGTTGCCTCGAACTGCCCGTGAACAAGCGATGGTCGGCGTGAAGATCGATCGCGATATCGCTTCTCTCAAGCCAGGCGACCTGCTCACCTTTGGAAAAGGCAAGCGGATATCGCATATCGGGATCTACATCGGCGACGGTCGTTACGTCCACGCCCCCACGACCGGCAAGCGAGTGAAGATTGAAACCCTGGCCAACACGAAGTCGACCTGGTGGAAGGGTGCCAGGCGGGTTTTTGCATTCGATGATTCTGCCGACCCGGATTCGCTGGTCAACTAGACCGTCGGCCGCCTGACTGGCGGCTTTTTTACGCCCCGGCGCCTCTGTGCCAATGCCGATTGGATTTGTCGGGTATGTCGCCTAGATTGCATCTGGTCAGCTGGCCGACCGTCCCCAGAGTGCGGTAAGGCCCCGTTCAACCGACCCGCCCATTCTCAGCCATGCCACTTGCCGCTTTCGACTTTCGAGCTGGGACCTGATGGTGGATTCTCGCTTGAGCGCCGGGCCGACGTATTCTCCGGTCCGCGAAACGTTGAGATTGGCTCAGCCGCAACTGAAGTCGTGAGCCCCCATCGGAGACTCGGGGTACTCATCGTTGAGGAACATGCGCTGATTCGTGCCGCGCTCGCTACGTTGATCGCGGCAACCACAGGATTGACCGTTGTCGCCGAGGCGCAGTGCATGGCAGAGGCGCTCACAGTCGCGCGGAGCATTCGTCCTGATGCCATCCTCGTGGGTGCTTCGCTGCTGCACGATGTCAACAGCGAGACGACCGCCGCGTTGCACGCCGCGTTGCCAGATAGCTGCATCTTCGTTGTTGGCGGAGATGATGAAACAAGTCCTGATTTGACGAACCTGGTTCATTGTCTCCCCCGCAACGCTGGGATCAACGAGCTTTGCGCAGACGTGAGCAAACAGTTTGGCGTTCGTTGTGAGGATTGTGGTCTCCAGGAACTCTGTCCTGTTGCGCCCGCTGTCACCGCACTCAGCAGGCGCGAACAACAGGTTGCGGTGCGTGTTGCCGCCGGCCTCACGAGCAAACAGATCGCCTCCATGCTCGGACTTGCGATTCGCACTGTCAACACGTACCGCGAAAGCCTTGCGCGAAAGCTTGGTGCTTCGTCGGCCGCGGCATTGACGCGTTACGTAATTGAATCAGGGATGCGTGATACAGCTACTGAAAACCGCTGAAGGATGTCGATGTCGGCAAGGATCACCGCTGACGAAGTCGCACCTCAAATTGCGCGGCTTCCGCGCCGTCCAGGGTGAAATACCTGCAAAGGCGGTCGTGACAACAGAGCGCAGCTCGGTAGCACAACACCAGCTATCCGCCTAACTTCAAGCGATGCCGAGCTATGGGAACGGGCGCCGAGTTGCGATTGTGGCGGGAGTCAGGACTCCCTTCGCGCGAGCCGGCACCCTGTTCAAGCGCTTGTCGGCGATCGAGCTCGGCAAACTCTGCGTGGCCGAGCTACTCGAACGAGCCAATCTAAGCGGCAATGAGGTTGAGGCTCTGATTTTTGGAACGGTCGTTCCAAACGTGTTAGCGCCGAATATCGCGCGTGAAGTCTCCCTCATGCCTGTGCTACCCAAGTCCGTTCAGGCCTACAGCGTCAGCCGCGCGTGCGCATCTTCGAATCAGGCCATAACCGACGCGGCCGATCAGATAACCCTCGGCCACAACAACGTGATTATCGCCGGTGGTGCGGAGTCGTTGTCCAACGTCCCGGTGCTGCACTCTCGCGGGTTCGCCGATGCGCTGGTCGCTGCGTCGCGCGCCAAGTCGCTGACCGGACGGATAGGTGCGCTCGCGAAGATTCGACCTCGCGACCTCATCCCGATCACTCCCGCCATCGCCGAGGCAACCACCGGCGAGACGATGGGTGATAGCGCCGAGAAAATGGCCAAGCTGAATAGCATCAGTCGCGAGGATCAGGACCACTTCGCGTTGCGTTCGCACAGGCTCGCAGCAGCCGGTACCGCGGATGGACGAATCCCAGCCGAGATCGTTCCGGTCGCCGTGCCGCCGAGCTACGACCCGGTGGTGCAGATCGACAATGGCGTGCGCGAGGATACTTCATACGACAAGCTCGCCGCATTGAAACCAGTATTCGACAGGCGTTATGGCAGTGTGACGGCCGGCAACTCGTCGCCGCTCACCGATGGGGGCGCGTGTGTGCTGATGATGAGTGAAGACCGCGCTCGGTCCATGGGATACGCGCCGCTTGGTTACATAAGGTCGTACGCGTACGCCGCGATCGATCCCGGCGAACAGCTATTGATGGGCCCCGTTCTGGCTGCGCCTGTCGCGCTGGAGCGAGCGGGACTCACTTTGGCGGACATGGGCCTCGTTGAGATGCATGAGGCTTTCGCCGCCCAGGTCCTCAGCAATCTCAAGGGGTTCGAGTCGCTGGAATGGGCTCGTCGAGCGGGATTCGAGCGCCCTGTTGGCGAAGTCGACCGTGCACGGCTAAATGTGATGGGAGGTTCAATCGCCCTCGGCCATCCTTTCGGCGCGACTGGAGCGCGAATCACGACGACGCTCCTCAATGAAATGGCCCGTCGCGATGCACAATACGGTCTGATGACCGTGTGCGCCGCTGGCGGCCTCGGTTTCGCGATGGTACTGGAGCGGGATGTATGACTGATCTCGTCACTGATGTCGCAATGATGCACACGCGTGATGGCGCACCGGTTACGATGGAAGTCGAAGGTGGGATTGCAATCCTGACGATCGATCTTGTGAACGAACCGGTCAACATCATCACGCGCGCGGTTCGTGAATCGATGATGGAATTATTCGATCGCATCGATCGCGATGAGACGATCAAGGGTGCTGTGCTGATCAGCGGCAAACCAGACACGTTTCTCGCTGGCGCGGCTATCGAAGAGTTTACACAGCTTCGCGATGTTGAAGATGCGACGCGGCTCAGCCGCGATGGACAGGCGCTCGTCGAAAATCTTGAGAAATCCCGCGTGCCGTTTGTCGCCGCTATTCACGGCGCGTGCATGGGCGGCGGGCTTGAAAGCGCCTTGGCGTGTCGCTGGCGAATTGCGAGCGACGATCCGAAAACAATTCTCGCTCTTCCAGAAGTCCAGCTTGGCCTTATTCCCGGCGCCGGCGGTACGCAGCGGCTCCCACGGTTGATCGGAGTGCGCGCCGCGCTCGACATGATTCTCACGAGCAAGAACGTGCGCGCGAAAAAAGCGCTTCAGATCGGACTTGTTGACGAGATGGTGCATCCGGCAATCCTCCGCCGGATTGCGATCGATCGCGCACTTGCACTCGGAGAAGGACGACTCAAGCGAACGTCGCGGTCGGGTGGCGCCAGCGGATTGCTGCTTGACTCCAATCCGATTGGTCGAAGTGTCGTTTTCAAAAAGGCGCGCGAGGAGACGGAAAAGAAGACGCACGGAAACTTTCCTGCGCCTCTTGCGGCGATCAAGGCCGTTGAGACCGGTATGATGGAAGGGATGCCAGCCGGCTTACGTGATGAATCGCGGCTGTTCGGCGAGATGGCCGTTACGGATGTGTCAAAGCAACTGATCTTCCTGTTCTTCGCGACGACGGCGTTGAAGAAGGACAATGGCCTACCACCGGGCCATACTGCGATGCCGGTCGCGATCGAGAAGCTCGGCATAATCGGTTCCGGTTTCATGGGAGCTGGCATCGCTGGAGTTGCGATCCAGAAGGGCACGATTGTCCGCATGAAGGACTCGGACTGG
>JBDTAZ010000045.1:0-8090 GCA_039924325.1 Gemmatimonadaceae bacterium
GCGGACGGTACAGGGCAGGTAATCAACCTTACGCAGAGTGGATTCAACGATACCCGCGCGCAGTGGATCATGGGCGGGAAGGCGATGCTGTGGTTCAGCAATCGCGATGGGCTCAGGTCAGTCGCGCAATCCGGCCAGGCGCAACAGGACGTGTACGCAATGTTCTTTGATCGTGATGCATGGGATCGTTTCAACCTGAGCAAGGATGATTTTGCGCTACTCAAGGACGAGGAGGATCGAGTCGCAAAGGCGAAGGCTGATTCGTTGAAATCGAACGGTGATTCATCGAGGACCAAGGCGGACAGTGCGCGCGCGCGCAAGGCGCCGCTAGTTCTCGACCTGGATGGCATCGATGGTCGCAAGGCGCGATTGACGATAGCATCTGCGTCCATGGGCGACGCGCTGCTCAGCAAGGATGGTGAGACACTCTATTACCTCGCGCGGTTCGAAAAAGGGATGAATCTCTGGTCCACAGACCTGCGCACCAAGGACACAAGGATGCTTCTCGCACTCGACGCAAAAACCGGTAACATGGAGTGGGACAAGGATCAGAAGTACATCTTCCTTCTTGCCGATGGCGCAATTTCGCGGATCGATCCCGCAAAGTCGAAGCGCGACATGATCAAGGTCGACGGCGAAGATGTGATCGACGTCGATGCCGAGAGAGCGGCGATGTTCGATCACGTGTGGCGCCGCACGCGTGACACGTTCTATTCAAAGGGGTATCACGGAATCGACTGGATCGGCTTGCGTCCAGTCTACGCCAAATATCTTCCGTATATCGGTAACGATTTCGAGTTTGCGGAGATGCTCGCCGAGATGCTCGGAGAGTTGAATATCAGCCACAGCGAGGCTACGTACCACCAAACTGGGCCGACCGATGACAACACCGCATCACTCGGCGTGTTTCTGGATCAGACGTATACGGGCACCGGCGTGAAAGTGGATGAAGTGATCAAGGGCGGCCCGCTCGATCGGCACAACATCAAAATTCGTCCTGGTACGATCATCGAAGCGGTCGATGGCAACACAATTACGCCGGACAGGGACATTGCGGAATTCCTGAACCGGAAAGCCGACGAGAACGTACTACTCACTCTCGTTGACGGTTCGACGAAGACCGAAGTTGTTGTGAAGCCAGTGACGCGCGCCGAGGAAGGCAGGCTACTTTACACGCGCTGGGTGAAGCGCAACGCAGACGAGGTAGACAGCGCGAGCCATGGTCAACTGGGCTACGTTCACATCCCCGGCATGAACGACGGAGCGTATCGCACGACGTTCGAGGAGATCATGGGCAAGTACGCGACCAGAAAGGGAATCGTAGTTGATACGCGATTCAACCTGGGCGGCGATCTAGTTGCGGATCTCGCGATGTTCCTGAGCGGCAAGCGGTTCTTCGACTATACGACGGATACGCGCAGCACCGGATACGAGCCAAACTTCCGGTGGACCAAGCCAACTGTCGCGATGGCGAGTGAAGCCAACTACAGCGACGGACACTGCTTCGCTTACACATACAAAGCGCAGAAACTCGGCCCGTTGGTCGGCATGCCGACGCCTGGAACCTGCACGTTTTCTGGATGGGAGTCGCTGCAGGATGGAATTCGCTGGGGCGTGCCAGGTGTGGGTGTGAAGGATGCGATCACCGGCAAGTACCTGGAGAATCAGCAGACCGAACCCGACATCAAGGTGATGAATCAGTTTGATGTTGTGAGCAAGGGGAAAGATCAGCAACTGGAAGCGGCGATCGCGGCGCTGGAGAGTCTGACGGGAGTAAAACCCTGAGTCGCTGATTTGGCGTCGTCGCGCTGAAACCTGTTGTGGCACCGAAAGCTGTTGTGGCACCGAAAGCTGTCATCCCGCCGAATGGCGGGATCCACGCTCGGTAGGCCCGCATACGTCGACAGTCGTCAACCCGGCGCAGGCCGGGATCCACCGACGACGCCTAGACCTCGATATACCAGCTATCGATGTCTCCGAACCTTGACTGGCCAGTGCGGTTTCGGATGTACGGAGTTCTCTCTCTCGATGCCTCGATAACAGCGTTTCTCATCGGCTATGCTGGGTCGGTTGTGCGTACGCGAGGATTGGTGCGCTGCCGAAGACTCGTCCATGGATCCCGGCCTTCGCCGGGATGACAATCATCGCCGGGATGACACGATGGATCCCGGCCTTCGGCGGGATGACACTGCTCACCTGCTGGATGAGATCACCCTACGCGGGCTTACGCGGGCCGCCTGATGGTGGTATTGTTGCCGCCAGTTGGCAACCACCACATCCCAAAGAGGATACAATGCGCACCCTCGGTGCGGTCATTCCGCTGATTGCGGGATTCGCCATTTTCACTGGCAGTATTCATTCCTCCTCAGTGCTGAATTTTTCGAACCCGGTGACAGCGGCGCCAGTAAATCACACTGTCGTGCTGACTGCCAATGACTATGCTTACGCCGGTCTACCGGCGCGGGTGTCGGCGGGGTGGGTAACCATCCGGATGATCAATGCTGGCAAGGAGCTGCACATGTTCGCCAGTGTAAGCGTTCCGACCGGCATGACCGCAGATGGTCTGCTCGACTCTTTCACGCACGGTCGCACATTGCAGGGTCTCACCGAGTGGGGCGGTCCCAACGCCGTTGCGCCCGGCGACACGACCACCGTCACTCTGTTTATTCCGCCGGGCAAATACGCGATAGGCTGCTTCGTTGTGAGTCCCGACGGCAAGACTCATTTCATGAAGGGAATGATGGGGTCATTCGAAGCGGTCGCGTCGACAGACAAGGGCACGCCGCCCGTCAGCGACCGGAATGTCCAGCTTTCCACGTATGGAATCGCCATGGACGGCGGTGCGCTTGCGAAGGGCTCCCACGTTTTCGCTGTGCGTAATACCGCAAAGGAAACCCACGACTTCGTCATCCTCAAGGTGCTGCCTGGGCACACGGTAGATCAGGCGCTCAAATGGTTTGGCAATCCGCCGGTGGGAACGCCGACTGCGGAACCGATAGGAGGTAGCACGGGACTGCATACCAACGAGCTGGCCTTCGTGCAGGCTCGGTTCACTCCGGGTACTTACATTCTCGTTTGCTGGATGCGAACCAACAAGCAGCCGCATTTCATGCTTGGCATGAAGAAGGTCATAACCGTATCGGCGACTTAGGTTCAGCGGGGCAAGTCCGTAGCCTGCGTACTCTGCAGCAGATTCTGGGCGACGTCGTCCATCTGCTGTTGCCGTAACCGCGCCCATTTCGGGACGCGGAGAACGCTATTCCCCATGAACATCGCGCCACCCGCGGTGAGCACGACTACGCCGGGGATCACGTTTATAAACGTTCCGTGCAAGGCGCCCATCAACCCAACGAAACCAGCCATAACTAGCGCCATCGCTCCCACCAGGACGGATCCCCTCACATCGCCCTTGGATGTGCCGAGTCGCAACTGATATCCGGTAGGCGTCGGCTCGAGTAGCGCATGCAGATTTCCGTTACTCCACTGGCGAAGCGATCCCTGAACGCGAATCGTACCACGCGCACGAAAGACCTGTCGAAGCTGCACGACCAGCAGCTCCCACTCCTTGTCCGTCAGGTTCCGATCCAGGTTTACCGTGCGTGACACCGCGACGGGGATCCCGAGGAAAGTGCGGGGCTTTGCCGCGCTGCCATTAGCGAGCGACTGAGCTGCTCGAGTAACCGCATCAGAGGAAATCCCGACTTCGCGCGCGATGTCGTGAAGATCGGTGAGTGTAAGTCCACCAGAGCGCTCGCCGGTCAGTGCGCGGGATTCGGAGTTCTCCGTAGCGGCGCGAAATATCGCCGCGACTTCTTCCTCGTTGTATTTACGGTCCGTCATGGAGATGTGGATGTCTCATTGGAAGTACGAAACACAACCGTAATATAGAACACCGGGCATCGAATATTGTGTCCAGTGCTCAATGGCGCGACAAGGGCTGGAGGAGTCTCACCTCGAACATCACGGGCCAGTATTTCCCGGTGAGGAGGAGCTGCGTTCCGTCCGGCGCAATTGCGATCCCGTTCATGACTTCCGCGTACGGCGGGCGGTCGCGATATAGATCGGCAAAGTCGATCGTCTGGCGTACGTTTCCCGTTTCGGGATCGATCCGGAGTACCCAGTTCGATTCATACACGTTCGCGAGAATCTCACCGTTCATGTATTCCAGTTCGTTGAGCTGGTACAGCGGCGTACCATTATCACGTACATGGACGATCCGTTCGACCTTGAAACTCTCGGGCGAGAGAAAGCGCAGTGAATCGGATCCGTCGCTCATGATGAGCGATTTACCGTCCGTCGTGAGTCCCCATCCCTGTCCGGGATAGTTGAACGAATCGCGCGGAGCGAGCGTTGCGGCATCGTATGTGTACGCAACTCCAGCTTTCCATGTGAGCTGATACAGGCGGCCACCGAGCAGTGCCAAACCTTCGCCGAATCGATTCCCGGCAAGCGCTCTCGACGCCAGAACTCTGCCAGTTCGGAGCTCGACTCGACGCACTGTGGACTGGCCGTTCAGGCCGGTGCTCTCGAAGAGAACTCCGTCAGCCGACAGCAGGCCCTGCGTGTAAGCGGAAGAATCGTGCGGAAACGTTGCGGTTACTTCGTAAGCTGGCGCGGTGTCACCCTTTGCCGGCGTACAGGATGAGATGACCAGCGCGCTGGTCGCCGCCATTAACAGCAACAACGCAGCGCGGTTACCGCTCACTCTTGCCTCGGCTTCCCACTGGTCCACTGCTTCATCCAGTTCAGAACCGTATCGTGCCACAAGATGCTATTGTGCGGCTTCTGCACCCAGTGGCTTTCATCGGGGAAGTACAGCAACTTGCTTGGAATGCCGCGCCGCTGAAGTGCGGTAAATGCGCCGATCCCCTGGCTGTCGGGAATACGAAAGTCATGCCCGCTGTGAATGATGAGCATCGGTACGCGCCATTCGCTGACGTGATTCAGCGGATTGAACTTCTCATAATTCGCGGGCTGCTCGTACTGCGTACCACCGTTCTCGTGTTCCGAGAACCAGAGCTCCTCCGTCGCGTACGCCATCATGCGCGTGTCGAACACGCCGTCGTGATCGACCATGCACTTCCACGGCGTGTTCCACACACCTGCCATCCAGTACACCATGTAGCCACCGTAGCTGGCACCAATTGCACAAGCTTCGTTGCCATCGAGGAATGAGTAGCGCTCGAGTGCCGCCGCCCAGCCCATCTTCAGATCTTCGAGCGGCGCGCCGCCCCAGTCACCCGATATCTCGTTCGTGAATGACTGACCGTAGCCGGTCGATCCATGAGGATTGATTGCTATCACCGCAAAGCCGGCGCCTGCATACGTCTCCGGATTCCAGCGATAGTGAAAGTCTTCGTTCCATGCGCTCTGCGGACCCCCATGTATCATGAAGGCGACGGGATACTTCTTACCGGGTTCGTAGTCCACGGGCTTCATGACGTATCCCTGGACAGTGTCGCCCTTCGCGCCGATATAGCTGAAAAATTCGGCGTCGCCAAACCTGATATTGCGAAGTCGGTCGGCGTTGAAGTGCGTCAGCTGAGTCAGGCCAGCGCCACTGGCGTCGACGGCATAGAGATCCGTTGGGTGTTTGAAGTCCTGTCGTGCTGCGATGATCCGGTTACCGGCGATTGCGAAACCGGTTACAGTTCCACCGCTCAGCAACTTGCTCGGCTTTCCGGTCGCAATGTCCACGGCGTAGAGCGCGTGCATTCCTTCGTCATCAACAGTCGTGTACAGCGTCTTGCCGTCATCTGACAGTGTCAGGCCGCCAGCGGACCTATCCCACTGTGGATCGAGTTCGCGCTTTGCACCGGTTGCAAGGTCCATAGCCATGATGCCAAAGCGATCGGACTCAAAGCCCGGTGTCTTCATCGCGAGATAGTACAGCGTCTTGCCATCTGCTGACGCCACCGGTGTAGCATCCCACGCGAGATTGTTGACGGTAAGGTTCCGTGGCTCCGACGAACGATCCGCTGGTACCGAGTAGATATCAAAATTGGTCGACCACGCTTCGGTCTTGCCGGCGATACGCACATCGAAATACACTGTCTTTCCATCGGGTGAGAAACTGTACTCGCTCTCATCGCCGAAAGGTTTCGACGGCACGTCTCCATCGATTCCGAGTGTGAGATGCAGCGGCTCCGCCGCCGAACCGATTGGTGTTATGAAAAGCTGCGACCGACGTCCGTCCGACCACGTGTCCCAATGACGGATAAAGAGGCGGTCATACGCTCTCCCGGTGGCCTTGTCGTTCTTTATCGCCTCGAGACGCGCGGCGGTGCATGCAATCGTCTTGCACTCGGCGAATACCTGCGCCGAGAACAACAGGTGACGTCCGTCTGGCGAAATGCGATAGTTGTCGACGTCGACAGCTACATGAGTAACCTGTTTCGCAGCGCCACCAGCGGCAGGCATCGACCAGAGCTGTGACACACCTGATGCTGCGGCGAGATAGTAGATCGTCTTTCCGTCGGGCGAAAACCGAGCAGTGCTCGCGCCGACTTCTGGCGCCGTGAGTCGATGCGGTGAGGCTCCGGCCTTTTTGCGATCCAGGAGCCAGAGACTAGTCATCCCCTTGTTGGCGGCATAGTCGGTCGTTCGCACACTGAAAACCACGCGGCTGCCGTCGGCGGAAATCTGCGGATCGGCGACCCGGTCCATCATGACCAGGTCGTGCGCATTGAACGGGTGCGAAGAAGTCTGAGCCATTCCAGGAGCGGCGGTGAGCGCTAGCAGCGATCCAGCGACGAGGCTTTTCATGGTGCGTCCGGTGTCTGCGGTTGGACTCAACGCTACAACGTCCGCGTGGCTTGCGCTAGCAGTTCGGGCCCCGATGACCGGCCAGTGCGGGGGCACGGCGCGACCGAGCGCCGCATCGCTTATGAGCTAGTGAAACTGGGACTCAGCCGTCAATTGCCAGTTTGGCGGGGCGCGTTTTTGGTGCGATGTTCCTGCTACGGGCTCATCCCAACTCAGCCTGCAATCAACCACGGGTCGCGGGTCATCCAATTGGTGTCGGGGGCAAACAGAAAGACCAGACCACCATTGGCCAGCTTGGGAAGCAACCGTTTGGCGCGAGTGTTTTCCATGGCCGGGCATCCCTCGCTTCGGCCTGCACGAGTTGCCGTTACATATGGTGCGCCATGCGCGACCACGCCTCGTGATAGCGCGTTGTCGTTGAATCCGTCGGACACTCCATCGAGCCGCAGACCCAACGAATGGTACGCGCGGCCGTCAGAATGACCGGTGAATGAGTACAGACTCTGGGCGACGTACAGCCCGAGCGATGTCGTCGCGGCACCGTACGCGTTGGAGAAGCGGGTGGGCACGCCCGAAGCGGTCGGGGCCGATCCACGGCCGTGCGCAACCATGAACGGTCCATCGACAATCGAGAGCTTGTCCATGTTGAACACGTACCCGCGCGGTGTGGAGCTCGACAGGCCGTAATCAACGAAGTACAGGAACGGCTTACGGACTTCCGTTGGATGAGCGGTCTTGAACGCGAAATAACTTTCGAACGCGTCACGGAGGGCGTTTGGATGACTGAGCGGTCTCACATTGGTCGCCAGCGTTCCGAGAGCGTTCTCTGTATTCGCTTCGATCTCGGTATGGTGGGCAACCAGGTTTACTCCGCCCGAAACCGTAGATCCAATAACGTCGCCGATTCTCGTCGCCGATCCCGAGGCCAGCATCTCACCAGGGCGCGCAAGATCTCCCGGTCGGACTGACGCCGGATAAACCGAACGAACGTTCGATACGACATACACGAAGGCAGTCGCAGCTATTAGTACCGTTGGAAGCAGTTTTAAAAACTTGCCTGAGGCCATGCAGAGTCCTGGAGCGCGATCGACGGGCCGCCACCACTAGTAGCACGGTGCCGGGAAAATTTCCGTCAGTGGTATGACGATCGAGACGCTCTTCATAGTACACTGCCGACTACAAATGTTCTACAATCCGACCTTCCATTCGCACGATTAGTCGTAGTTCGATCGTTCGACGCATAGAGTAACAAATGCGAGTCTCAGCTCAATTACTCTCGCCCGGTAACCTCGTTACCGAGTGTCGGAATCTGCAACATCTCCTTC
>JBDTAZ010000046.1:0-5007 GCA_039924325.1 Gemmatimonadaceae bacterium
CGACGTCTCCGAGTATATGGGTGTACAAAATTCCCCTGGATCGGCCCGGGACGAATCAACGATATCTGTACGACAATGTCATACATGACCTGTGGAAGCGTGTTGAGTATCGATGCTATCTGTGCCCTGCTCTCGATCTGGAAAGTTCCGACAGTCTCACCGCGCGAGATCATCGCGAAAGTCGGCGCATCGTCCGGCGGAAGGTTGTACAGTTCCATCCGAGCACCCGTACGAGCTTCAATTGAATCGAATGCGTGACGCACAAGCGCCAGCGCACCCAGTCCCAGGAAGTCGAATTTCGGTGCACCAATAAAATCCAGATCATCCTTGTCGAACTGAATGATTGTGCGACCCATGGATGTATGTTCGATCGGCATGTAGTCGCCCAGCGGCGCGGACGAAAGCACGAAGCCGCCAACGTGCGTCGAGCGCATACGCGGCAATCCATCGAATGCCGTCATCGCGGTCAGTATGGCGCGCCCTCGTGGGCACGTCAGATCAACACCGAAACGCTCGGCGAGTTCGCCCTGAACTTTCTCTACACCTTCCTCAGGATCGAATCTGTGCAGTCTCCGGGAAAGCTCGAATCCAAGCTCTGCAGGATAACCAAGCGCGCGCATCGCATCGAGGATCGCGTTTGGCGCACGGTATGTCTGAACCGTGCACGTGATAGCCGAATGATCGCGTTTATAACTGCCATACACATAGTTGAGAACTTCTTCCCGTCTGTCGTGTTCGATATCGACATCGATGTCCGGCGCTTCCGTATATTCACCGCTCGGCCCCGGGATCCGCGCTTCGGAAAGAAATCGTTCGAACAGAAGGCCGTGCAGAACGGGATCCACCGCGGTAACGCCGAGGCAGTAGGCAACCGCTGAGTTCGCAGCGCTGCCGCGGCCCTGGCAAAGGATGTTCTTTCGGCGCGCAAAGCGAACAGCGTCCCACATCACAAGAAAGAAGCCGGCGAAGCCAAGCCTATTGATGACTACCAGCTCGTGCTCGAGCTGACCACGCTGCTTGTTGCTCAGCGTTGCACCCCAACGCACGTGCGCCCCCTCGTATACCTGAACACGAAGATATTCTTCCGCACTGGCGCCCGGGCCGACCGGAAATGCTGGGAGCGGTGGTCGGAGCCAGCGCACGGAAAAATCGCACTCCGATGCTATGCGTTCGCTCTCCTCGATTCCCTCCTCCAGTCCCTTCCACATCTCGAGCATTTCTTCTGGTGAACGGAGACGCCATTCGCCATTGGGATGCAACAGACCACGTTCCGTCGCACGATCGAGATCGAGACCGGCACGCAGCGCAGTGAGCATGTCGTGAATCAGCCTGCTGTTGTCGTCCAGATACCGCGGATCGTTGCACACGACCCATGGTGTTTCAGCACTCCGTGCCAGGTCCACAAGAGCACCAGCCAGAGCACTTTCGTCACCACACCCGCGATGACGCTGCACTTCTACCGCGATCCTCCCACCGAACGCTTCGCGCCATTCATGAAGTGTTCGCTCTGCGTCGTCACGGCTGCCTTCTCGCAGTAGTTGGGCGATGGTGCCGGATGCTGGTCCGGTAAGCAGGTGCAACCCTTCCGCACGTTCCGCTACGTGTGACCACGGCACGCCAGGCATTCCACGCTTGCGCTGTCTGTTGGTCGGGGACCAGCTTCGTAGCGATCCGACCCGTGCGCGCGTGATGAGCGACGCAAGGTTTCGACAGCCCTGAACGTCGCGTGCCAGGAGGGCCATTGGCTTTCCATCGACTCGCAACTCTGTGCCTACGATCAACCGAATCCCGCGTTTGTCAGCCTCGATCCTGGCTCGTACCATACCGCCCAGATCAACAGTGTCGGTGATTCCTATTGCCTGATAGCCGAGCTCCGCGGCGCGCTCGACGAGAGCCTCGGGCGACACGGCACCGTCGCCAAAGGAGAACGCAGTATGCGCACGCAGTTCGACGTAGGGCATCAATCCCACCAGCCGTGCAGATACCACACGCCATTGCGTGCATCCCGATACAACCAGACAAGGCCACCACTATCCAGGACGCAACGAAAATATTCGCGCGCGTAAGCATCGCCCCATCGACCACCTGACACACGATCGGGGCCGGCGGCTTCGACTATGTCGTACATTGCCCTGGCATCGCGATACATGCGCGGGATGTCATCGCCGCGCCGTCGGAAGGTCGCGACGGATATGCGTTGTGGCTCGGGCAACAGTTGCAGCGTGAGTGCCGCCTCGCCAGTTCGAGACAGCGAAGCGGCATACGTGTGAGCGTGTTCCATGACCCGAGCTGCCGGCAGCGACGTCCACCCCGTGCGTCGATCCAGCAGCGGGTGCACGCTATTTTCCGGTTCCACCGCTATGGATCCCTGATCGTCCATGAGCTGTCCGAGCGCTTCTTCTGCGGCTGACTCACTGCCAAAACCGCGATCAAAGACATCACCCTGCCGACCACCAGTCCCGGACGTGATGTCAACACGCAACGTGATGCCTGTTACTGCATCGGGGAACACAATGCGCTCGATCTCCAGACGAACGAGGCGCATCCACGCATTCTGGCCGGCGGTTGCGCGCGCTGCACGAATCGGATGGTCCAGCACTGTACGATTGGCGAGTGCGAAACTTATCGTCACCGCGAGCGCCCCTTCCCCGCGCGATTTCAGCGTCTCGCATACATTGCCGAACAGTGCGTTGATCACGAAGACCAGGCGCTCTGCTCTGCGGATCGAGTAGTCGGTCCATTCGAGCGATGCTTCGGGCAATGCGCGCGGCATCGACCCGAATACGCGACGGGCATCATCGGCGCGAGCGAGTCGCCAGAGTTTTATTCCTTCGACGCCGAGTCGTATTTCGACCGACTCCTGGGACAGTCGGGCAAGATCGCGGCAGAATTCAACTCCGGTTCCGTCGAGCAGGTTCGCGAGCGCGTGCTCTGGGGTGAGGACAGAAATGGAAAACGGAGCCAGGAAGTCGCGGTCATAGCCAGCGCGCACGTAAGTGACCGATTGCTGGGAGTGACGCGCTGCGACTTCAGCGGCGATGGCGGTTGATGCGACACCGCATTTCACGCTGCTGGATATCGCATTGTGTGCAGTAAACGCATTCCGCACGCGCTCGGTAGTCTCGCGCACGGGCAGGCCGCGCAGATCGGCCCACACCAGATCACCGGCGGAGAGCACGCGCGGCACGATAGTGAGGAGTGGCGCATGCAGCGTGACGGGTGGTTCCGCGAGCCACGCTGGGTTATGGAGGCAGAGGAATGACATTGCCTGGGACTCTATATGGTCATATTATTATGACCATGGGCATATGGAGGTGACCATGTCTGCCAAAAAGACCGGAAGCACCAGGAAGACTACCAAACCAGCAAAAAGCGGGACGAAGCGCGCCGCGGAGACTGCCGCACACGCATACGGGGCGGCATCGCACGAAACCTGGATCTCCGCCAGCGAGTTCAAGGCCCGCTGTCTGGAGCTCATGGACGCGGTGAACGACCGGCACGACCCAATCGTCATCACCAAGCACGGAGTGCCTGTCGCGAAGCTCGTTCCTTTCGAGGAAAAGCGCGTCGGACTGGTCGGCTCCATGCGTGGCACCGTGCTGTCGTACGGAGACCTCATCTCGCCTGTCGACGTGCAGTGGGACGCCGATGAGTAAGGCGCCCGATCTACCATTGTTGCTGGACACGCACGTGTGGATATGGGCGGCGGAGCAACGAGAGGAAGAACTGTCGCCACGCATGTTGAAGCTCATCGATTCGGCAAGCCAGCGTGGCCCTGTGTTCATATCAGCCATCTCGATGTGGGAGATAGCTATGCTTGCCGAACGAAATCGAATAGTGCTCTCGGCGGAACCACTACAATGGATCGAGCGGGCCGCGAACGTGCCTGGTGTGCGGGTCATCGAGCTGACGCCGCGCATTGCGGTCGGAAGCACGCGTCTGCCAGGGAGTCCGCACGCCGATCCAGCAGATCGCATCCTGATGGCGACAGCCCGCGACATCGGCGCGCGTCTGGTTACACGTGACAGGCGCATTCTACAATACGCCGAATCCACGCGCGCACTTGCCGTGCTGGACGCAAACCAGTAACACACCGAGACTCATCAGCCCAGCGAAGGCACCGAGGCTCGTCATTCCCACGAATGCCCCAGGACTCGTCATTCCCGCGAATGCGGGAATCCATTTGCTCCTGAGCAGACCCGGGAATGTCGGCTTACTCAAGATTGACAACATGGATCCCCGCCTTCGCGGGGATGACGGCTTGACGAAATACGCCGCTCCAAACGGGAGTCCATGGATCCCCGCTTTCGCGGGGATGACGGAGGAAGGTGCCTCATCGACGCGACCCGCGCCGGTCTGGTAGATCGATCGGTAGCGCCATGCGTGGTTCATCTCTGCGTACTGGAAGCAGGACGCGCGCGCGACGGTTCCAGCCTAGTGACGAGATGCGTACTTCTACAGTTGCCGCATCTATTGCCGCTGCATCACCGTGTGGATCTCGGCGCCATACATAACCGTGCGGACGAATTGATGATGATGCACGGAGGGCTGATGTCGTTGCGCTTGATGTGAGTGCAACGCAGACGCTGCCGCTCTCATGGGCCGCACGCGAGAGACGCACATTCTCGGTTCCTTCAGGATCGGCGCCGGCCAGTACAACGACCGCGAATCCGCCCGATCTGAGCAACGACTCCGCCGCACGCAGCGCCTGGAGCCGACTGGTTGGGCGGATCAGGATCGGGCCTGCGTCCCAGAACGCGCCCGCCATTGTACCGCCGCCATCGATCCATACGGACCGCTCGCCACCAGATACGGCCGATCGGCATACCGAGCGCAGAACCGCCGTGGCGCCGCCACCAGGAGCCCAGACGGAGAGCCTGCCGCGCGGGAATCCTCCGCTCGGGAAGATGTTATCCAGCTCTCCGATCCCGGTTGCCACAACCTCCGTCCGATGGCGCTGGAGCGGAACGGCGTCCGGGAATTTGAGATCGAGCAGCTCGCGTAGAT